>JANWIJ010000018.1 GCA_025449935.1 Chitinophagaceae bacterium
AAGCATTGACGAAAAATTCAAAGAAGCTGCCGGTGGAAAGGTCATAAAGATTGGTAATACCGATGCAGCAACAGCTTTGCAAAAAATAAGGCCGGGTATACCATTTGAAAACGAGCAGGGATTTAAGAACATGATCCAGTATTACCTTAACCTCCCTGAATTTCTGCAGGGGGTTGGTATCGTTGAGGACGCTGGTAAAGTAACCATCACTTACCTGAAAGATGGCATTGAAAAAGAAATAACCCTGGCTCCTGGAAGCATGCCCGGACCCGCTAATCATGGAGCTCCAGTTTCCGGTGCAAGTTGGGCGGATGCCTATGCAGGCCTGAATACTACGGCTGCGCCTTTATGGCTCAAAGAACCCGGCAGGCTCCGTTATTTTGAGTACCTGCCCGGGAGCAAGACAGTCTACGTAAAACATAGTGCGGTACAGGATGAAGCGGATGAAACCATTGCGGATTTTTTTGCAAGAGTGTTCCGGTTTATTGACAGTAACGATGTAGACAAATTCATCCTGGATATCCGTTTGAACGGCGGCGGAAATAACTACCTGAATAAGCCGGTGATTACGGGGATTATACAGGCAAAAAAAATAAACCGGAAAGGGCACCTCTTTATCATTACGGGAAAAGCCACTTTCTCCGCTGCGCAAAACCTGACGAATGAACTGGAAAAATATTCGGAAGCTGTGTTCGTCGGCGAATCCACTTCGGAAAATGTAAATTTCTTTGGGGATACACGTACTGAAATACTTCCCAACAGCCAGCTCAATATCAATCTCAGCTGGTTATGGTGGCAAAATCTCGATCCCCGTGACAAGCGAAAATGGACCGCTCCTCACCTGGCTGCTGATCTCAGTTTTAATGATTATAAGAATGGAATAGACCCAGCTATGGAGGCGATAATGAATTATAAACTAACCGGTTCTATTGATGAGCAGTTAAGGAACCTGGTACTCGCCGGTAAATATGATGAAGCGGTTCTGGCGGCCCGGAAATACATGGAAAACCCCCTGCACCGTTATTATAAAGATGACCTGGAAACCAAGGTTAATGATTTTGGCTACAGGCTGATAAACCAGCATAAGTATGAAGTGGCCAATAAAGTGCTGCATATGAATGTCCAGCTATTTCCCGGCTCGGCCAACGCATATGACAGCTATGCCGAAAGCTGGTGGAAACTTGGTAAAAAAGAGGAGGCCATTAAGTATTATAATCTTGCCATCAGTAAAGATCCTGATGGTGTTACAGGTGATAATGCCAGGGCTATGCTGAAGCAGCTCCAGGCCGGTGAGGGTAAAAAAGGATTTTAATTCCTTTTAACCTTCCATCAAAACAGGTGGCATCATGAAATTTGTACCTTCATTTCATGCCTGTTTCTATTGCCAGCCCGGAAGATATTCCCGTATTGGTAACATTAATCAATAGTGCATACCGTGGTGAGGAATCCAAAAAGGGTTGGACCACCGAAGCCGATATGGTTGGCGGTGATCTCCGTACTGACGCGGCCAATATGCAGGAACTGATGCAATTACCAAACGCCGTTTTCCTGAAATACACCAGCCCCGAAAACAAGATTGAAGGGTGTGTATTCGTAGATAAAAGGGAACCCGGTAAACTTTATCTCGGTATGCTGAGTGTCCCCCCTGCCTTACAGGCGAAGGGTATCGGGAAACAACTGATGATGGGTGCTGCCGGGTATGCACGGGCGCAAAACTGTTCCGCTATTTATATGAGGGTCATTTCCATCCGTTATGAACTGATCGCCTGGTATGAAAGACAGGGCTATTACCCTACCGGGGAAACCCAGCCATTCCCTGCAGGTCCCTATGGGACAGCCCTCCAACCTCTTGAGTTTATCGTGTTGCAGAAAGTGCTGTAGGCCCGCACATTGATTAATTATATAAGCGGTGCTTTTATTCCTTAAATCCGGTGTACTTTAAATAAATCAAACGAGCATCATGAAAAAAATCGTTAGCATTTTCCTGTTATGTTTTCTCGTAAAATTTTCAGCAGCACAGGATGCAAAAGAAAAAGTGGAAAGAGCCTGCCTTGATTATATCGAAGGATTCTATGAAGGCGACACAACCAAACTGATCCGCAGCCTGAAACCATCCTTATACAAATTTGGTTACTGGAAAAATAAAACAACCGGCAACTACGACCCGGATGGCATGATGAGTTTTCGCCAGGCACTTGATTATGCCAGGGGCGTGTCAGAGAAAAAAAATTTTGCCAAAGCTGGTGCGCCTAAAAAAGTGGAAGTGCTCGACATCATGAATACAATCGCTTCTGCAAAAGTTACAGCCTGGTGGGGAGTTGATTACATTCTGCTGGCTAAACAGGGCGACAACTGGGTAATCGAACAGGTATTGTGGGAAGGCCCTTTACAAAAATAAACTCAAACTATATATGCGTGTCAACCCGGTCAACCTGTTTATTCCTGTTTTATTGATTAGTCTTTCCTGTAATGAAAATGGGGCTGCTGACCCGGGAAAAGTAAAAGCAGAAATAGCAAATGCCGAAAAGGACTTTGAAAAAATGGCCGCTGAAAAAGGTATCGCGGAAGCATTCTGGTATTATGCTGACTCCAATGCCGTTATCAAACGGACAAACGATACCCTGATTCTGGGAAAAGAAAATATAAAAAATTACTATTCCGCAGCGTTTTACAAATCCGCCACTGTTAAATGGTCGCCCGATTTTATTGAGGTGGCTGAAAAAGGAGACCTGGCTTATACCTACGGAAAATATCGCTGGCAATCCCGCGATAGTGCCGGCGTGATCACCGAATTCAAAGGTGTATTTCATACCGTCTGGAAAAAACAAAAAGACGGCAGCTGGAAATATGTATGGGATTAGAATATCTGTATACCCAGGCTGACCGTATCCCTCACGCCATTGATCTGTGAACTGAACTTCACCATATAATTGCCGGGCGTCGAGAATTGAATAATCGGGTTTTTGAGAGGCGAGGTAGCCCCATTACCAAAATCCCAGGCATAATATTGAGATAGCGGGTTTAACGAAAAAAAGGAAAAATTTACCGGTGTGCCTGTGCATTTATCCATAAAATAAGAAAAAGAGGATTGGGCCGGGTTCGCCACATTACCCAGGTATAATACTTTACAAATAGAATCCACCCCGTTTGGCCCGGTGGCTTTCAATTTTAAGTAATAGGCTCCGATAGCCGTATAGGTATGCGTTGGATTAGGTTCGGTAGACGTAGCCCCATCGCCAAAAGTCCACAAATAGGTGGCCGAGTTCCTTGAGGTATTGATAAATGAAATTGTGCAGGGGATAGGTGTATCATAGCCTGACGCAGAAAAAGCAGCATCCGTGGAAGTATCCAGGGGATCTTTTTCGGTACAGGCCTGCAATAAAAAGATCATCCCCCCCAATATAATACCTGTAATTGTTTTCATAAAAGCGTTGTTGTATTTTTTAATCCTGCAAGATACTTAAAATATCCGGAGGGGGGCTACCCTCCTGTCAAACGGCCGCTGGTCAGCCATCATTTTGACAAGAGGCCCGGGCTTATTGCTGCACAAAAAATAATAATAGTACCTTCAAAATCGCATTTCCCTACCCCCTGAACTTTTTTAACATTTAAATTTCTTCAACATGAACCAGCAACTGGAAGAGATCAGGGAACAACAAAAACAATCCTGGAACAAGTTTTCAGGCGGATGGAAAAAATGGGACGGGCTCACCATGGATTTCCTGAAACCCATGGGACAGGAAATCATCCGGTTTCTCGAACCATCAGGTAAGGACCGGGTACTGGATATTGCCGGTGGCACCGGCGAACCCGGACTCACAATTGCGTCAATGCTGGATGAAGGCTCGGTGGTTATTACGGACCTGGCTGAAAACATGCTAACGATTGCGCAGGAAAATGCCATGCTCCGGGGTATCCGCAACATTGAAACAAAGGCCTGCGACGTCAGTGACCTTCCTTTCCCTGATAATAGTTTTGATGCGGTAAGTTGCCGTTTTGGTTTTATGTTTTTTCCTGATATGCAACTGGCTGCTAACGAAATATTCCGGGTGCTGAAACCCGGCGGACGTATGGCCACTTCTGTATGGAATATCCCGGAAAAAAATTTTTGGGTAACTGCTACCATGGGAACAATTATGAGAAACATGGAGCTTCCTGCACCATCACCGGATTTGCCCGGTATGTTCCGTTGTGCGAAACCCGGCCGGATGAAGGAAATATTTGAGAAAGCGGGATTTAAAAATTACCAGGAAAAAGAAGTGGTTTCAAAGCTCCGCAGCGGTACGGTAGAGACATACTGGGGTATGATGACGGAAGTAGCGGCCCCGGTGGTAGCTGCTTTAAGCAATGCCAGTGAAATCATGCGGGAAAAAATAAAAACGGAAGTATTTGAACTGGTCAGGCAGAAATACCCGGGAGATAACCTGGCGATTGATGCCAGCGCCCTGGTCATCATGGCAGAAAAATAATATCGTTATCCCTTAGCTTTGCAAATTGCTTACCCGGATAACTATTATAGCATGTTACGAATACTGATACTATTAATGATCCTGTCACCCGTCGCATCGTTGTCACAGGAGTATATCAATAAAACCAGGATACAGGTTAAGAAAGAACTTAAAAACTACGAAACGGCAGAAGGTATTGGCAAAACGACGGTAACTGAAACCGATAGTACCGTTCTCTTTTCCATCCGGAAAAGCGGGGCATCCCCCACTGGTTTTAAGTATGCCTTTGACAAAAAAGGGAAATGCATTTCTGAAAAAGTAGAGGCTGGTTGCGATAGCTGTTTGGTAAAGTATTTGCAGGAAGTACTGGCCAAAGAAAAATATCATTGGAAAAAGATCAATGAGAACCAGTATGTGTCAGATTATGCTTCCAAACTGATGATCGAACTCCCTCCTGAAAAAAATATCCGCTACTTTAAGATTTTACGGATGGACTGGAGCAAAGAACTCTATGATATCCTGATGGAAAAGTAAGTGTTTAATTCGGCTATCTTTATAGCATGAACCGCATTGACAGGCTATTGGGGATTCTCACCCTGCTGCAATCCAGGAAATTTGTTCCGGCAGAAAAAATTGCAGCAAAATTTCACATCAGTATCCGCACCGTCTACCGCGATGTCAAAGCATTGACTGAACTGGGCATCCCTGTCAGTTTTGAAACAGCAAAGGGTTATTTCGTGGTGCAGGGATATTTCCTGCCCCCGGTTTCCTTCAGCAATGAAGAGGCAAATGCCCTTTTACTGTCCGAGTCACTGGTATATGGGTTTGCCGATAAATCCATACAGAAACATTATTCCAATGCATTAAATAAGGTTAAGGCAGTACTTCGTTCTTCGCAAAAAGAAAAGCTTGATTTTCTGGATAGCAGCATTAAAATGCAAATGCACCCCAACCATACCCTGGATGTTGAATACCTTTCCGTTCTCCAGCATACCATTGCGGCAAAAACGATTATTGAAATAGAATACAAAAGTTCGAGGGAGGAATCCACGAAGCGGAAAGTGGAGCCCGTAGGGCTGATCTTTTATGCCTTCAACTGGCACCTGATCGGGTGGTGCCACAGCCGGAACGACTACCGGGATTTTAAAGTATCGCGTATTTCCCGGGTTTCCGATACAGGCCAGCCTTTTAAAAAAGACCTTCACATAAGCGTAACTGAATACATGAAATCTCTTCCTGTAAATTATTGAAACAGGCTGCCATAGGGTTGTCAGTCGTGCCGTTTAATTTTGATGTTAAACATTAAAACAGACTATTATGACATTCATGCAATCATTTCTGAAAGAACTGGAGAGAGAAAGCGCCACTACCCGTAAGATGCTGGAAAGGGTACCGGCTGATAAGTATGACTGGAAACCCCATGAAAAAAGTATGACCCTCAGACAACTTGCGACCCATGTTGCTGAAATCCCGTCCTGGATCAGCCTGGTACTGACTACCAGCGAACTTGACTTTGGGAAAAATGAATACAAACCCACCTTGCTGAACAATAACGAGGAGCTTATGACATTTTTTGAAAAATCATATACAGGGGGGAAAGCCGAATTAGCCAGGAGCAGCGATGATCAGCTTAAGGAGACCTGGACGATGCGAAACGGTGAACAGGTTTACAGCGCCGATACAAAAGATGATGTGTTGAGAGGTTGTTTTTGCCAGGTTGTCCATCACCGGGCACAACTGGGGGTTTACCTCAGGTTGCTGGATATTCCTATCCCGGGAAGTTATGGCCCCAGCGCGGATGATCAGAGCTTTTGAGTCAATTTCCTGCCGGCCACCCCTTGCCGAAAAGAGAATTATCTTTGAGGAGTAAACAAGAATATGAGCCAGGCATTTGTTAAAGAAAGCGACGGAGAATGGCTGCATGATGTACCACCTGCTCTTACAGCGCTGGTACAATACCTTACCCGTGAAAATAACGGGGTAAGGGTTTATCAAAAAAGTCATTCATTCAGCGAAAAACATGGCCGTGAAATACATTACATGAGTAATGGTATGGGTTACGCCAAAGATGATGCGGGTAAATGGTACATTCCGGAATAAGATCATCCAGTATGAAAGCAATCGCGGAAGAACTGCAACTATGCATTGACCAGTATGCCGGGGCGCTGAAAACCATGCCCCCGGAAGCATTTGACTACCGGTCTTCACCTGCCAAATGGAGCAGGAAAGAAATCATCGGGCATATGATTGATTCTGCCCAGAGTAATATCCGCCGGTTTGTGATGGCGCAATACGAAGACTCTCCCCATATTGTTTACGACCAGGATAAATGGGTGGTTATAATGAATTATCAGCATGGGGACCCAAAGGATCTCGTAGACCTCTGGTACCTGCTGAATAAACAGGTTTGCGAAATCCTGAAAAATACACCGGTAGCCGCGGCACAATGGTTTTGCCTCACACAGGAACCCCATACACTGGAATGGTTGGCGATTGACTATATAAAACATCTCCGGCACCACCTCAACGTGGTGCTGGATTTGGAACCTGTTGCTTACCCGTAAATATTATTTCTCAAGCATCCCGTCAGCCTTCCATTGTTTGAAAACAGCAATGGTGCTGTCACTGAGCTTAGCTTTTTTGAAAGGCATGAATCCCCGGTCACCCGGGTTTAATTCTATGCGGCGGATCATCTCATCGATATCAGTTTTTACGTTGGCATAGTTATCATATGCTTTTTTATTACCGCCTTTGGACGGTATATGACAGGGTGTACAATTACTCATGATTGTAGCAGTCATATTAGTTTCATAGGTCAGTTTTGGTACTTCCACCTTGGTGGTCTTCTTGGCAGAACTGCAATTGGATAACAGGATGATCGTGAAACCTGTGATAGCTATAACAAAGAATTTTTTCATACTGAAGGGTTGTTGAGCAATAAATATAAAATAAACCTGACAATAAACGCTCTCCAATCGTATAATATCCCGGCAAAAGTTGCCCGGCCTTTTTCTTTCACGGGCTACACATCAAGCCACCCAACATAATAACTTTACAAACTTTATGATCACTGCAACAGCTAAAACATACCGGAATGCTTATACGGGCCTGTCCCGGGAAACCTGGCTGCTTTCCCTGGTCATGCTGATCAACAGGAGCGGCACCATGGTGGTTCCTTTCATGACCCTTTACCTGACCAGCCCGGAAATGGGTTATTCAGTCGGGGCTGCCGGGATTGTATTTGGTTTATTTGGGCTGGGTGCATTCAGTGGTGCATGGCTGGGTGGAAGGCTTACTGATAAGATCGGGTTTTATCCCGTTCAGCTGATCACGTTACTCGGTGGTGGTTTTCTTTTTTTGGTGCTGGGGCAAATGAAAACCTATCCGCTCATTTGCATCTTCACCTTTCTGCTCAGTTTTGTTAATGAAGCCTTTCGTCCTGCTAACTCAACGGCAATTGCGTTTTACAGCAAGGAAGAGAACCGCACAAGGTCATATGCTCTTAACAGGCTCGCCATCAACCTGGGTTGGGCCGTTGGCAGCGGGCTCGGCGGTTTCCTGGCACATATCAACTATGAGTTGTTATTCTGGGTGGATGGATTTACGAACATTGCAGCCGGCCTGTTGATGTGGCTCGCGTTGAAGCCTGTCAATTATAAACCCACCCCCCATAAAAGTGCTGATCAGCCCCGGGTATTGTCTGCTTACAGGGATAAGACCTATATCTCTTTTATTTTGATCAGTATGCTATTTGCAAGCTGTTTTTTTCAGTTATTTACCAACCTCCCGGTTTACTTCAAAAAGGAATTGCATTTTTCAGAACCATATATCGGGCTTTTAATGGCCACAAACGGTATCATCATTGCGCTGGTGGAAATGGTGCTCATTTATAAACTCGAAGGCCGGCAAAAAAACCTGGTCTATATTACGGCAGGTGTTTTTATTGTCGGCATTTCCTTCCTGATGCTGAACCTTCCCGGGACTGCTGCCGCACTCGCCTTTGGAATGATCGTGCTGGTTACCGTTGGGGAGATTTTGTCGATGCCCTTTATGAATAGTTACTGGATCAGCCGTACTCATTCTACCAACCGGGGACAATATGCCGCTTTATATACCATGGCATGGTCTGCCGCTCAAACATTGGGCCCGGTAGGTGGCTCACAACTGGCACAGCATTTTGGATTTACCATGTTGTGGTGGGTGATAGGCAGTCTTTCGGTATTTGCATCTTTTTCTTTCTGGAAATTACACAAGGCGGCTTAAGGGATCTTTAAGGCAGGTACAAAACAATATCAACTTATAATAAATAATTATTAATAATTATTCTGCAACTGATCCAGGTTAACCGGCGGGGTAATAGCATAAATAAGGCCATTATTTGCAACCCTTTGCCAAAAGCTAATATCCTACATTTGTCAATCCTAATAAATATACATTCATGCAAAGGATTTTATTAACAGGTTGGGTTCTATTATTACTTAACCCGGGCATCCTGGCACAAAACCTTCAACGACCCAAACTGGTGGTTGGAATCGTGGTGGACCAGATGAGATGGGATTACCTGTACCGTTATTACGACAGGTATGATGAAAAAGGAGGTTTTAAAAGAATGCTGAACCAGGGCTTTACCTGTGAGAATACACTGATCCCCTATGCGCCTACTATTACTGCCTGCGGACACAGTACCATCTATACAGGTGCGGTTCCGGCGGTAAGCGGAATTACCGGAAATTTTTGGTGGGACAATGAACAGATGAGATCTGTCTATTGCACAGAAGATAAAACCGTAAAAACAGTCGGCAGTGTTTCCCAGGCAGGGCTGCAAAGTCCGCGAAACCTGCTGGTAACCACTGTTTGTGATGAACTGCGCCTGGCCACCAACTTCAGAAGCAAAGTAATCGGCATTGCGCTTAAAGACCGGGGCGGCATATTAACCGCGGGACACAGTGCTAATGCAGCCTATTGGTATGATGCTACGGTGGGGAACTGGATCACTTCCACGTACTATATGACCGAGTTGCCAAAATGGGTCAGCGATTTCAATACAAAAAAATGGGTTGATAAGTATTACCAGCAAGGGTGGAGTCTCTTATACCCGGCCAGCAGCTATGTGCAGAGTACAGCCGATGAGAAGAATTATGAAGGAAAACCTTTTGGAACAAAATTTCCTTATGAGCTAAAAAATTTTAGTGGCAAAGACTATGGCAAAATTGCGGCCACACCCATGGGAAATTCTTTAACAACCGAATTTGCCAGGGCTGCTCTTACCGCTGAAGGTCTTGGTGCTGATAGTATTACTGACTTCCTTGCCATCAGTTATTCTTCGCCCGATTATATCGGTCATACATTCGGTCCCAATTCGGTGGAGGCAGAGGATGGTTTCCTGAGATTAGATAAAGAGTTAGGGAATCTATTTGATTTCCTGGATGAGAAAGTTGGGAAAAATCAATATACCGTTTTTCTTTCGGCTGATCATGGGGTCGCTGAGGTTGCCGAATTCCTGCAGGAAAATAAACTGCCGGGTGGCCGCGTATTTATGAGTACTGTCACCAACCGGCTGAATAAAGGCCTGGCTGAAAAATATAAGATCAGCAACATCATCGTCAGTGATGAAAATTACCAATTTCATTTCAACCACCCGTTGCTCGATTCTGCAGGGCTTGACCCGGAGGATATTACCAAATGGATCACCCGGCATGCAGCTTCCGAACCAGGCATTGACAGGGTTTTTGCGCTCGAAGAACTAAATGAAATTCCCCTGCCGTCAACCATTCGTAAAATGCTAAACAACGGCTATTATCCTAAAAGAAACGGAGATGTGCAGGTGATCTTAAAACCAGGTTATATTGATGCTTACAGCACCACCGGTACCACCCATGGCCTGTGGAACCCCTATGACGCGCATATTCCATTGTTGTGGTATGGTTGGGGAATCAAACAGGGAAAAACGAACAGGGAGACTTATATGTCAGACATTGCTCCTACCCTGGCGGCCATGCTGCATATCCAGATGCCCAGCGGAAGTTCCGGACAGGTAATTGAAGAAGTGCTGAAATAGTATTGCGTTTTCTTTGTAATTTCCTGATTGCAAAATTTCTATAACTACCAACCATTCCAGTATGAAAAAAGTCAGCGCACTCCTTTTGCTTTTTTTTACCGCCGCCGGTTTCCAGGCCGCAGCGCAGGCAATCGACAGTATCAAATTTTTTACGGACAACCGGATCATTGACATGACACTAACCACAGACATCCGGAGCTTGCAAAACCAGAAAGGGGAAGACCAGTTCCAGGAAGCTGCTGTTGTTTGCAGGTTCCCGGACAGTTCAGTCATCAATGAGAATATACAGGTGGCGGCCCGGGGGAATTTCAGAAGAGGATATTGCCGTATACCGCCGATCTCGATGAATTTTCGCAATAAAACATCACCCCGGCTTTCTTCCCTGGGCAAATTAAAACTGGTATTGGGTTGTGGTGTGAAGTCGGAAGATGAGGAATTATTGCTGAAAGAATACCTGGTTTACAAGATCTATAACCTGCTGGAAGAAAAAAGTTTCCGGGTGCGGTTGCTGCGGGTAAACTATGTGGATACAAGAAATAAAACAAAACCCTTCACACAGTATGCATTTTTACTCGAAGATGATGCTGATATGGCGCGCCGCAACGGATGTAAGAAAAAAGACCACGGGCAATACCTGACGGAGGCGACTAACCGGAGCCAGATGACCATGGTGGCTATTTTTGAATACATGATCGGGA
Organism: Chitinophagaceae bacterium; assembly: GCA_025449935.1. Classification (GTDB taxonomy): domain Bacteria; phylum Bacteroidota; class Bacteroidia; order Chitinophagales; family Chitinophagaceae; genus JJ008. The sequence goes on from JANWIJ010000018.1 coordinate 11,205, forward strand.
ACACCGACTGGTCCGTACCCAACGGCCATAACGTGAAGCTCATATTTGACAGGAAGAATGAAGCATTGTCCCCGTATGTGGTTCCTTATGACTTTGATTACTGCGGGCTTGTCAATGCCGGCTATGCCGTCCCCAATGAAATTATCGGAACTGAAACAGTCCTCGAAAGGGTATACAGGGGATTTCCAAGAAACATGGAAGAAATACAGATCGTACTGGCCGAATTCAGGACCAAGAAAGAAAAGATTTTTTCCCTGGTTTCCGGCTTTACATTATTGAGTGAAAGAACCCGGAAAGAAATGACCCGGTACCTGGAAGAATTCTTCAAAATGATCGAAAACAGGAATGATGTGAAAAATATTTTCATTGATAATGCAAGAACGAGTTAATCATTTTTACCGGGCAGGATGCAACGTTAAACCAGCCCGGAAACTCTTACATTCGCATCAAAATAAACCTACATGGAATTAAAAGAGCAATTTGAACTGGCAGCGGCAGAAAGTAAAAGCCTCTCTGAAAAGCCCAGCAACGAAACCTTACTTCAACTTTATTCATTGTATAAACAAGGGAGTACCGGCGATATTAATACGGACCCTCCTGCAAATCCCTTCGATTTTGTAGCCAAAGCGAAGTATGAAGCCTGGGCCGCCCTGAAGGGGAAATCTGCTACTGATGCCATGACCGAATATGTTGAACTGATCAGAAAACTAAAAGTATAATTATCCCGCCGGCAAGGCGTTATATATCTCATCAAACTTTTTACCTACTACCGCATAGCTGAATTTGCTTTTCGCATTTTCAGCTATTTTTTTTCTGTCATACCGTGATTGATTTTTTATCATTTCTTCCATGCTGTCAGCCAGGGACGCTTCATCGCCCGCTCCTACCAGCAGCGCCGCGGACACATCCACGAGTTCAGGAATACCGCCCACCCGCGTGGCAATTACCGGGAGACCGCAACACAATGCTTCGCCAATAACACAGGGAGAATTTTCAATTTGGCTGAATAGTACAAAACAATCAGCCGACTGCATCTCTTTGGCTACTTCTTCGTAGGGTATTTCTCCTTTAAAAGAAACGGATCGTTCCGGGAGGCCTGATTCATCCGCAACATGCTGTAACGACTGATCCGTATTCCCGACCATCACCAGTTCTGCAGCATGCCCCCGTTCCAGTAGATTGCGGAAGGCTCTCAATATTCCTGCCGGGTTCTTTAAAGGAACCATGTTTGATACATGAATAAACCTGAAGGCCGGCTCATTCTTTCCTGCGTAAAAAAACAAGTTCGTATCCACCACATTGGGCACTACCTCATAATTTTTTTTTACCACCAGCCTGTTCACTCCTTCTGCCAGGTACTTGCTTACGCTCAGAAATTTCTCCGCCCCGCTGAATATGGACCTGGTAACGCGTTTGAACGTTTTGCTTCGCCCGGAATAATTCAACAGCTCAACATCATTGTAAATACCCCAGTGTTCTGTAACAACATAAGGAATCCCAAACCTTTTTTTCATCCAAATTGCGAACATACCTGCCTTGAAGGGCACCTGCACATGTACGGCGGCAGGCTCCCCGTTTTCAGTAATATATTTACGGATCGCTTTCCGGGAAATAGCGAGCCACCGGTAATGTGCCATCAACCTTCCCCAGGGAGTTGAGGAACGTTTGAAATAAATTATATGCTCTGTTAGTCCTCCTGATTTCCGGGTATCTTCCTCTGTACCGGATATTTTCCCGGTAGCATCCCCGGTAACGTGAATTACATAAATATCATTAAAGAGCGATGCCGCACGGGCATGCCGTTGTATAAAGTCACCATTAAAGGGTTCTGTTTTGCCTGGATACCAGCTGCACAACCATAGTATTTTTTTCCGCTCTGCCAGGTCATAAAAATAAACCAGCGGGAACTCTGAACAAAACTCTGCTGGATTTATTTAGATATCTTTCCGGCCCAGGGCATTAATCCAACACCGGTACCAGCCGGATAAATTCATCCCGGTTGAGGTAGTAGAAAAGCAATAAATAAATGATTGGGAGAAAACTGAAAACCTTAATTACCAGCATGCCGGTCAGGTAACCCGAGAGGTATAACCCCGACCAAACGATAAAACCGCCCAGCAATTGTTTATCGCTGATTGAACAAACCACTTTGAAACAATACACCGGAAGTTCCTTATACACCAGTTTGAGTGGCTTTGTAAAATGATACCCGTCTGTGACCACCACTTTCGGGTTGTTTTGCTGTACGGTGATGACCACTGGCTTGGTATTCACCAGGGGATAAATCTCTTTCCCGTTCACAATAGCTCTTATTTTCAGGAAACTGAGCAGCACCTGGTTTTTACGTTGTATAACGATATGGTAAGGGGTAGAGATTAAATTGTTGATTAAAATGAATAATTAAAATACAAGCCTCCTGTACCGGATTACCACCTTATTTCAGGGCCTTAATGATCTCAATAAAGTCCGCAGACACGAGGGAGGCGCCTCCCACCAGACCTCCATCCACATCCGGGCAACTGAATAGTTCTTTTGCATTATTGGCTTTCACACTTCCACCGTACAAAATGGGCACCTGGTCCGCGATGGTCTCCCCGTATTTTGACGCTACTACAGAACGAAGAAACCGGTGCATTTCTTGTGCCTGTTCCGTGGTAGCTGTTTTCCCCGTGCCGATGGCCCAGACCGGTTCATACGCAATGATAATATCTTTTATTTTTTCTTCCGGCAGGTGAAACAGGGAATCTTTCAACTGGGCTGCTACATAGTGGTTTTGCGTGCCGGTTTCACGGATTTCCAGTGATTCCCCGCAGCAAAAAACAGGTGTGATAAAATGTTCAAAACACAGGTCCACCTTTTCAGCCAGAACCGCATTGTTCTCGCTGAAATACTCCCTTCGCTCACTATGGCCGACGATGCAATAATTAATACCCAACGAGTGGATCATTTCTGCCGATACTTCACCGGTATACGCACCGGATTTTTTATGATAACAGTTTTGGGAAGCGGCATAATAATGCTGTTCTTCCTGCACTTCGCTCCTGGTCATCAACAAATAAGGATAGGGCACTGCAAAAAGGGTAAACTGATGAGGAGCCAGCTCTATTTTAGCACCCAGAATATCGTCCAGCAGTTTTTCCCCCTGCTGGTAAGTAAGATTCATTTTCCAGTTTGCAGCCGCAATTTGTTTTCGCATATTAAATATTATTTTTCTTTTGGGTTAATTCCTGATAAAGGGAATCAATGCAGCATTCACCATTTCTCAAACACATATTTCAGAATACTGTTCTCTTCCTCACTGACTGCCTGCCCTTTCAATTCTTTCCAGTCCCCGATATCTGCCACGGCTTTTTCAAATTCATAGCGTTTCACGCCTTCGCTTCCCCAGCTAAAGTTGGGAATATATTTGGGGGTTAGCCCCGATCCAAACACGTTACAGCTGACACCGATCACGGTTCCGGTATTGATGGCCGTGTTCACCGCGGTGCGGGAAAAATCTCCCATCATCACCCCGCATTTTTTACCTGCATTCAATTCCCCGGCAGGTGTCCAGATCTTTACATCACTGGCATTGTTCTTAATATTTGAATTGGTAGTGCCCGCTCCCATATTGCACCATTCTCCTATTACGGAGTCGCCCAGGTAACCGTCATGCGCTTTGTTTGAATACCCAAACAACACAGCATTCTTTATTTCCCCACCCACCACGCAGCGCGGACCCAGTGTAGTGGCGCCATATGCTTTTGTCCCCATTTTCAGGCAGGCGCCTTCGCCCATGGCAAAGGGACCGCGTATCATACAGCCTTCCATCACCTCCGCATTTTTACCGATATACACCGGGCCGGTTTCTGCATTAATAATGCAATGTTCCATCCTTGCACCTTTATCCAAAAAAACCCGGGAAGGTTTTACGACCCTGTTCGTCTTTGATACTGGCTGCGATTTCCGTCTTGCCGTTAACAATTCATAGTCACGCCGGATGGCCCAGTCGTTGAGTTGAAAAATATCCCATGGGAATTGTATCGTTTTTATCTCATCCTTGCTGGTCACAGCGTTTCCGACCTTTATTTTATGACGGTCAATGATTTCATTTTTTGTAACCCGGTAAGCGACCCCATTTCCTGCCGGCGTTGCCACAAACTCACCGTCCTTCAGGCGGCGGATAGCTTTTACCAGTTTGGAGGTAGGCAGCAGGTTACCATGAATGATATAGCAAATGCCATCTTCCACCACTTCATCAATATTTACTGAGCGGTGGAGGTCCTTGTAATCATCCTCTTTCTTATCGAATGAAGAAAGACCCAGCATCCGTTCCCATTTTTCACGGATAGTGAGTATACCCACCCGGATATCCTGCATCTGTCTGGTCAGCGTAAAGGGGTGCAGGTTCTCCGGCTGGCAAAACTCTTCGGTAAAAATGATTTTGTTCATGTCCTGAAGTATCTGCCAAATTTAGGTAAAACTATGGGGCTGCCAGCGTCTTTACGGCTATGGGTTCCCGCGGCTGAATGTTAACCGGGTGACTAAATCATGTTGTTCCAGGGAAGCTTATTTAAAGGTACACCCTGCTGTAGTGGTGCCGCCGGGGAGGCAATTCCACCCGGGTTTCCTTACTTTGTACAGGCAATTATTTGCACCAGCCGGCATATGCTTTTGTAAGAAACAGGATAGAACTCCCCTATTAATCACCCTGAAAAATTAATACCATGAGAATTGTACATGTTACTTCAAAACCAGTTTGCAAAAATTTTTATTCCCTCATTAAACAAAAGGAAAGGGAACTAAGGCATAAAGGACGCGGAACTTTGCACAGGACCGGGGAGAACCGGTGGAAACATGTCAGTTACCCCGGGTATATTGATTTTTATAAAGCCAATACCAGTATTTCAATCTTCGAGGTAAAATCAAAATCAGAAAAAAGCAATGAGTGGCAATTACTTCATTCGTTCCTGGGTTTCCTGGACAGGCATTTCCACAAAGAAATAGAATCAATAACCATTTTATACCGCGACTAAGACTTTCCGGGCATCTTTCTATTATTGAAGCGGCTACAACTTGGTATTATATCACACTCCTCCCTCTTTCACATCATAGGTAGTCAGGAGCAGCACCGTATCCGTCATTGCTTCAATGGAATGTGGTATGCCCGGATGAAAAGCGATCAGTTGGTTTTCTTTCATATCCGCATCGCCTTCCAATGATGTAATGCGGGTGATACCCTCCATCACCTGGAGGGTCAGGAAGCCGTTGACAGTATTATCTTTGATCGCAGCTCCTTCTTTCAGTACGGTTACCACGATGGTCATGTTATCGGTTTTGAAAACTGTGATGGCATTCCGGTCACTTTTTCCCCATGTTTCCTCATCTTTTACCTGTTCAACAAAAGCTGCAAGGTCAGCAAATACGTAGGGAGCATCCAGTACCCGGTCACCTTCCGGGCGGTTGCGGGTGGCTTCATTCCGTTTTATTTCCATAACAAGTATTTTAATGATAAATGGGGACCCTGCTTCTTATTAAAAAACTGTGCCACAGAAAGACCTGGGCAGGAGGCACTCAGGATATACGCCTAAAAACAGACCTCCCGAGGAATCGGGAGGTCTAAAGTATAGCCATGAAAAACAAAACTCGATCCCGGTTACCCGGGAAAAGAGCTCTGCACAAGTTAATATTATTCTGCTTTTTTAGCGTATTTCTTCTTGAATTTATCAATACGGCCGGCTGTGTCCACCAGCATATTTTTACCGGTAAAGAAAGGGTGAGAAGTATTGGAAATCTCCAGTTTCACCAGGGGATATTCATTCCCATCTTCCCATTTTACGGACTCTTTTGAGACGGCCGTAGACTTGCTCAAAAAACTGTGACCATTACTCATGTCTTTAAAAACAACTAACCGATAGCTATCGGGATGGATTCCTTTTTTCATAACTCTATGATTTTGAAGGCTGCACGGATTTTGCCGTACAGGTTAACAAATAAATTTTAAGTCGGCAAAGATAGGCCAGGACAGCTTTATAGCCAAATCTTATTGAAGAATTCCAGGAGGGCCCAAAAGATGAAAGCACCAAGTGAGTCTACTTCCGGTTTTCACCTTCCGTTTACTTACCCGATGCTTTCTGAAGATACTTCCACCTTTTGAGGGGCTTCTGTTTCTCCCGAAGTTACTTCCACCTTTTGAGGGGTTTCCGTTTCTTCCTAGTACTTAATTTTATTGCTAAAACTTCGTACAGTTGTATGTCAAATATAGTTTTTAGATATGCCTCCTTCCAAATAATTCCCCCATATGATATGCACCTATTATGCACTTTCTTATCAACAGCAAAGTGGCGATTTGGGACGGTTATACAGGATTAATCCCGCATGTTCACATATTGTAAAGGAATTCCCAGGTTAGCTGTCTTACAGAACTGTATGACGGCCTGGAGATCATCAATTTTTTTCCCGGTTACCCTTACCAGGTCGTCGTTGATGGATGCCTGCACCTTCAACCCGGCGTCTTTGATCAGCTTAACTATCTTCTTAGCATCTTCCTGTGCAAGACCGTTCTTTACTTTCACGTCTTTCTTCCAGAGTTTCCCGCTTTGCTGCCCTTCTTTAGAGGCATCGAAAGCTTCAGGTGCAATACCCTGCTTATGCGCACGGCTGATCAGCACGTCCACCAACTGCCGCATTTTCATATCATCATCCGTTTCCATCTTAATGACAAACTCTTTTTTATCCAGGTTGAGCACCACGTGGGATCCCTTAAAGTCAAACCGGTTGGTGATTTCTTTGCTGGTTACATTCACGGCATTGTCCAATGCCTGAGCGTCTACTTTACTTACAATATCGAAGGAAGGCATAATCGGTTGGTTTATGGTTTATGGTTGTAGTTTTTTGTGGTATAGTCCTTCAAATGTAAATTCTTTCCGCTAATTAGTGCTCACCCTGAATCTTCCCGCTTAAAAAAACAGTTCGGGGTCCTTCCGCTTTTTAGGAATGGGTAAAAAAAGTCCCTCCTGGAAAGGAAGGACGACTCATATATCTGCATACATGAGAAAACTATGCGTTTAATTATATTTATTGACCACCCTGTCCTACCCGGTTCTGTTCATCCTGGGAGGCGCTGTTTCTGCGGCGCGGTTGCTGGTTTTGCTGCCCATTTTTGCCAAACCGGTAGGTAAAAGTGGCCGTTACCTGGCGTATATCAGGCCGGGCCAGGAAATTGCCGTCAATCCTGCCATATTTGCTGAGCCCTTCAAATTTTTGCCAGGCAAACGGGTCACGAACATTTAAGCGAAGCGTTCCCTTTCCTTTCATGATTTGTTTCTGTGCCCCGATGCTGATCTGGTAAATGGGCTGCATCTCGGTAAGGTTATTGATCCCCTTGTGCCGGTAAAATCCGCTCAGTTCCCCGGTGTATCCCTTACCCAGGCTAAAGTTGTTGGTGATGTTGATCATAAATGATGTAAAGGACATGTCAATATTTATGGTATCATAAACTCCTTCATAATGATTATTGAAGATGTTCGTGAACAGATTCGCGTTCCACCATTTGGCTACTGTTACAGGAGCAGTAATTGAAATACCCACATTCCTGAACTTAGCCACATTATCCACTGTCAGGAACCTGATTTTGCTGTCGGGATTATTTGGGTCGAGCTTATTTATCTGCGAAATCACGTCATCGGTAGAATTAAAGTTGAGCGTAGTGATGAACTTACTTTTGAAAGAATGGGTCAATTCAATATTATGCGTGTATTGTGGCCGTAAATAAATATTACCCTGCCGGTAGGACAATGAATCAAGGAAATAAGTAAACGGGTTCAGGTCCTGGTAATTCGGCCTGTTAATCCGGCGGCCATAGGAAACCGTGAGGCTGTTGTTGCTATTCAGCTTATAGCTTACAAATGCAGTGGGGAACAGGTTGGTGGTGTCCCGTTTGAATTTTGTTTGCTGAACCACCTGGTTGCCCAGCTGGTTACCGTTCGCAACCGTATTCTCGATTCGCAACCCCGCCTGGAACGACCATTTTTTCAATTCCTTACTAAAGTTCACATAGGCCGCATTAATATTTTCATCATAGATAAAGTGATTGGAACGGATCAGGTCATCTTCCCATTTACCATTCCTGTGATTCTCGTAGTCGACCATGTTGTCATTCTTGACGAAACTGGTTTTTATTCCCGCTTCAAAACGACCAGCTTTGATGGGATGGACATAATCCGTTTTAAAAGTGAATATATTTATTTCAGAAGGCAGGTGCCCTCTCAGCATGGATTGACCGGAATGCTGTAACAGGTTATCATAATAATCAGTGGTGAGTAACATATCAGACACATTGCTGTAGGTCACGTAATCGAAATCTGCCGTCAACTCCCTCCCGGCTGTATCGAAGGCATGTTTCCAGTTCAGGTTTGCCGTAGCATTTTTAAACTTTATGTTATTGTCGGTGTACGAAACCAGCCGGCTCTCCAGCTCCCGGTTTGCATCGCTGAGGTTCCCGACCGTCGTGGGTGTAGGATGGCCGCTGAAGGCAAAACCACTTACGACAATTCCAAATACATCTTTCTTGTTGGCATACCAGTCCATACCAAGCTTTAGCGTATGATTATTATTGCCAAACTTAAACCGGGTTTCAGTATTGTTATACCCGGTGATGATTTTGTCATCATCCAAAAACCGGTTTTCAAAGGTCAACGTATTCCGGCCCCTGAACATATTCGGGTTATAATTGCCAAAGAGATTGATCTTGTTTTTGCGCCAGTTAAAATTGATGCTGTTCTGCGATTTTGGAATATAATATGTGGCATTCCTGGGCTTGTAAATACTGCTGGTGATCCCCACCATTACACTCCCGTTAAACCCTGCATTTTTTCCTTTCTTGGTTTTGATATTAATCACGCCTGAATTACCGGAGGCATCATAGCGCGAGGATGGATTGGTCATAATTTCAATCTGGTCCAGGGCAGAAGCCGGCATATTCTTCAGCATATTCGTAAGATCCGCCGCCGACAGGTAGGATAGCTTACCATCAAGCATGATAACAACTCCTGCTTTTCCCCGGAGACTGATATTCCCATCATTGTCCACACTTACCCCCGGTGATTTTTCAAGGACTTCCAGCGCAGTGGCCCCCGCACTGGTGGGTGAAGCATCCACGTTCACTATTGTTTTATCAATCTTCGTTTCTATAAATGGCCTTTTGGCTGTGACAGTTACCCCGCCAAGACTTTTCGCAGCTTCGGTAAGTTGTAATCCCGCAACCGTAATTATATTATCGGTGGAACTGACCGTTACCTTGCTGCTGATTTTTTTTTCATACCCCATGGCGGAAACGGTGACCAGATAGTCTCCTTCAGCAATATGCTCAAATTCATATTTTCCATCCTTCCCGCTCACAGCCACTTTGACAAGCGCTGAGTCGGTGGCTTTTACCAACGACACGGAAACAGATGAAAGAGGTTTATTGGCAGCATCCACAACAATACCGGAGACTTTGCCGGTTTTATTTTGTCCGAAAACCTGCAGCAAACAGGTAAAGAGGACCAGGGAAAGGGTAAATAACTTTCTCATATTCATGGCTATGGTTAATGATTAAAGAGCTAAAATTGCGACCTATCCGAATAAAAGGAAAGAGAAATATGACAAGTTTCGTAGTTCCCGTGACAAAGGGTAATAAATCCGTACCGATACACCAGCGGTAAAATCCGGGTTTGACATTCTACCTGTGTGAAACAGCATTAACATTTGCAAGGGGTTAAAAAAAATCTCCCGTCCTGGTTAAACATGACGGGAGAAATGATAAGGCTTAATGGTTATAGGTTTCGTTTAATTACCTGTTTTTACCCGTTGCTGCTCATCGGTTGCACCGCCGCTTTTCCTGCTGCCGTTTGCTTTCAATTTTCCTTTATTAAATCTCCAGGAGAAACTGAGGCTGACTGCGCGGCTGTCATTTACATCTTTGAACCGGGCATCTACATTACCATACTTGCTGTATCCTTCGAATACGCTGCCCGCAAATATGTCACGCACATTCAGGCGCACAGTTCCTTTCTCTTTTAAAACTTGTTTGCTGAAACCAGCATTCACCTGTATAATCGGATCGATGAAGATCACTCCCTCCAATCCTTTGCTCCGGTAGAACCCGCTCAGTTCGGCGCTCCATCCTTTTCCGAATTTGAATTGCTGCTGAGCCTGTGCCATGAAACCGGTAAGACGGAGAGAAATGTTTTCATTATCTACAATGCCTTTAAAATGGTTATTTGAAAGATTCATGTAAATATTTCCACTCCACCATTTAGTGATCTGCTTATTGGCGCTGATAGCAATACCCACCTGGTTGCGAGTTGCAATATTGGCCTTTTTGATAAAGGTTTCACTGGTGGTCTCATTTTGTTCCAGAACCTGCTGGATGATATCATTTGTAGTGCTGTAATTCAACGTGGTCGTCAAAAACCCTTTGTGAGTATGACTCAATTCAATATTATGGCTGAACTGGGGCTTCAGGTTGGGGTTACCTTGTTCAAACGTGTACTTGTCAAGGAAATGAATGAATGGGTTGAGGTCCCCGTAGTCAGGGCGATTGACCCTTCTTCCGTAATTGATAACAAATGAATTCTTTTCGTTGGCGGTATACTGCAAATAAGCTGTTGGGAAAAGCTGGGTGTAGTTCCGGTCAAAGGTTTCAACAAAAGGTACAAACTTGTTTTCGGAAGCTTTATACACAAATCCTTTTGAATCGCCTTTGGCATTTGTATTTTCCAACCGCAGGCCGAATTGACCGCTCCATTTCTTACCCAGTGGCCGGCTGTAATTGACATAGGCTGCATTGATATTTTCCGTATAAATAAAATGATTGCTCCGGCCACTGTCCAGGACGGCCGTATTATAGACCACGTTTTCATATACAGCGTTATTATCCGTTTCCACATAGCTGGATTTGATACCTGCTTCGAACTTTGCGCCTTTTTTCAGGGGCTTGCTGTAATCCACCTTACCGCTGTAGATGGTGATATCCTGCGGAAGTGTTCCCAGCAATGTATCCGGCTTCTCGGAAGCATCACCAAACTTATCATAATAATAACTGTACAGTGGTTGCTTGCTGGTTGACCTGTATTGTACATAATCCAGGTCAGCTGTCAGTTCCTGTCCCGCTGAATCCAGCACGGTACGTAAATTGACATTACTGCTGAAGTTTTTCCATTTTTCATCGTTCCGGGTAAATGTATTGGTCCGGCTTCTTAAGTCTCCGTTGGGTTCATTGATAAAAGTAACCGTATTGCTTTTCCAGGTGCTGGGATTATAATACCCGTTAAGTACAAACCCAATGGTTGTTTTTTTACTGGCAGTATAGTCCAGGCCAACCTTCGCGCTGTAATAATGGCTTTGATTACTCATAGCTGATTTCTGATCAAATACGGTAAGGATATCCTTGGTGGTTGATTCCCGGAAATTCCGTGTAATAAATAATTCTTCACCACGGTGATTACGGCTGTAGTTCAGGTTGCTGAACAGGTTCACTTTCCCGTTGCGGTAATTAAAATTAAATGCATCGTTGAACCTGGGATATTTACCCTGTGTATAACCCACGGTAAGGCTCCCGTTATATCCGAACTGCTTGTTCTTTTTGGTCTTGATATTTATTACCCCTGAATTACCCGACGCATCATACCTGGCCGGGGGATTTGTCATGATCTCTATTTGCTCTAACTGGCTTGCACTCATACTACGCAGCAAATTGGCCAGGTCAGCACCGTTTAAATAACTGGGACGGCCATCCACCAATATCACCACACCCTGTTTTCCTTTCAGGCTCACATTACCATCTTTATCTACTGTAACCCCCGGAGATTTCTCCAATACTTCTAATGCAGTTCCTCCAACATTGGTGATAGAGGCCTCAACATTTACGATCGTCCTGTCAAGTTTTTGTTCGATTAAAGGTTTTTTGGCAGTAACGGTAACCCCGCTGATAGATTTGGCCTGGGGAACCAGCTCTATGGTTTTTACAGTTACTGACTGGCTGGCCGGGCCAATTTCGATTACTTCAGAATAACCTTTGTTGTGACCAACCGCACTGATTGATACAAAATAACGGCCATCCGGTATGGCTTCAAACTGGTATTTGCCTGTCCGGTCTGCCACACTCATTTTAGCAACTGAAGAATCCCCTACCCTTAATAAGGTAATGGTGGCAGATTCCAGTGTTTTTGCGTTTCCATCAATAACGGTTCCGTTTATTTTACCGGAATTAGTTTGGGAATAACTGGCAAAAGATAAGGTTGTCAGGAAGATTGTCAGCAGCGTTACTAGCTTTCTCATTTCGTTTAGTTTTTTGACAGTACTTGTTTTTGAGTATTACAGCTCAAAACTAGGTACTTTGCATTACCAAGAACATTGTTTTAAATTAAACGGCCTATTTCAGGGATAATCGGCCGTTCGGAATTACAGTAGTGTGACGCAGCCCCTTAAACCGGGTTACAGACCCCGGCTATTTTCGTATGAATGGCAAAAAAATGCCATAAGTGGGCTTAATTGTCACCTCCCCCGATTTCCTAGGCCGAAAATAGAGCCGGACCAGTGGGCTGTCTACGGCAAAGCGGCAAAACGTCAATTTACCAGCCTGAGTTGAGGTTTTGGGGATCCGGGAGGACTAAAGCCCAAATTCAGTTTTGATCTCTTCGTGGTAGGTCCGGCCTGAAGTAAGGCGGCTCCCGGGCTTATCATCCATAATAAAGAGATACCGGCCATTAAAATGCCTGTGCATTTCCCTGATCCGGTCTTTATTGATGATGTAGGATTTCTGAATGCGGTAAAACTGTGACGGTATTTTTTCCTGGAGCGCGGTTAGTGAATTATCGGTCAGGTATTTCTGTCCGTCAACAGTATGTACATACACATATTTATCCTGTGCTTCCATATAGGAGATATTTTCAAACCGAAGGAGGGTGATCCTGTCGCCGGTTTTGATCGGAAACGCTGTGGATTTTTGCGGCGCCTGGAACTGGCGGATGATTTCCTGCAGCCCGGTTACATCAATGGATGTATTAAGGCGTCCGAAGGCTTTCAATTTGTCAATGCTCTGTTTTAACCGTTCTTCGCGGATGGGTTTTAATAAATAATCAATGGAAAAGGTGTTGAAGGCTTTGATCGCATATTGTTCGTAAGCCGTGGTGAAAATAATGTTGGGCTTTACCGTCAGCTGATCAATCACTTCGAACCCGGTAAGATCCGGCATTTGAATGTCAAGAAAAACAATATCCGGTTTAAGCTCCCCGATTTTCTGGATGGCCTCTCTCCCGTTCCCTGCCTCGTCAATGACATTGATTACATCACTGTGTTCTTTCAGCAGGTTCTTCATCAGCCTCCTGGCAGCGGGCTCATCATCCACCACGATGGCACTAAACAACCGGTTCATTTTTCATTAATTTATGTATATGGATAGAAACCTGTTTCCTGGGTTTATTGGCAAATAGTATTTCGTATTCCCCGGGAAAAAGAAGGTCCATTTTATCAAAAACACTCTTCACCCCGTACCCCGGGTTCAGGTCATCGGGGAATGAAGGTCCTGTATCGGATACATTAATCACCAGCGAAGCATCCATCATAAATACTTCCAGCCGTATTTCAGTCATTTGCCCGGTGGCTTTCAATCCATGCTTGACGGCATTTTCCACGAGTGGTTGTAATACAAATCTCGGGACCAGGTAATTGTCCACCCCGTTTTCTGCATCCAACGTGTAATTCAGTTTGTCCTCGAATCTTATTTTCTCAATCTGCAGGTATACATCCGCCATTTCCACTTCATCCTTCACACTGGAGTAGTTATTATTACTGTAATTAATACTGTACCGGAATAAATCGGCAAGGGCGATTGTCATCTGTCTTGCCTTTTTACCATCTGTAACAGAGAGATCGGCAATCGAATTAAGGGCATTGTATAAAAAATGCGGATTAACTTTTGAATGGAGTGCATCCAGTTCCGCTTTTGATTTTAATTCCCGCAGGCGGCTCAGCTCCAACTCCTTTTCATCTATCTTTCTTTTTCTCTCCAGGTCAAGGTAACTGGTCGCTGCATATACAAGACCGGCTACCCCTCCTGTATAAATGCTGGAGATCAGCGTGTATTTAAGGTATTGAACACTATAATCAAATGAGATATACGTAACCGGGATATTCACGACCAGTGTCATGAATATAATAGCAACCATCAGGAGGAGTTTGTGCTTTACAAAAGATAGCCGCTTCAGTCGTTTGTTTTCTGCTACCGCCCATATCACATTAAAAGAAACGAGGGTAATGACGGTGGTGCTGATAAAATGTACAGCAATGGCGCCCCACCATCCGTATTTAGCCAGCAGGATATAGAATCCCCCGCTCATAGGAAAGATCGCGGCATACATAAAGAATATAGCACACCAGGCCGCCGCATTTCTTCTCAGGAATTCATTCTTTATCCGGCCGCGGAAAAGACGCCGGAAGTTTGCAAGCATATAAAGACCTACCACGGCAAACAGCAGGCACACGGTAACCAGCAAGAAATACTCAAGTAGTGTAGGATCTTTCATTCAGGGTACCAAGATAAGAAAAGGATGATGGTATGCCCCTCACAGGCCGTAAACTGCCCGATTTAAGGAGTGAACGAAGTATATTGCAGAAAAAAAGACAAGGATGGTCATTGATTTCAGATCAGATACAGTAACCAGGCCCACACCCGGAATGATGGAAGCCATGATGCAGGCAAAGGTTGGGGATGATGTTTTCGGCGAGGACCCCTCCATTAATGAACTGGAAGAATTGGCGGCCGGCATGTTTGGAATGGAAGCGGCGCTTTTCTGTCCCTCCGGCACGATGACCAACCAGGTAGCTATCAAATGTCATACGCAACCCGGGGACGAAGTGATCTGTGATGAGAGTGCCCATGTTTACCAGTATGAAGGAGGGGGCATTGCTTTTAATTCAGGCGCTTCGGTTAAACTGTTGCCGGGAGACCTCGGAAGAATAACTGCCGGCCAGGTATTGACAGCGATCAATCCTGATGATCCCCACCGGGCAAATACAAGCCTGGTGTGCCTGGAAAACACGGCTAACCGGGGCGGTGGCAGTTGCTATGACTTTGAAGAAATAAAAAAGATACAAACTATATGTAAAGAAAAAAACCTGGCCTTTCATCTCGATGGAGCCCGGTTATGGAATGCCCTCGTGGCCAAAAAAGAAACTCCGCAACAATACGGAGAGGTATTTGACAGCATATCCATTTGTCTCAGCAAAAGCCTGGGATGCCCGGTGGGGAGTTTATTGCTGGGCCAAAAAAATTTCATAAAAAAATCGAGAAGGGTACGAAAAGTATTTGGTGGTGGAATGCGACAGGCTGGTTTTTTTGCTGCAGCCGGGATTTATGCGTTGCAGAATAATATCGTCCGGCTGGCCGAAGATCATGAGCATGCAAAAAAAATTGCAGCAGCCATTTCCAAAAAAGATTTTGTGCAGCAGGTATTACCGGTTGAAACAAATATTATCATTTTCGAACTGACAGGTAAGTTTACGGCACCGGAACTGGTCAGCCGGCTGAAAGAGAAGGATATCCTGGGGTATGCTATTGCTCCAAACCGGGTTCGCCTGGTGGTTCACCTCGATATCAGTAAAGAAATGACCGAAAGGACCGTTCATATCTTTGCGCAACTATAGTATCTTAGTTTCCATGTTACCTAAAATAAATCCAACCACCACCAGCGCCTGGCAGGGACTGCATCAGCATTATTCTGAAATGAAGCAGGTGCACATGAAAGAATTGTTTGCGCAGGATCCTAATCGCTTCAAGAAATACTCCCTGTACCTGGAGGAGGTGCTGTTTGATTATTCAAAGAATATTTTTACGGACAGAACCCTCCGGTTATTGCTGCAGCTGGCAGCTGAATGCAAACTTCCCGAGGCGGTCAACGCCATGTTCAACGGCGATATAATCAACGAGACAGAGAAAAGATCAGTTCTGCATACGGCGCTCCGGAATTTTTCCGGCGAACCGGTTTACTGTGAGGGAAATAACATCATGCCGGCGGTAGAAAAAGTTTTCAGTAAAATGAAGCGCTTTTCTAATGCAGTTCATAGCGGGAAACTGAGAGGTTATACCGGCAAAAGAATAAGATACATTGTCAATATCGGGATCGGAGGCAGTGATCTTGGCCCGCAAATGGTGACGGAAGCGTTACGGCCTTACAGGGTAAAAGGGATAGAAACATTTTTTGTTTCGAATATTGACGGTACCCATATTGCCGAAACCTTAAAAAAAATTAAACCGGAGCGCACGCTTTTCCTGGTCGCCTCCAAAACATTTACCACGCAGGAAACCATGACCAATGCGCATACAGCCCGGCAATGGTTCCTGGGAAAAGCAAAAAGTGAAAAACATATTGCCAAACATTTTGCGGCCCTGTCCACGAATGAAGAAGAGGTAGTGAAATTTGGGATTGACAAAAAGAATATGTTTGAATTCTGGGATTGGGTAGGTGGAAGATACTCTGTATGGAGCGCTATCGGGCTTTCAGTTGCATTAACAATCGGGTACGGGAATTTCGAGGAATTATTAAAAGGAGCGCACAGCACTGACAATCATTTTCGCCATTCGCCTCCGGAGAAGAATATCCCCGTATTAATGGCGCTACTCGGTCTATGGTATTCTAACTTTTTTGACTCCCAATCGGAGGCCATCCTGCCTTACGACCAGTACATGCACCGTTTTGCGGCTTATTTCCAGCAGGGAAATATGGAAAGCAATGGAAAAAGTGTTGACCGCAATGGCGAAAAGGTAGATTATACCACCGGTCCCGTTATCTGGGGCGAGCCGGGTACAAACGGGCAGCATGCTTTTTACCAGCTGATACACCAGGGCACGCCGTTAATTCCCTGTGATTTTATCGCCCCTGCGCAAAGCCATAACCCCGTCGGCGATCATCATCAAAAATTGCTTAGTAATTTCTTTGCACAGACAGAAGCATTCATGCAGGGAAAAACGGAAGAGGAGGCAGAGAAGGAATTGGGTAAAATGGGCCTGGGCATCGAAGAAATTTCCAAACTGCTGCCCTACAAAGTGTTTACCGGGAACAAGCCAACCAACTCTATCCTGGTGAAAAAAATAACGCCCTATACTTTGGGACAGTTGGTCGCCTTATATGAACATAAAATATTTGTACAGGGCATTATCTGGAATATATACAGTTTTGATCAATGGGGCGTGGAACTCGGGAAGCAACTGGCCGGGAAGATCCTTCCCGAACTCCAGACAGATGAAATCGTGGAAAGCCATGATTCATCCACCAACGGCCTGGTAAACGCCTGGAAAAAAATGAAAAAATAGTTTTAGGTTTAACCAACCAAATGACCGGTGATGAAAAAGTTGTTCCTGCTCTTAAGTATTGCTGGTTTTTCTTCAGCATCTGCCCAGCCCGGCAACCTGTTTGATATCCAGAAACATTTACAAAAAAAGAAGACAGAAAATAAAAAAAAATCACAAAGAAATCCCGGGATGAAACCACAGTTCTTTTCCGCTGAACCTTTCTTTCGTTCCAAACCCCAACCATCTTTCACACTTCCCAATGGCGACAAGGTTATGTTCCTGCACCAGGACAATATGCCCTGTGTTGTGCCGGATATAAGACAATTCAGGATGCCGAATATTTCTAACCCGGGTGAGCATTTTTTAACCGAATACTTTAAGAACAGGCCCCCGGGCTGCATTCCCAATCCCGCGATTCCCCGCAGACTAATCAGTTCAAAATAATTCCTCCTTTTTTTCCCGGTATGGCGGGAAGATTTCAAACTGCCGGTTTTATATTTCTTTCCCCTCCCATTTACAAGTAATGTAAAGATCATCCGGCATAACTACTCATGTATGGATAAAGCCACATTAAAAAGGCCTCCCGTATTTACGGGAGGCCTTGATTATGGTTAACTATTAGTTTGAGTTACTCTACTATCACAAGTCCTGAAACTACCTTGCCGGTGAACTGGTGTGCCACTTTCACCGCATATACTCCGCGGGGAACATGGGTCAGATCAAAGTCCATCTGCAGGTATGGCGCCGTGTTACTCACCAGGTCAAAATATTTGCTGGTGATTACCTGGCCCAGTTGATTGTAGATCGTTACGGTCCTCCTTTCTGCGACATCACTGTCATAGAACAACCTTACCTGGAACCGGCCGGTGGTTGGATTCGGATAGATCCACAACCTGTCGGATGCTTCTGCTGTGATCACTAATTCATTTGAACTGCTTACACAACCATTCACATCTGTCACCCTTGCCTGGTAAGTACCCATACCATCCACATTCACAGTTTGGGTATTGGTTGTACCTGGTATGCCAGAACCATTCAGTGTCCATGTCCAGCCATTTGGTGCTGCTGCCGGTGTGCTGCTCGCCGTAATAGTAGTGGTCTGGCCCGGTGCTAACGAAACATCCGGCGCTGAGATTGTTACTATCGGCAGTGCATTCACGGTCAATATAGCTGCACCCGAGTTGGTTGAACCGGCACATGGTGCTGCTGTCAGCACGGCACGATAACGGTTATTATTCATCGTTTGTGTTACGCCTGTCAGGTTCAGCGTTGGAGCTGTGGCACCCGCGATATTGGTCCAGGTTGTACCTCCGTCGGTACTTACCTGCCATTGGTAGGTAATCGGTCCACCTGCAGCACTTACAGTAAACGATGTGTTTCCATTTACGCAAACTGCTCTGTTTACAGGATTCACTACAGCACTTACAGGATTTACAACTGTCACAGGAACTACGGTTGTAGCCGATGTACATGGTGTAGTAGTTGTAAAGCTCACATTGTAATTAGAGGTTACCGTTGGATTCACATAGATAGTTGTAGCGGGTGTACCCGTATATGGCACGGTAGCTGCCGCGTTCGTCCACATTGTACCTGCAGGGCCAGTCCAGATGCCTTGTGCAAATACCGGAGCTACATAAGTAATAGAAACCTGCCAGTTAGTAAGGCTACCAATGTCACCACCGAAACCATCATAAATAGCGATGGTCCAGTTACCATTAGCTGTGGTTCCATTAGACAGGTTCACTAAGCCGCCATAAGTAGCAACAGCAGGAGTCTGGTAACCGGTTGGCCCGATTGGTCCGTTGACAGTAGCTGTTGTTTGAGCGTCAGGAGCGAAAGTCCCTGTATAAGGAGATGTCGATGTATTCAGTTTGAAAACACCGTTGGAGCTCATGTTTGTATTCACCATGCCTGCACCCGGGCCTGCTCCTGTACTGGTAATGAAATAATCCAGGTTGAGAATCTGGCCGGCCGGTCCTTTCAAGGCAACAACGAGGTCGCCGGGCCATGTATGAGCAGGGATACTGAACCTTACACTCACATCAGTGATCAGGCCGGAAATTCCTGACACAGGGATAGTATGATTAATACCAGTCACGCTCGCATCCGGAATAGGAATATTAATAGCTCCTGAAGAGAATACAGATGTAGTTGGAGCCGATGTAACATTGGTTAATGTTAATGCCTGGATACTACCAGTACATATTGTTGCTGAAGCAGGGCTAACAACCGGAACAATCGATGTAACGGTCAGGGTAGCTGTGCCGGAGAAATCAACAGCAGAGCAACCACCTGATACTAACGCCCGGTACTGGTATCCAGAGAATGCCTGGGACACATTGGTCAATGTCAATGTAGGTGTAGTAGCACCGGAATAAATACCACCGTTAGTTACAAGCTGCCATGCAGAAGATGAGTTAACACGGTATTCCCATCCATAAACCGGTATTGAACCGGTGGTGGTCACCGTAAAGGCTGCATTGCCGCCGCATGTAATAGAAGTACTGGCTGGCGAACCTGTGATAGCAATGGGCACACAGGGAACAATATTTACATTATAGTCCTCTGTTTCACCAAAGGTATAAGCATTACAGGATTCACCTGAACCCAGCACGGTTGCAAAACGAACTCTCACCCTCATGCGGGTTATACCATTAGTTGCCGAAGCAGGTATTGCGATGTTACCGGTAATAGAGGTCTGGCCGGCAGGCTTGTTACCAATATTGGTAAATTCCGCAGCCTCAAAGGCTCCATTCTTGTTATAATCAATCCACACGGCTATTTGCTCACTCCAGTTTGGAGGAAGTTCAAGCGTAATTGAATTTGGAGCACCAGAAATAACATTGGGTGCAGGAACAGACGTGGTATAGTCAGTATAGCCCGGGGGCGGTCCTGTACCGCAGGTAGAAGAATTATCAAGTGTACTTAACTGAACTCTTGTGATCATATCATTATCTGTACAATCAGTAATTCCCGGAATACAATAACACGCTGAAGGCGGGTTGATAGCTATGTTTACCGGGGTGGTCGTACCTGTATTACCGGAACAAGTCACATTCAGGCGGTAAGCAGTAGCAGTAGTGATACTGGTAGTATACGTTGGGCCGGTAGCACCCGCTATATTACTGAATGGTCCGCCAACACCGGTAGTTGAAATTTGCCATTGATAAGTTAATCCGCTTTGTGGAGGATTATTTTGAGCCGACAAAGTGAAAGGAATGGTCGGGCAAACAGGATTAGCCGTACTTAACGTATTACCTGGTGCCGGTGTTCCAGTACAAGGTGTTAACGGGATACAGTTTAATCGTTGATTGTTGTTTGTACCAACAAAACCAGCCGATGCAATTGACCGGCCACCGATAACATAAAAATTTCCTCCCATTACGCCACCGGTCATACGGGAACGTTCTCCCAGCATATTCGGTAAAGTAGTCCAGGCATTACTTGTCAGGTCCCACTGAACGACGGTCGGCGAAATAACACCACCAACATATCCTCCTGCCATTACAAAACCTCCGTTGTAAGCACCGCTTGCAGCACCCCAGCGGTCAACAGGCAAGTCAGCCATGGCTGCATCATCCCAGGTGTTCGCAACCGGGTCATAACGATACGCTTTAGTCGTAGTCGCCGCACCGGTTCCGCCTGCAGCATAAATAAAATTACCCTGCGCAAAAGCACTGATGAAACTCATTGCGAGTGGATAGCTTGCACCTGCAGTCCAGGTGTTGGTAGCGATGTCATAAATCTCCAGCACATTGGTCGCAGCAGTTCCCGGACCTGTACCGCCAAACTTGTAGATTTTACCATTAAGAAAAACCGCAGCCTGGTTCCAGGTTCCGGTGGTGTAAGAAGCTAACGTGGTATAGTTATTTGTCGCCACATTATACCTGTAAAGAGTTGATTGTGGTGTACCCGTAGTGGAAGCACCACCCAGGATATAAATATTGGTTCCATCAGTAACAGCAGATGGAAATTCCAGGGCCTGTGGTGTCGGTGCTATGGAAGTCCATACAGTTCCATTAAAACTGTTGGAGGTTGCCACGATTGCTCCGTTGCTTACACCGGCAAAACTGTAAAGATTTGCTCCGAGTGTAACTACGGCCTGGTCAAGAACGGGAACCGGGTATACAGTAGAAGCAGTCCAGGTACATTGGGCATTGATTTTACCCGGGGAAAGAAAATACAAAAGAAAAAGTGCCGGAATCAACCTGACACAACTTCTCCATCGTTTAAGCGTAAATTTTGGTTGCATAATAAAGTTTTTTGTTTTTGAATAGCGGCCCCGATTAAGGGTTAGTCCTGAAATCGGTGTGTAAGGTAGTTTTTTTTTAAAATATTCAGGAAAAATATTCCGGTCCAAAATATGAAAAAAGCCCCCCGTTGGAACGGGGGGCTTTGAATGATCTTATTTACTGTATCTCGTTCTTATTCAACTATTACAAGCCCGGAAACTACCTTGCCTGTGAACTGGTGGGCCACTTTCACCGCATAAATTCCGCGGGGCACATGGCTCAGGTCAAAGTTCATCTGCAGGTATGGAGCGGTGTTGCTTACCAGGTCAAAATATTTGCTGGTGATCACCTGTCCAAGCTGGTTATAAATAGTTACTGTCCTTTTTTCCGCAACATCACTATCATAATACAGCCTTACCTGGAACAGGCCGGTGGTTGGGTTCGGGTAGATCCACAACCTGTCAGACGACTCTGCGCCGACCACAACTGAATTTGAGCTGCTTACACAACCATTCACATCGGTTACAGTTGCCTGGTAAGTTCCCAAATCATCAATTGTAACGGTTTGTGTGTTAGTCGTACCTGGTATCGGCGAGCCATTCAGGGTCCATGCCCAGCCATTTGGTGCAGCTGCAGGTGTGCTGCTCGCTGTAATGACAGAAGTTTGGCCCGGTGCCAGTGTTGGATCAGATGCTGAGATCGTTACAACTGGCAGTGCATTCACGGTCAGTGTAGCTGCCGTTGTGGTAGTTGACCCTGCACATGGTGCTGCTGTCAGCACGGCACGGTAACGATTGTTATTCATCAATTGGGTAATACCTGTCAGGTTCAGCGTCGCTGCTGTAGCCCCGGCAATATTGGTCCAGGTTACACCGCCATCAGTGCTTACCTGCCACTGGTAAGTAACAGGACCACCTGCTGCACTTACGGTAAATGAAGTACCGCCACCCACGCAAGCTGATTTGTTTACCGGGTTTACTACGGCACTTACAGGGTTTACAACAGTTACCGGTACAACGGTTGTAGCCGAAGTACATGGTGTAAGGGTTGTAAAGCTGACACTGTAATTAGACGTTACAGTTGGATTCACGTAGATAGTCGTCGCCGGTGTACCTGTATAGGGTACAGTAGCTCCTGCATTGGTAAACATTGTACCAGCAGGACCAGTCCAGATACCTTGCGCGATTCCGCCCGTTGAAGTAAATACAACATCATCAATTCCGATATAATCAGAATTGGCTCCGGCAGGTCCGCCATTGGTAACAAAATACCTGAACGCAAAACGACCCGAAACTGTTCCGCTAAGACCAGAAAGGGTAACAGTGAATTGCGTCCATGAAGTCGGGTAACCTGCTGTTGTCAGCGACGGATTGATGGTCAGCAAGAGTGTAGTGAAGTCACCAACACTTGCGTTGGTAGCACCAACGCTTGTACTTGCACCATTTGTACTTAATCTCACTTCCAGCCTGTCCGGGAAAGCAGGGGCAGATATGGTACGCGTGTAGAAGGTGAAAATATCACCGTTCTTCATATTTACATTTGGTGTCAGCAACCAGTTACTGATTGTATTGGCACCGCTAACGTTATTGAAATTTGCTCCGATATAGGAATCAGGTGCCCCATTGTTTGCAGGGAAAACACCCGCGTTACCCTGGAACCAGCCTGTTACGCCTATTGGTGTGCTGTTATTCTGCGCAAACCAACCAGCAGGAAGCGGGCTTACTGTACTGAAGCCTTCATTGATGAGGTTGCTATTGCCCAATGTATTGGTCAGCGATAATGATTGTATTGATCCGGTACATATAGTAGCTGATGGCGGCGTTACAACGGGGATAAGTGCTGTAACCGTTAATGTAGCCGGTGCAGAGAAATCTACAGCAGAGCAACCACCTGATACCAATGCACGGAACTGGTAACCATTGAAAGCCTGTGATACGTTAGTCAGTGTCAGTGTTGCACTGTTCACGTTTGAGAAGATACCCCCACTGGTTACATTCTGCCAGGGTGAAGATGCATTCACTCGGTATTCCCATGCATATGCCGGCAATGAACCGTTCGTGGTTACGGTGAAACTAGCATTGGATCCGCAGGCAATACTTGTATTGGCAGGCGATCCGGAAATAGTAACCGGTACGCAGGGTTGAATGTTTACAGTGTAGTCTTCAGTTTCCCCGAATACAAATCCGATACACGCATCATTGGGTCCGATATTGGTGAAGAATTCAACCCGTACCCTCATCCTGGTATTACCAGTCAAAGCACTGGTTGGAATATTGATATTATTGGTAACAGTACCACCGGCATTGTTATTACCAACAAAAGTGAATTCGCTGGCTTCAAATTGACCGTTCTGGTTATAATCTATCCAGACACCCACTGTTTCCGGCCAAACAAGGGGCACATCTACCCTGATCTGGTTGGCTGCGCCCGAGTAAACGGTAGTAGCAGGTAATGATGTGTAGTTTCCATATCCTGCAGGAGGACCTGCATCGCAGGCGGATGCATTATCCAGCGTGCTGATCCTTACCCGGGTGATTACGTCATTGTCCGTACAATCTGAAGGAGGAGGTAAACAATAACATGCAGACGGCGGATTCATAGTAACCCGTAAAGGAGTTGAAGTTCCGGTATTACCTGAGCAGGTAACCTGAGCCCTGTACCAGGTAGCAACTGTCTGGTTTCTCACCAATGAAGCACTTGTTGCTCCCGCGATATTTGTCCAGGTCACATTATCAGGAGATGACTGCCACTGCCAGCTAAGTCCGCTGACAACAGGGTTATTTTGTAAAGACAGGGTAAAGTTCACACTGGGACATACGGGGTTAGCGGTGCTAAGTGTATTGCCCGGTGCAGGGGTACCAGTACATGGAGGTAGTGGAGCACAGATAGGCATATCCATTGTGATACTGTAAGTGCCACCGGCACCTACAGCTGTCTCGGTAAGAACAAGTGTAACTGTAGCGTTTGCAGGAATAGTAAAAGAAGAAACAACATTAAATGTTGGGTTCGGACTTCCACCTTCATCTGCTATATAACCAGTACAGATATTGGCCGGATCAAAAGCCCCGCTATGTATAGACATATGTGGTGCACCCGCTGCGCCTGTATTGGTATGAGTTACCGTAACACACTGGGCACTGCCCGAGGTTTCTGTAAACGTATGTGTTCTGTAACGAAAAACTGATCCTGCAGCCGTATTTCCAGGGCATGCTTTCGGAACAGCACAGGTAGAAGCTATCCCATCGCGGAAAAGTCTTCCTGAATTAAAAGTGGGGTCTCCTGCTACAAATGTGCCTGTAAATGTTGTGCAAATAGCTTGTGTTCTGTTGGCAAGATTAATGATATCAGGAGCGCCGGCATCATTATTCGTGCGGGACGATGAAGCTGTTCTGCTCTTCAGTTTGAGTTTCGCCTGTATATCAGCTTTCGCCTTTGAAGGCTGCCGTGATTGCGTTGGTTCCTGTGAATACGAAAATTGGGCGCTTAAGGCAAGGATCAGTGCCAATGCAAAGATCTTTATGCCCGAATACCCTAAGTCTCTCAGCGTAAATTTTGGTTGCATAATGATTGATTTTAATTAAACATATTAAATAACAGAACATGCGCAAAGTGAATTGCCATGGCCAGGAAAAAACATTAAAATTTAAGTCAGGAGTGTAAAATAATTATCATCCGTCCGTTTAATTTGCTAAAAGTAAGGTAATAAAATAAAAAAACCCACCGTGGTAGGTTTTTATTTATCCGTTATATGAATTTGATCACCATTTATCCACCTCTTCTGTGGCAGTACCCGGGGTGTTGTTGGTTTCCGATACAGGAACAGGTTCGGCCACTTTTTCTTCCTGCGTTCCGTTTTCCGAATCAGTTATTTCCGCTGACTGGCTGACAACGGCCTGGTTGTCCTCAGGCACCTCGTCATGGTTAAAGGCATCGAAATCAAAATCAGGCATCAGGTCGGTTTTTACATAGTCAACCGCTTCGCCCAGGGCTTTAATGAATTTATTAAAATCTTCTTTATACAGGAATATTTTATGCCTGTCGTAGCCGTTATCATCAAACCGTTTACGGCTTTCGGTAATAGTAAGGTAATAATCATTACCCCGGGTAGCCCTTACATCAAAGAAGTAAGTTCTTCTCTTCCCGGCACGAATACGCTTACTATAAATGCTCTCCATTTTCTTGTCGTTGTTCTCGTACGCCACAGTTATAAGTTTTTAGCAGTTAGTTAATTGCTTTAAAATTTAGCAGTCACAAATATAGAGATGTTTTCGAAACGGCCAAATCTGAAAAAGTTCTAATTCATTAACCCTCAGGGATGGTTAATGAAAGCCTGAAGTTCTGTCCTGCTCCTGCTGGCGGGCATACAGGCTTGCGTAATAAGTATTGTGTTCCAGCAACTGCTGATGGGTACCTTCTCCAACGATGACACCATCTTCCAGGACAACGATCTTATCAAAATTAAACAGGGAAAATATCCTGTGCGTAATGATGATGGCGGTCTTATCCCGCAGAAATTCATTGAGGTTATTGATAATTTCCATTTCGGTCCTGGCATCAACCGCGCTCAGGCAATCATCAAAAATGACCAGGTTAGGGTCTTTCACCAGCGCCCGGGCGATGGATATCCTCTGTTTCTGCCCCCCGCTGAGGGTAACTCCCCTTTCGCCGATCATTGTATCATACTGCTGCGAAAATCCGGCGATTTCTTTTTCAACGCTTGCCTGGCGGGCTGCCTTTTCTACCTGGTCCTTCCGGGCTGAGTCCAGGCCAAAACCAATATTATTTTCCACGGTTTCGCTAAAAAGAAAAACATCCTGGGGTACATAACTGATTTGCTTCCGCAGGTTTTTTAAGTCGATTTCCCGGATGTCTGTTTCCCCAAGCTCAATTTGGCCACTGCTGACATTATACATCCGCAATAATAATTGTGCAATGGTTGATTTGCCGCTTCCTGTTCTGCCGACAATGGCCACCTTCTCCCCCTTTTTTATTTCAAGGTTGAAATCTCTTAACGCATGGATGCCTGTATGGGGATAAATGAAATTGACATGCCGGAAACTGATATCTCCCCGTAAAACAACTTTGGCCGCCGCAGGGGAATTCTGCACGCCAGGTTCGGTTTCCAGGAATTCATTAATTCTTTTCTGCGATGCTGCCGCCCGCTGGATCATACTTGCTGTAAGCCCAATGGCGCTTACCGGGAAGGTCAGCATATTGATATACATGACAAATTCCACAATGGTATTGATGCCGATACTGTGATCGCCTCTTATATAGTAGAGCCCCCCGATCATAATCGTAAATAAAGTACTTAACCCAATGAGTAAGGTAATGGACGGGAAATAAATTGCTTCAACCCGGGCGAGGCTGACCGCATTTTTTTTATACTCCTCGCTGTTCCTGGTAAAAAATCCAAGCATGGCGGTTTCCTGGACAAATGATTTTATTACCCGTATACCGGAGTAAGACTCCTGCGCATTGGTGGTCAGGTCTGATAAGGATTCCTGGATCCGTTCGCTTTTCCGGTTGATCGTGTTATTGACCAGGTATATCGTGATGGCAAGTATCGGTAACGGGAGCAACACATAGAAAGTAAGTTCAGGACTTCTTTTCAGCATAAAAAATACACTGAGTGAAATGATGGCCACCAGGTTGGCCAGGTACATAATGGCGGGCCCGGTAAACATACGGACCCGGCTTACATCTTCCGCGATACGGTTCATCAGGTCGCCTGTGCTCCGGACCTTATAAAAAGCTGTATCCAGGCGCTGGTAATGATTAAAGACTTCGTTTTTCTGATCATATTCAATATGACGGCTCATCACTATAATGGTCTGCCGCATCAGGAAAAGAAAGAAACCTCTCAATAAAGCCAGGATAAGAATGGTAATCCCGCACAAGGCAACTACTTTTCCCACCGAATAGTCCCGGCCATCCACGCTATGAATAAACTTGTCAACCAGTACATCATAATCGGCTGGTTTCTCCGGCGTCCTGTACCCCGCAACGTTCAGGGATCGTTGTACAAAATCAATCACGAACCCGGTTACCTGCGGAGACAGCACGTTAAAATAATTTGAAAGGAAAACAAAAATGATCCCCACCCCGAGACGGGTGCGGTATTTCCAGAAATATTTGTTGAGCGTCCTCAGCTGTTTCACTATCTGCAAATGTAAGCCGATGGATGATGCAGCAGCCACCACTTGTCCAATCTAAAATGCCGGGTGCTGAAAAGTTGAACGTTTATCTTATCAATATGAACCCCGCCCATAGGTAAGGATTGTTGCGGTATCTTTTTTTCATAAAATCCTGCGCCATACCAAATGCATCCGCGATCGTTTTATCAGCGAAAAGGTTTTTATAAAACTCCTCCATAAATTCGGCACCGGCTGCATCGTCTACATCCCACAAGCTCATTACCAGGTTTTGTACCCCGGCCAGCTTGAAAGCTCTTTGCAATCCATATACACCCTCCGTACCCTGTATATCTCCCAACCCGGTTTGACAGGCAGAAAGAACGGCAAGCCGGGTGTTGGGTAAATACATATTGGAGACTTCATACGCAGTAAGTATACCGTCTTCGACACCAGCTACCGCTTTTCCTCTCCATGTATTCTCAGCCCCGGACATCACTAACCCAGCCCGGAAAAGTGGGTTGTCTGACAGCTTGAACGCCCTGCCCCATGCTTCGCGGCTATACCGTTTGTTCTTTGCCGGATCGGGATAAAAAAAAGCATGCGTGGCAATATGAAGAACACCTGGAGAAGATTTTCCATCCAGTGATTTGAAAGACTCTTCATTGGCATTCACTCCCCTGAAAATCCTGACCGGGTTTTTTCTTAACCTGGCCATTTTTTCTATAAAGCTGATCTCGGTTTCCGTCTTGGGGAGGGGCTTAAAAACCCATTTTTCTTCATCTCCCAACAATTCTTCGGGGATGGACCGGCTCGCATAATGATTGCCCCCGTAAACAATCGCGGCCTGTTTAAGGGATGCAGAATCAGCATTATACTGCACAGCTCCATACAGGATAAAATCATCGGAAGCGCTGATCAGGTGTTCTGCCTGTTCGGTAACAGCGCCTGTGCTTAGAAGCTGGACCAGTTGAAATTTGTCACTAAGTGTTTGCCCCTTATTAACTTTTATAGCCGCCATGGAAACATAGTGCAGCAGGCCCGAAGGAGTAAAATAGATTTTGGAAATGCCTTTAAGATGCTTTTCGAGTGGTTGCCAGATACGCATATATAATTCTGGCGAGGAATAAAGCAAGTTGATACCGGTTTTTCCGGCGTTTGATTTTGTGGCCAGCAACTTTTGCAGTTCTTTTTTTTCAAATAACTTCACCATCGCCGGCTCCATCATATTCTTATTCAATACAAGTGCAATATAAAAACTACTGTCCCTGCTTTCTTCCCCGGTATCGTATTCAAAATCGATAAATTCAATGGCCGCTTCCCCCGGTTTAAGCTGTGACTGTACCGTTTTCCAGTCCAGGTTATTTTTTTCCGATTGCTTCCTGAAATCTCCTGACAGCCTGGTCAGTTCTTTTTCAACCAGGTTGGCTTTTTCCTGGAGCAGGATCTTTTCATCTGCCTGTTCAGTTTCAGGTTTTATCAGCCAAAAGGCCAGTTGTTGCTTTAATGTTTTCCATTCCCCGTATTTATTCTGTATTTCCGGATCGGCACTGTTATTAATAACCCGGTTAAGTTGCTGGATAGAAGAAAGAATACGGTTCCGGTAATACAGTGAAAGATTAAATGGCTGACCGGATTTATCCGGGGGCAACCTGTCATAGCAAAAAGTATAGTAGTACTTCCATTCCTCAAATACACTCTGGAGAAAGGATTGCTTTTCATACTCCGATGAAAAACTAAAGATTTTTTCCGTTTGTGCTTTCCTGGCTTCAAAGATTTCATTGAAAAAAGTAGCCGCCTGTTCGTCTTTTCCCTGGCCGCGGTAAATTAAGGCCAGGTTAGTCAATATCATTGCGTATGCCGGGTGTTCTTTCCTAAATTCTTTCTCACCAAATATTCTCGCCTGCAGGCCAAGCTCCCCGGCTTTTTCATATTGACGGGTAAGACGATACACTCCGGCCAGGGTATTACAAACGTGTGCATATCCCGGATAATCCTTCCCTATCTTATCTTCATATGCCTTTTTCACTTCCAGCAGTGTTTTTTCCGCTAAATCGTATTTTTTGAGCTCGGAATACGCTAACCCGATATTGACACCCGAATTGATCGACCATGGATGCGCTGATCCCAGGACTGACTTCCTCACCTCCTGCGTTTCAAGCGCATAAGAAAGGGACTTTTCAGGCAATCCCATGGACCTGTATAATATTCCCAGGTTCTCACAATTTGAAGCATAGCTCATGTGGCTTTTATTCTTTTCATATACCTGTCTTGCTTCCAGCAGGAATTTCTCCGATTTGGCATACTGGCCCATTTCTTCATATAAGTTTCCCAGGTTATTACAAACTAGTGCATAACCGGGGTGTTGTTTGCCGAGGATATCCCCTCTTATTTTTTGGGCGGCCAGGAACAACGGTTCTGCTTTATCATATTGCGCTGTCTGTGAATACATATTTCCAAGATTATTGCAACTCAGGGCATAATCCAGGCTTTCCTTACCGCTAACTAACGGCCAGACCTCGTTTGCTTCCAACATCAATTCTTCAGCCCTGTCCATCTTACCTAACGTGCTGAATAATATCGCGAGATTACCGGCGTTGACGGCAAAGTACCGGTGTTGCTTCCCTGGTTTTTTTTCAAATATTCTCCTTGCTTCCATCAGCAGTGACTCAGACTCTTTATATCTTCCAGTGATTTGATAAAGAATTCCCAGGTTGTCGCAGCTTACACCATACATTGGATCCGATTTACCAAATACACCTTCGCGTAATTGCATGGCTTCCCGGTAAGCCGCTTCCGCTTTATCGTACCGGGATATGTTACGGTACATATTTCCCATGTTATCGCAGACATTGGCCACTTCACCATCCTGCTTCAGCTTTTTCAAAATGTTCTTTGCTTCCGACAGTATGGTATCTGCCTGCGGAAACTGGGCTGTGTTAATATACAGAATACCCAAACTCATGCAGGTAAGTCCATGTGAATAGGTACCCAGTGAATCTTTTTTCAGCAGACTGATAGCCTTTATGTAATAACCTGCAGCAGCTGCCAATTTGCGTTCAGCTCTCAGTACCCGGGCACTGTCTTCATAAAGTTTCCATAACTGGCCATAAGAACCTGTGGCAGTAAAAACAAATATTAGCATGGACAACACGGTTCTCTTCATAAAGAAAATAATGGTAAGTGGTAAATAATCCTGAACGATGAAAGCGAGTTAACCAGGGTGGGACATAATGAATATAAAAAAATATCAGCGATTAAAAAACTGGCCGGTTAGGAGAAGCCGGTGGTTACCATTCTCACCGGATTAAACGGCAGCGTGGCCAGAACTCTTTTGTTCAAGAGCGGTAGTTTGAATTGGTCCTTTTTTATACCGTTTGAAGTGGATAGCTTTTTACCGATAAGATTATGAGACAAGTTTTTGTGAATCAAATCTCTCCACTTATTTTTGCGCCGGAGAGATGGCAGAGCGGTCGAATGCGGCGGTCTTGAAAACCGTTGAGGTGAAAGCCTCCGGGGGTTCGAATCCCTCTCTCTCCGCCAAACCCAACAAGACGTGCCCCGAAAGGGGCATTTTTTATTTGTGGTCGTTTTGCCAGTATTTAACTCCGGTACAAAAAAAGCCCTGCCAGGAAAACGGGCAGGGCTTGTCGAATAAGATGTTTTTATAATATAAGGGTGCCTTCCCGGTACCCGTCTTTTTTCTGGATCACTTTTACCTGCACTTTCTTCCGGGCGGTTATTGACTGGTCCAGTTTCTGTTTTATTTCATCATACATACTGATCGGGAAATAAACACTTACTATTCCCCCTGTCTCTTCAGCGGCATAGGGTGTCTCCTCTTCCCGGGAATAAAACACTAACTGGAAGTTTTGTGATTTGCTGTTAGCTAAAATTAACGACAGGGTGATCTTTTGGGTATGGTTGTAACTGTTCGTCGTTCCGTCCGACTTATTCGACGCAGTAAACACGGTTCCACCCAGTCCCGATACATCAAACAGGTCGGTTTTATCTTCTACGGGATTTTTCGGCTTGAACATCCGTTTCATGGGCTTTTCATTCATGATCACATTCGGATCCGCATCATTTTGGGCAGTTAGCACAAAGCTGAAGCACAACACACTCACCAGGGTAACAATAAAATGCTTTTTCATACATGATTTTTTAAAAAAAAAGTTGAGTTAAAAAGAGGACTAAGGTAGATAAATTCCGGACAAGGGTTTGCACATAGCTAATAACTTCAATAGCCCGTATTTACGATCACTTTACTTTCCAGGATTATTTTCCGGGGAATATCAGCAGCATCCCCTTTTGCATTGATGAGGCGGAAAAGTATACCGGTGGCTTTTTCGGCCTGCTGGTAAGGAAATTGTTCAACGGAGGCCATCGGGGGATCATCGAGGTAACTGGTGATGGGAAGGTTGGCATAACTGACGAAAAAAATGTCATGGTTGATTTTTAATCCCTGGGCCCTCGTATATTTTATGGCATCCAGGGCGACATAATCATTAAATGCAATAACAGCAGTCGGCGGGTTTTTTAACGCCAGCAGTTTATGCATGGCATCCTGGGTTTTCTTTTTCCCGAGGTCGGTAGAAACAACAAAGGCGTTCTCCACTTTTAGCTTATGTTTTTTTAACCCTTCATAATAGCCGGTCAATCGTTGCCCGGAGTGCACCAGTGTTTCCGGACCCTTAATAAAAGCGATCTGTTTGTGACCATGATCCACCAGCCAGTCCACCAGTTCCACCGAACTATTTTCGAGATTGCAGGAAACAGCATAGGCTTCCGGGTCATCCGGCACCCGGTCAAAAAAAACAACGGGTATGCTGTATTTTTTTAACTGCTCAAAATGTTCAAAAGATTTGGTGGTCTTGGATAAGGATACAATCAACCCATCCACCCGGTGACGCCGCATGGTATCTACAATTTTCTTTTCTCTTTCCATCTCATCATGCGATTGTCCGATGAGCACCGTATAATTATTTTGAATGGCCAGGTCCTCCACCCCGTTAATGGCCATGGAAAAAAATTCTTCTCCCAGGTTGGGAAGTATGACCCCGAGGGTCATCGTTTTTCCCTGTTTGAATGAAATGGCAGCCTGGTTGGGCTCATAGTCCATTTCTACCGCCAGCTTTTGCACCTGCAGTTTGGTACGCAAGCCAATACTGGGATGGTTATGAAGTGCCCGGGACACCGTAGAAACGGAGACATTCAGCCGGCTGGCTATCTCCTTTATCGTGGCAGGTTTTTGCTCCATGGCTCTAAAATCTCCTACAAGGTATAAAAATGAAATGATTTTATTCGCGGGGTTTTATACCTTACCTGAATGAAAAATAAAGATGACAGGAAATGGACAGCGGTGATCATACTCCTGGCCTCTGTTCTCTTCTTTATCATGGGTTTTATGTTTCCCCTGCTGCAAACAGGTTATGGTATCGGGCCTTTTACACTCCGCAGCGATTATATTTACCTGGGCACTTCTTTCGGGTATTTTTTTGATAAGGGAGAATTTTTTATCGGGCTGCTGTTATTGTTCTTTACCATTATTTTTCCCACCCTGAAATACATTTTTTTATTCCTGACCTTGCTGGGCCGCCGTTTTTCCCGGCATCAATTTATCACCACCGCCCTGGAAATTATTAACAAGTGGTCGATGCTGGATGTATTCGTGGTTGCCGTGCTGATCCTGAACATGAAATTTGATTCTACCATCATAGTATCCCGGGTTGAAAATGGGACGACCCTGTTTGCCATTTCCGTCGTTTTACTCATGACTTCCTCATTTATTGCCGGGAAAATCGTTGCCCGGCCGGAAATTCCGAAATAGTTTTTGGAAGCCTGATAACTTTTTGTAAATTTCAATTGGAAATTATCGCCATATGAGTACAGTTGCTTCCATTCTTTCCAGAAAAAACAAACCCGCCGTTATTGTTTCACCCGGGTCCACGGTAGTGAGCGCCCTGGAGATCATGGCGGAAAAGAATATAGGTTCTGTCATTGTCATGGAGGCAGATAAATATCTGGGGATAATGACCGAGAGAGATTATTCAAGGAAAGTGGTACTGAAAGAAAAAGATTCCGCCACGACCCTGGTTTCCGAGATCATGTCAACGGATCTGCCGCCCGTAGGTCCGAAGGACAGCATTGATCATTGCATGCAATTAATGACCACCAATAATATCCGGTACATGCCTGTATTTGAAAACAACCGGTTCACCGGCATTATATCCATGAGTGATGTGGTAAAAGAAACAATACTGGCCCAAAAAGAAACCATCAATCATTTACAGAGTTATATCAACAGCTGACTTACATACTCATTAAATACACAGCGAAACCCCGTAAGGTTTCGCTTTTTATTTTCCGTTACTTTTCTCTGCTACCACTACCAGGTCTTTCACATCCACCTGCATGGGCAATAACCCCACCTTAACCACTGCTCTTTTTCCACGGAGTTCCAGCACTTCGCCTACCTGGTGATTCTTTTTCATTTTTACCTTATCGCCTACGCGGATTTCGCCTTCCATCTCCTCGTACCGGGCATCAATCTTCTGCTTCATTTTATGGGTGGCCTTCTGTGCATGTTTATTGAATAACAAGGCTTCCATCTGTTTAACCATCTTGTTTTTATTCTCTTCCTTCCGCCATTCAGTCACTATTTGCTTCAGCTTTCGCTCCATATCCTTCAACCATTCTATCCGCTCCTCTGCCACCCGGTTTTGTTCTTTCAGCAATTCCAGCTGTTGCTGGTGTTTTTCTTTATCCATCACCTGCTGCATCTCCTTTTTCAGCTTTTCATTCTCTTTCATCAGCTGGTGAAGTACTTTTTCTTTTTGCTCAAGATCCCGGAGGTCCTGCTCGGTACGGTTTAATAATTTATCCAGCCTGAACTGGTCGCCATCCACCAGTTGCCGGGCCCGCTCAATAAGATTTTTTTCCAGCCCGATCCTCTCAGCGATTGAAAAAGTATACGAACTCCCGGGTTTTCCAATGATCAGCTTATACTGCGGCTGTAATTTTTGTTCATCAAATGCCATCGCCCCGTTGATGATACCGGCGGTTTTTCCCGCCATCACTTTCAGGTTGAGATAATGGGTGGTAACAATACCCGTCGCATGTTTTTTTGCCAGCTCCTCCAAAATCACTTCCGCAAATGCACCTCCCAGGTTAGGATCACTGCCGCTGCCCAACTCGTCAATAAAAAAAAGTGTACGCCCATTTGCATGTTCCATAAAATGTTTCATGTTCAGCAGGTGGCTGCTGTAGGTGCTTAATTCAAACTCGATACTCTGGGTGTCACCAATATGGATCATGAGTTGTTTGAAAATGCCAAACCGCGATGAGGGGTGAACGGGCACCAATAAACCGGCCTGCACCATCATTTGTAGCAGGCCCACCGTTTTCAGCGTAACTGTTTTCCCCCCGGCATTCGGTCCGCTGATGACAAGGATCCGCCGGCTTTCATCCAGTGTTATGGATACAGGAATCGTGGGCTTTTTCAGTCGCTGGTTGTACAGGTACAATAATGGATGAAAAGCTTCCACCAGGTGAACCTGGGCCTTGTCGGCAATAGTTGGATACTCTCCTTTTATTTCGCCTGCGAGCTTTGCTTTGGCACGCACAAAGTCATATTCTCCCAGGATAGCATGATAAGTGGAAAGCAGCCCGGCATATGCTGATAAGCTGGCCGTGAGTTCCCGCAGTATCCGGTATACTTCCTGTCGTTCATCATTTTCCAGTTCACTCACCAGGTTATTCAGCTCTATGGTTTCTTCGGGTTCAACAAAGGCGGTTTTGCGGCTGTCACTTTCTCCATGAAGAATTCCTTTTACCGTTCTTTTTTGTTCGGCAACGACCGCGAGCACCTTCCGGCCATTCATGAAACTTTCTTCGATTTCGGCCAGGTAGCCCTGCTTATTCAGCTTTGTCACAATCTTCTCAAACATGCGTCTCAGTTCGTTTCGTTTACGGTACAGGTTCATCCGGATCTCCTTCAGCTCCCCCGACGCATTATCTTTTACCTGGCCATCATCATCGAGTACCCCGTCAATCAATTCCCGGACGGTCTTTTCATAATATGTATCATCTATTATTTTTACCAGGGCTTCATAAGCTACCCGGCGTTCCTTGTCAAACCAGCGGAAGATCTTTTCCATACTTTCCACCAGTTTCCTGAGCTGCACCAATTGCTCCCCGCTAAGTACCGCCCCGGGAATGGATAAAAGCTTAAGCTCTTTTGACAGGTTGAGAATATGATCGTTGGGGAAATAGATATTGTTGTCAAGCAATTGAACATATTCGTGACTTTGCTTCAGTTCCACATCAATATAGTCCTTGCGGGTATGGATACGTAAATGCTGTGCCTTGTTCCTGGCATATTCTGCCTGGCAAAAGTTGGCAAGCAAATCCTTTACTTTATTGAATTCAAGCTGCAGGTAGGCCGATTCGGGAAAAAGTTTCATAGATCAGTCTCACAAAGTTTCATGAGCTGCGAAATTAGCAAGTCCAAATTGTATAACAGCCTCATTTTTCATGGACCTGCAATTCTTCCCAGGAAGTTGTCCCGTCGTTTTCACGGGTGAAACTATACTTACCTGTCGACTGCAAAATGATCTCTGCCGTCGTATAAATTTTACAGCCCACCATTAAATGCCCGCCCGTTGTTTTTCCGGTGCTGTCACTTATACTGAGATGAAGGTGTGAACCATGCACACTGAGCGTTCCTCCCAGGCTTACTATCTCAAAATACCCGGTCTTCTTCTCTATAATCTTTTCGTTGGCAAAACGGATGGCATAATCGGTCAAACTGCCGGCACAGGTGCAGATCCAACCAGCCTCGATCTGGTTGTCCTTTACGACTCGCTCAATTTCCTCTTTAAGATCAGCACCGGGTTTCAGCCGGAATGCATACGTAACAATATTTTCCAGTTTCATTTTCCAGGATTTGCCGTTAATAAATAGTGTGCATGTCAAAATAAGAATAAGATGGTTTACCCGGCATCTTTTTTTATATACTTCCCGTAAATCGGGTTGTTATACACAATTACTGTTAATGAATATTCAAATTATCGCCGTTGTCGTGCATCTTACAAAACAAGCCCGGCCAAAAGGGTTAACTTGCAACACATTCAAACGGCTGAAAATAAATATACTGGTATGAAAACAATGCTGACAACAGCCATCACGGGATTGATTACCTTACTTTCCTGTGCTCAAAAATCACCGGCGTCTTCTGAACGCTTAACCGCAAATAATAATATGGGAACCACAATTAAAACCGAGACTGCCACATTTGCCAACGGGTGTTTCTGGTGTACAGAAGCCATCTTTGAAGAGCTGGATGGCGTGGTCAGTGCAACATCCGGTTACACCGGCGGGCAAACAGAGAATCCGACTTACAAAGATATATGTACAGGAGAAACGGGTCATGCAGAATGCCTGCAGATCAAATACGACCCGTCGAAAATTACATTTGATCAATTGCTGGAAGTGTTTTGGGAAACCCATGACCCGACTACGCTGAACCGCCAGGGTGCCGATGTGGGAACCCAGTACCGCAGCGGGATCTTTTATCACAACGCGGAACAAAAAGAAAAAGCAGAAAAATACAGGGCTGAACTGGATAAAAGTGGTGCTTTTGATAAACCGATCGTAACCGAGATTACTCCCTTTAGTAAATTCTACCCGGCTGAAAATTATCACCAGCAATATTTTGAAAACAACGAGAATGCAAATCCTTACTGCAAAATGGTCATCAGGCCCAAACTCGATAAATTCAGGAAAGTATTCAGGGATAAATTAAAAATAAATAACTGACGGCCTGTAAAAATAATAAAGGCGGGAAAATTCCCGCCTTCTTCTTAGGGTACTATTCAAATCATGCTCGAAGGTTTTGGTGAATAAATGCTGAATAGTTTTCCAGGATCGTGGTTTGTCAGGAGATCAGATTGTGGCTTTCATAATGGATCGGCCCTCTCTATCATTGAATAATTATTTTCTGGTTGATCACTTCGCGGGTGGTCCTGGCGGTGAGGACAAAATAACCCCGTCCCGCATTAAAGTTGGGCATGTCTACAACATTCACACCTTTACTGATCGAAGTTCTCCGGCTATAAACCATCCTGCCAGACATGTCTGCAATGTCCAGCATCAACTCGGAATCTTCACTGCTCTGGAGGGTAACCG
This sequence comes from Chitinophagaceae bacterium, assembly GCA_025449935.1. GTDB lineage: Bacteria > Bacteroidota > Bacteroidia > Chitinophagales > Chitinophagaceae > JJ008. Next base: position 49,070 of record JANWIJ010000018.1, read on the forward strand.
TCGGATCAAGCTGCCGCACCATCGTGTTATATATCTGGAAGCTTTTCTTATCCGTATTATTCGTTTTGATCATCAGGGTATTACTTATTTCCTGTAAGTGCTGCGGGCTGTTGATAAGCCGTACCCGGTAAAAGTTTGCTCCTTCGGCCGGGTGGGTATCCCAGAAAGTAAAGGGAAATTCTGAAGAACCACCATTGGTAACAGGGATCTCGCCCATTTGCAAAAAGGACGTTCCGTTACTGCTCTTTTCCACAATTATTTTATCGTAAGTGTGGCTGGCAGAAAGTATTCCTTTTAATTCAATCTGGCCATTTTTTTCTGATCCGCCGAAACTTAATAAGGTCCTGTTGGGCAATACCACTTCAAACGGGTAAGAAAATCTTTTAAAATATAAACTCCTTAACCTGGATATACCTGAATTTGACTGGTTATCGGTTCCTACACGTACCTTAATGGTATTGATGTTCGCATTTACCGTGGTGAACATAACCGTTTTTTGGGCCGTATCAATTCCCGGGTAATCCACAGCTGAATTATTTTTTCCCCTTGCCCAGGCGCCGTTAAGGGTCATGGTCAGCTCGCTGCCGGCCCACTGGAAATAAGTATAGCCGTTGGGCATATCGATTTCATCGTATTCATAAAGTTTAAGCCCTGAGTAGGTCTGGCCATCCACATCTATCGGTGTAATCGGCACTTCTGTTTGCACTGAAGGTGTGGCGGTTCCCGCAAGGTAAAACCGGATGGTCAGTTCTACATATCCATTTGACAAGGCAGGCGCAAATAATACCGGCTGAAGAGCCCTGGTAAACCCACCGCCCCCGTCAATATCGGTAATGGAGATGCCCCCGGTAATATTTGAAATAGTAACCGTAGCATCTATTCCAGTTTTTACCGTGGTAAATCTATAAACCGCCCCGATTGATAAGGCGGTGCCAGATATCAACGTAGGGCTTTTGAATTCATAATTAGCCTGGGAATATGCGACGGGGTGAAATGATAACAGCGCGATAAATATTACCACCATGCGGGTAAACATAAGTTTCATAAGTACGGTTTTTTTAGTTTGTCAGGGTTGGGATCAAGGGCCGGTCAACGGAAATTGGACTACAACTTTAGAACGGGAATATCTTTTTTCGAAAATCTACCCGTTATTTTTACTTGCGGATCAAAAGTAATTTCCGTTTCGGAATTATGCAATAGTACACGTATAAATCCTATGCAGTTTTGGATGGGATAACTACTATTTTAAACGGGAAATGAGGTTTATACTATTCAAAAAAAGTTACCCGGCGAAGCTCCAGGAGATTAAGCGCGTTGGGTTTAAAGCCTTTTACATGGGGCTGAACCAGCCTTACTACCTTATCATACCATAGTGGAACAACGGGTGCATCATTCATCATTACCTGGTCGGCCTGGCGGTACAACTGGTATCGCAATGAGTCATTGGTTTCCCGGATCGCTTTTTCAAACAGCGCGTCAAACGCCGGGTTATTGTAGCGGGTATAATTTGGGGGCGCCGGGTTCTTTGAATAAAAAACGGATAAATAATTTTCCGCATCCGGGTAGTCAGCAATCCAGCTACCCCGGAAGAAAGCCGCTTTTGAAGTGGAAGTCATTTCCAGCAGCAGGGATTTCTGTACAACTTCCACCCGGACAGGGATGCCTGATTCTTCCAGTTGCTTGGCAATAAAATTTGCCATATCCGCATATATAGGAATGGTGAATAAGCGGGTAACCGGCAAACCTTTGCCATCAGGGAATCCTGCTTGTGCCAGTAATAGTTTGGTGCGGGCAGGGTCATAGTAGTAACCTTTTACAACCGATGAATCAAAAGACGGAAGTCCCATGGGTACAAAGCCCGATTCTGCGGGTGTGCCGAGGGAATTGCGGAGATACAATATCATCTTGCGCCGGTCAAATCCATAGTTAATGGCCTGTCTTATTTTTGTTGACCGCAGCGCAGAATTCTTCAATAGAACATTGGTGGTGTCGACCAGTATCCCCAGGTATTCAATATTGAGATAAGGATTGGTTTGTAACACGATCTTTCCTTCCCACCCTTGCCGCAACTCACCCGTTTTAGTTAGTACTTCATCTTTAAAAGAAGCTTCTATGTCGTTCACAAATTCCAGTTGCTTTTGCCGGAACAGCAAAAACTCGGTCGCCTTGCTGTCATAAAATGTAATTTTTATTCCATCCAGGTAAGGCAGCCTTATGCCCTGGCTGTCCTTTTCAAAATAATATTCATTTTTTTTCAAAATAAGTGCCTGACCTTCCTCCCAGGCCACAAAACGAAAGGGCCCGCTGCCAACAGGGTGACGGCGAAATTCAGGTCCATATTTTTCCACTGCTTCCTGTGGAACCACCGAACAGTATTGCATGGAGATAATTCCCAGTATCGGGTTGTAGGGCCTGATCAGCCGCAGTTGAAAGACAGAATCATTAATCGCAACAAAAGGGCGGGTAGAATCCACTTTACGATTAAATATCCAGGAACCCGGGCTGGCCACCTGTTTATCAAGGATCCTTGAAAAGCTATATTCAACATCACGGGCTGTTAGTTTTCTTCCTTTATTTCCCGGGAATGCAGGATCATCATGAAAGTAAACATCGTTACGCAACTGGAAGGTGTACACGGTTCTGTCGGGAGAGACTTCCCAGCTTTTTGCAATTGATGGTACAATATGCAGGCTGTCGTCTATTTCCACCAATGTATTAAACAGCTGGTGTGCCGGCCACATGGTGGCCTGGCTTTTCGCAAAAGCCGGATCCAGGGAAGGAATACCCGTATCAGCATTATAATGAAATATCTTTTTATCGGTTCGTTTACTGTTATAGCAACCCGCCAGCACCAAAACAGCTGCCGCCTGCCACAAAAGCGTTGTTCTTTTAACAAGTATATTAATCATGAACAATTAAATTTACAGCAACAAAAAGTATTATTGTGAAAATCATTCCGCGTCATTTAACCGTTTCCTTTTTTGTTTGTTGCCTGCCGGTACTGACTATACCTAGCCTTTCCTGTGCGCAGCCACTGCATCAAAGCCACAAATTTACCAGGCAGGATTCACTCCGCGGAACCATTACCCCGGAAAGAGCCTGGTGGAATGTCGTTTCTTATAATATACAGGTGACGCCTGATTACCAAAGCAAAACAATCAAAGGCTGGAACCAGGTTACTTTTAGCGTGTTAAAAGGGGGTAAGAAAAAGAAAATGCAAATTGACCTTCAGCAACCATTAATAATAGACAGCATCATCTTCAATAATAAAAAAATAAAAAATTACACCCGTGACGGTAATGTTTACCTGGTTAATTTCGGTACCATTAATTTACCCGCGACAAAAAACGGGATGACGGAAAACAGATCCGCTGCCCTCCCAAGTATTAAAATCTATTATCATGGAAAACCCCGTGAAGCAAGGAATCCACCATGGGATGGTGGCTGGATCTGGTCAAAAGATTCAAAAGGCCGTCCCTGGATGACAGTAGCCTGCCAGGGTTTAGGCGCGAGTGTGTGGTATCCCTGTAAAGATCACCAGAGCGATGAACCCGACATGGGAGCATTGCTGCAGGTAAGAGTTCCTGACTCGCTGGTGGCGGTTGGGAACGGTAAACTTTATTCAAAAGATGATCAGCACGACGGCACCGTATTATACACCTGGCATGTGAAAAGCCCTATCAATAATTATAACATTGTTCCTTACATCGGGAAATATGTACACTGGGCAGATCATTTCACCGGCGAAAACGGGAAAAACCTTTCCCTCGATTACTGGGTACTGGATTATAATCTTGAAAAGTCAAAAAAACAATTTGGCCGGGATGTTAAACCCATGCTAACAGCTTTTGAATATTGGTTTGGGCCGTATCCTTTTTACGAGGACGGTTTCAAATTAGTGGAATCATCGCACCTCGGTATGGAACACCAGAGTGCCACGGCTTACGGCAATCATTACCTGAACGGGTATCTTGGGAGAGACCTTTCCGGTACAGGATGGGGGCTTAAATGGGATTATATCATTATTCATGAAAGTGGTCACGAATGGTTTGCCAATAATATTACTACCAATGATATCGCGGATATGTGGGTGCATGAAGGTTTTACCATGTATTCGGAGGCATTATTCGTGGAATATTATTATGGTAAGAAAGCAGGCGATGAATATGTGCAGGGCATCCGCGCGAATATTGCCAATGACAGACCCCTGATCGGTCCTTACGGTGTAAACCAGGAAGGCAGCGGGGATATGTATAATAAAGGAGCTAATCTTTTACATACCGTCCGGCAGGTTATTAATAATGACTCGCTTTTCAGGAACATACTGAGAGGGTTGAATAAGGATTTCTATCATAAAACAGTTGACTCAAGAGAGGTGGAAGCCTATTTTTCCAAACAGGCGGGAAAAGATCTATCTAAAATTTTTGACCAGTACCTCCGGACAGTAAAGATCCCTGTGCTGGAATATAAAATGACCGGAAGGAAATTATCCTATCGATGGACAAATTGTATGGAGGGTTTTAATATGCCTTTAAAGATCGGAACCGGAAGGGCCCTGTTGATTTCGCCCAAAAAGGAATGGCAGGAAATGGATCTGCCATTGAATTATTCGATCGACCAGGTTGACAAAAATTTTTACATCACTGTGAAGAAAGTAGAATAACCCCTCTTGCCACTCACCCATCCCCGCTTACCTTTACCAAATGAGCAGTATCCGCCGGCAAAGTATCATTTCCTCGGTAGTTATCTATATCGGGTTTGGTATCGGCCTGCTGAATATTTATCTTTTTACCAAACAGGGCGTATTCCTGGATCCCCAGTTTGGTTTGTATAATGCATTTATTGCCATTGCCACAATGATGATGGCTTTCTCGAGTCTCGCGATGCCTTCTTATATCTACAAATTTTACCCTTATTACAAGGAACACCTCCCCGACCGGAAAAATGACCAGTTGACCATTGCCATCATCACCGGGGTGATTGGTTTTCTAATCGTCCTGGCCACTGGCTTTATTTTCAAGAACCTGGTCATAAAAAAGTATATCACCAATGCACCCGAGATAGTATCTTATTACAAATGGATATTCCCCCTGGGATTTGGCTTGTTGATTTACACCATCCTGGAAGCCTATGCCTGGCAACAGCATAAATCCGTTTTCACTAATTTCCTGAAGGAGGTTCTCTGGAGATTATTCACTACCGTGCTGATCGTTTTGTTTGCATCGGGAGTTATTGACAATTTTGCCCTCTTTATTCAACTTTTCTCGTTCAGCTACCCCTTCATTGCAGCCGTATTGTTTATATACCTCCTCGTCACCAAACGCATTCATTTTACTTTTTCAATAAGTAAGGTTACCCGCCGGTTATCCAAAAGTATTTTACGTCTTTGCTCCTTTGTTTATGCCGGTTCCCTGATTTTTACCATCTCCCTGGTGTTTGATTCGCTGGTCATCAGTTCGGTGCTGGATGATGCGCTTACCAAACTGGCCGTATATTCCGTTGCACAGAATATCGCTTCCATGATCCAGGCCCCGCAACGGGGTATTATCGCTGCTTCCATTTCTCATTTGTCGAAAGCCTGGAAAGACAAGAATATGGCATTGATAAAAAAGGTTTACCAGCGGTCTTCTATCAACCAGCTTATTTTTGCCTGCGGTCTTTTTTTACTGATCATCTTAAATTTTACGGACGCGGTCACCACTTTTCAATTAAAAGGCACTTACCTGGAAGCATATTATGTCGTGATCCTGCTGGGTCTTACAAAGATCATCGATATGGGTACGGGCGTAAATGCCCAGATCATTGCCACCTCTGTACACTGGCGCTTTGAAATGATAAGCGGTGTTGTTTTACTGACGGTAATGCTGCCCCTGAGTTATTTCCTGACAAAAGAGTTTGGCATAACCGGTGCGGGAGCCGCCCAGCTGATTTCAATTTCCATTTACAACCTTATCCGTATATTATTTCTGTGGAAGAAGTTCCGCCTTCAGCCATTTTCAAAGAAAACTTTGTACACGGTATTATTTGCTGGCGCCTGCTACGGAGTTTGTCATTTTATCTTTATGAATATGGATGGCCTGGCGGGTATGTTCGCGAGAAGCCTGGCTTTTATCGGGCTTTATGCAGCGGGAGTCAGCTACATGAATCTATCCCCTGATGTCCGGCCAGTAATAACGAGCATTCAAAAAAGACTGGGAATGAAAAAAAGGTAACCAGTTAGTTACCTGCTACGATCGCTTTATTATCCACTCTTCCTGCACCGACATAGCGTTTCAGGTAATAGGATTCAAAAAGATCATTCACCATCACGCCGCGGGAAACAGACGCATGGATGAATTTATTATTGCCCAGGTAAATACCAACATGGGACACGCCCCTGCCATTGGTATTGAAAAAGACGAGGTCGCCTTCCTGTAATTCAGTGGTAGATATCTTCCGGCTGGTTCTGTACTGATCCCTGGACACCCGCGGAATCGTCAACCCGTATGCGGCGGCAAAAACTGCAACGGTAAAACCGGAACAGTCCACACCTGTTTTAGTATTACCACCGGTGCGGTACCGCACACCATACCAGTTATCCACGGTTTCAAGCAGCCTTTTAGTGGGTAAAGACTCGACTTCCGTATTCAATAAAACGGCATATTTCAACTGAACAGATGAGGCGTTCTCCACCTCAGGGGTCCGGTAGGAAAGTATTTCGCTTAAACCCTTGTTCTCATCCTTGACTTTAACTGTTGAGGAAGCCCCCATCTCCGGGCTATGGCTGGCCTGGATAACCTGGAGCTCCGATTTCACTTCTTTTTTCTGAACGCCGGCCGCCTGGGGGGTAACTGAAATTTCTTCTATGAATTTTGATTGTGCAGGCTGGGTCTGCACCGGGGCAATTTGCTTATTGCTGGTGAAATTCAACGGTTTAAATGTTGAGCAACTGCTGAATAATACAATGAATGCTAAAGCTGGTAGAAATGTCTTAACCATTACGTCTTTCTTTTAGGATGATTTCATGGGGCCTGGTAAAATTCCTGGCTGCCAGCAGGCAGGAACCCTCCCCGTTGGGAGGCGTGCAAAAATATAGGTTATTGGCCGGAAATAACCGCATTCCATTAACGAATTTTAAGCCATGAAATTGCCTGAATGTTAAAATGCTATAACTAAGTGATTTAGAGTTGCTAACAGGTGTGAATATTGAGATAAATCAACGAAATTGCGGGATGCAATTAAATAGCTATTATTGATACGGTAATTAAACATGCAAACGATACTTTCCTTCCTGACCTTATTCTATTTAACCACCGGCTGCCAAACAGCCGGTAGGGGGAAAAATGCTGAAAATGATTCCCTGGCCAGGAGGGTGCTGGACAAATACACCGCTGCCCGCGCTCAAAAGGATACAACTAAACCTGCCGCAAGGTCAAAGCCATATACCCGGATTGAATATGAGAAAAAAGAGGTGATTGGGGCGGCCGGGGGTACCAAATCTGTGATCTTTAATTCCACCGGTTCAAAACTCTATGCCATGAACCTCGAAGGCATGAGTGTTTATGAATTTGACCAGGCTTCCCGCAAAATCATCAAAGAATTCAAGTTTACCCCTACCCGTGGAATGGGATGGGATTATAACAAAAGCCGCCCGATTTCCTCTTTCCAGGAGAAACCGGTTGAAGCCTGTTTCAGTCATGGAGATGAAATATTGTGGGTTTCGCTGCACAACGCAGAAGGCATTGTTCCCATCTGGGTAAATAATTTTTCAAAGAACGCTGCTAATTCAAAATATCCAGGGAAAACAAAACCTGTAACAGTTATTTATCCCGGAACAGATAAAAAGGTTTTATTGAGCGTTCCGCTGATCGAAACAGGAAAAACACCGAAAGTGATTGCGAGGACCGGCGACAGTAAATATTTACTGGTCAGTAACTGGCACTCCCGGAACACCAGTATATTGGAAATGGACTCAACGGCTTTTCCTTTCGGAAAAGTCATCAGTACGGTGCCGGTTTCGGCCATACCCCGGGGGATCGCGGTGGACGACAAGAATAAAAAATCATATGTAGCCATCATGGGTGGTGCAAGCCTGGCCGTAATCAATCATGAAAACTGGCAGGGAGATGGAACCATCAGCGTATTATCCAGCCCGAGACATATTGTAATGGACACCAGTGGTCATTTATTTGTTTCCTACAATAGCCTGGGCCTGATCGCCTGCCTGGATGCAGCCACGGGAAAGTCATTATTTACTGCCAGCACGCATGCCCAACCCCGGACCATCATATTATCCAAAAACCATAAATTCATTTTTGTAACCTGCTACAGCAGTGATTATGTGGATGTGTACAAAATCAACGACGACAACTTTGAGAAAGTAGCATCTTTGCCCTGTAGCGGTCACCCCGTGGGAGTGGATATTTTTGAAAATGATAATAAACTGGAAGCCTGGGTTTGCAGTTACAGTAACGGCAAGATCAATATTTACACGTTTAAAAAGAAATAAGGACAGTGAGCATGAAGTTTTCACATTTACATGTGCATACGCAGTTTTCCCTGCTTGATGGCGCAGCCTCTATCCAGAATCTTTATAAAAAAGCCATAAAAGATGGCATGCCCGCCTTAGCGATCAGTGACCATGGCAATATGTTTGGCGCTTTTGAGTTTGTAGCGGAAGCTTATAAACATAAGGATGAAAACGGCAAGGTTAAAGTGAAACCGATTGTTGGTTGCGAATTTTATATTACGGAAACGCGTCACCAGAAAACTTTCACAAAAGAATTAAGGGACAAACGGCATCACCAGATATTGCTGGCAAAAAACGAACAGGGCTACAAAAACCTTGTCAAACTGACATCGCTGGGTTTTATTGAAGGCATGTACGGGAAATACCCCCGGATTGACAAAGAACTTATACTCAGGTATCATGAAGGACTAATAGCCACTACCTGTTGCCTGGGAGCTTCCGTGCCACAGGCTATCCTGAAAAAAGGGGAAGCCGAAGGAGAAAACGAATTCAAGTGGTGGTTGAATGTTTTCCAGGAAGATTATTACGTGGAATTGCAGCGTCACGGCATGGCTGAACAGGATAAAGTAAATGAAGTACTGGTAAGGTTTGCTAAAAAATACCACGTTAAGATTATCGCCAGTAATGATTCACATTACGTGGAGCAGGACGATTTCAATGCGCACGATATTTTACTCTGCATCAATACGGGTGAAAAACTTGCTACCACCCCGATGCGTGACTTTGCCGATGATGATATACACGTCAAAGACAAAAGATTTGCCTTTCCCAATGACCAGTTCTATTTCAAGACCACGGAAGAAATGTGCAGGGTCTTTCATGACCTGCCGGAAGCTATTGATAACACCGGGGAAATAGTAGATAAGGTGGATCTCTTAAACCTTACCCGCGATATCCTGCTTCCCAATTTTCCCATTGAAAAAAGATTCCAGATCCATACCAGGGAGGAAACCTTTGGGAAATTCACGGTTTCAGCTGAGGCACATAACCAGTGGGAATACCTGAAACATATTACTTACGAGGGAGCAGAACGGCGTTATACTGAACTGACACCAGCATTAAAAGAACGGATCGAATTCGAATTGTTTACCATCAAAACGATGGGTTTCGCCGGCTACTTTTTAATTGTCAGTGATTTTATCAGGGCCGGTCGGGATAAAGGAGTGTTTATCGGCCCCGGCCGTGGTTCCGCAGCCGGGAGCGTGGTGGCATATTGCATTGCCATCACGAATATTGACCCGATTAAATACAACTTGCTTTTTGAAAGGTTTTTGAATCCTGACCGAAAATCAATGCCCGATATCGATACAGATTTTGATGATGAGGGAAGGCAAAAAGTAATTGATTACGTAGTTGAAAAATATGGCAAGAACCAGGTGGCGCAAATCATTACCTATGGTACGATGGCGGCCAAATCAAGTATTGCTGATGTGGCCCGGGTGATGGACCTGCCCCTCCCTGAAAGCCGCGCCTTAACCAAATTAGTACCTGACCGTCCCGGGACAGAACTGAAAAGAGTGTTGCACGCCCCCATGAAAATAAAAGACGGGGAGAAATCACTGGAAGAGAAAGAAGGCATGGGCAGCGAGGACATGGAGAATGTTAAAAAACTCCGGGAGATATACAATCAAAAGGATACGATACTCAGTAAAGTGTTGCATGAAGCCGAACGGCTGGAAGGCTCTGTACGAAACACGGGCATCCATGCAGCAGGTATCATTATCGCGCCAAAGGACCTGACGGAATTGCTCCCGGTAGCCACTTCCAAAGAATCGACGCTCTGGCTGACTCAAATAGAAGGAAACGTCATCGAAGAAGCCGGTGTACTCAAAATGGACTTTTTGGGTTTGAAAACCCTGACCATTATTAAAAATGCATTGGTACTTATCAACCAGATACACGGTATTGAAATTGATATTGATAAAATTCCACTGGACGATAAAAAAACCTTTGAACTCTACCAGCATGGCGCCACCATCGGCACTTTCCAGTTTGAAAGTGCGGGCATGCAGAAATATTTACGGGAACTGAAACCGGATAAATTCGGGGACCTGATTGCTATGAACGCTTTGTATCGTCCCGGACCAATTGCTTATATACCGAATTATATTGACCGCAAACACGGCCGGGAAGCCATCACCTATGACCTGCCCGAAATGCAGGAATTCCTGGAGGAGACTTATGGAATCACTGTATACCAGGAACAGGTTATGCTGCTGGCACAAAAACTCGCCGGTTTCAGCAAGGGAGATGCCGATGTATTGCGGAAAGCAATGGGTAAAAAACAAAAATCGGTACTGGATAAAATGAAGGCCCAGTTTATTTCAGGTGCCACCGAAAAATTATTACCCCCGGAGAAACTGGAAAAGATCTGGACTGACTGGGAAGCATTTGCCCAGTATGCTTTTAATAAATCACACTCTACCTGCTATGCCTATGTCGCCTACCAGACTGCTTATTTAAAAGCTCACTACCCGGCCGAATACATGTCTGCCGTACTGAACAATGCCGGGAATATTGAAAAGATCACTTTTTTTATGGAAGAGTGTAAGCGGATGGGGATTAAAGTACTTGGTCCCGACATCAATGAATCATTAAATGGTTTTGCTGTAAATAACAAAGGTGAAATCCGTTTTGGCCTGGGCGGGCTGAAAGGCGTTGGCGAAGCAGCCGTGGAAAGTATTATTATTGAAAGAAAAAAAAGTGGCCCGTTTACCAGCCTCTTTGATTTTATCAAACGGATCAACCAGCGGACGGTTAATAAAAAAACATTGGAGAGCCTGGCCTATGCCGGTGGCCTGGATTGCTTTCCCGAACATCACCGGGCTCAATTTTTTTATGTCCCGGATGGCGAAGCAGTAAACGGTCTAGAAAGGATCATTAAATACGGGCAGGTGATCGCCACGCAAAATGCCACCACAGCCAATACGCTGTTCGGTGATCTTCCGATTACGATGGAAATACCGGCGCCCCGCTTACCTGAATGTGCCCCCTGGCCATTGATCGTTCAGCTGGAACATGAAAAAGAAGTTACAGGAATGTTCCTGAGTGGTCACCCGCTCGATCATTATAAATTTGAAATGAGGCATTATGGCGTTACACCCATTGCTGATTTCAATGAATTCAAGGAAGCTATTAAAATGCACCCGAACCCAGGCAGACCCTTCCGCCTGATTGGTTTGGTGGCCGATGCCCAGCACAAGGTTGCAAAGAGTGGTAATAAATATGGCAATTTTGTTATTGAAGATTATTCCGGTAAAACCGAGATCATTCTTTTCAGTGAAGATTATTTACGCCTCACCCCTTTCCTGCAACAGGGCAGTACTGTTTTTATCACCGGTTATTTTAAACAGCGGTATAACCGTGACGAATTTGAATTTAAAGTGATGACGGTTTCGCTGGCTGAAACCATGAAAAAGCACCTGACCAAACAAGTGACCATTGAAGCTCACCCGCAGGATATCAGTAAGGAGGTAGTGGATTTTGTTGAAAAGAACATGAAATTCAACCCCGGGAAATCCACGCTGAAATTCACGCTGTCAGAGCCCAAAAATAAAATGAAGATCAGCCTCGTAACCATGAATAACGGGTTTGAAATGAACGAAGAAATGATCCAGTTCCTTGAAAAAAGCCCGCAGCTTGATGTGCAGGTGTTAACGCTTTAACATATGAGACGTTTTAGCAGTATTGTAAGCTCCATGACCAAAAAAATGACAAGTTTTACACAACTTTGTGCCATCACCGCATGTTATACACTACGGACTTAAATTTGCACTCCCTTCTAAACTAAATATTAAAATCTATAACCATGGCAAAAGAGTATAATGATTCAAATTTCCAGACGGATGTACTGGCTTCTGATAAACTGACCGTAGTGGATTTCTGGGCGGAATGGTGCGGCC
>JANWIJ010000019.1 GCA_025449935.1 Chitinophagaceae bacterium
GCAATTGGTGGATATGCTGATGCTTCCAACCCTTTTCCATCGGGCTGGTGGCAGGTTTTGCAATATCCTTCTGTCAAATAAATTTCTTTACCCGCCTGGAGTACATCACCTGTAATTCCACCTGGTTTATCTTTCATGGTTTCTTGTTTTTTCACAAATACACCATGCCCGTTAAGATGCGCAATAGAAGTTTCATAGGCACCTGCCATCCATTGATCCAATGGTTTCTTTCCTGCTTCCATTACAATGGGCAACCCTTTCTCCTTATCCAACCAGGAGGCTGCCACTATAGATTCAAGTCTTACCCGGCCATTGTTATCCTTTGCTGCATCCATTAATAAATTCGCCTGGTCCGCCAGCTGATGCCCGGTAAAGCGCACCACTTCCACTGCCGCTGCTCTCACCCGGTAATCATTGGCATGCAACAACTGACGAAGCAGGTTTTGATCCACGCGGTCAAGTCCCCAGCTCACCCATAATGCCTCCAACAGGTAACGTTCATAATTTACAGATGTCTTATCGAGTTTTTCCACCCATGTTTTTAGAAGCGGCAGCACTTCCGACGCGGGGTGTGCACGGATTTCTCTGCGGCTTCGGTAACGAGTCCTGTATTCAGGAAGCTTCAGGTTTTCCAATAACTCATTGATAGCTGCACCGGCCACCCGGGCAGGAACTACCAATGGCCGGGAAGGATAAGTAATCCTGTAAATTCGTCCATGCTCATGATCCCTCACCGGATCCCTTGCATTGTGTTGCATATGCCCTATCAGTACATTATGCCAATCCGCCAGGTAGAGTGATCCGTCTGGTGCAAACTCCAGGTCCACAGGACGAAAATTCAAATCGGATGACCGCAACAGGTCTTGCCGGTGATTAGTTTTATAGCCAGTGCCATCATCTGTGAGGCTATGCTGTTTGATTCCTAAAAAACCTATAGTATTATTGATCAGCATATCGCCCTGAACATCGCCTGGAAAGTGCCGGCTTGAAACAAATTCCATTCCGCATGTTGGCCTCACCCAATGTGCTTCTTCAATTAAGCCGGGCGATTTCGGGCTGTATTCGCCATATCTTGGTTTAACCGTTCCCGGCATCATCCACCTTACATCCGGATCAGACGTTTCTGTAAAGAACACCTGCCCCCATTGATCAAAGGCAATGCTCCACGGATTGGGAATACGCACCTGCGAAATACGATCCAGCTTACGCCGGTTGAGGTCGTACCGAAAAAAACCGCCATTCGTTCCCCGTACAGGACCATAAGAAGTTTCAATATCATTTAACAGAAAAAAACCCTGCCCCATGTAAATTGCGCCGGAAGGATCTGCCGTGTAGGCATGGTGGGCATGATGGGTATCGTGATCATCAAATCCACTCAAAATAATTTCTTTGATATCGGCCTTATCATCTCCATTGGTATCCTTCAAAAGCATTAAGTTAGTGCCCTGCGAAAGATATACTCCTTCCGGTGCAAACTCAAAACCAAGCGGGAGATGCAGGCCATCTGCAAAAGTGGTTTGTTTATCCGCTTTACCATCTGCATCTGTATCTTCCAGGATAATTAATTTATCGCCGGGCTTCTTATCACCGGGCTTCCAATGCGGATAGGTTGGCATAACAGCTACCCATAGCCGCCCCTTATTATCAAAGGAAATCTGGACAGGTTTGGCTAAATCAGGAAACTCTTTTTCAGAGGCGAAAAGGTCAATTTTATACCCCTCCGGCATTTTAAATTTCGCCAATGCTTCCTGTCCGTAAAGGTATTTCAGGCTCCCGTTCTTTTCGCTGGGCTTATAATTAGTTTGCACCACAGGCAACGGAGCCGTCATTTTATCCCGGGCATTCAAATCCATTTTTTCTCCTTTAACTGCCTTCCAGATGGCCTCATCCCTTATCAAAGTTAATTCCCGGATTTTCGCCAATTCCGCAGGATAATTATCCGGCCCGAATGGATCGTAGCGACGGCCATAAACATGCACCCCATTGGGAATTTTAAAATCATTGTGCCACATCCAGTTTTTTTCTAACACCGCGTTGCGAACCAATTCACGATGCGCTTCTGTCTTTGCAGCAACATTTCCAAATATTGCTTTTGCCAGGAAGGGTGCAAACTTTGCATAACCCGCATCAGATAACTGTGAACCGTCAATCGTCAGCGCTGCTGAAGCTTCATCGTACCATTCATTAGTGGGTGAAAAGGCATCGATAAAATGCACCTTATTTTTTGAACACACCTCTTTCATCGCATCCGAATAAAGCTCCAGGTGTTTATTTTCTACCTTACCGTCCGGCAGATCGAATTTCTTTGAAAGGTCTTCAAAAGCGATAGGCGATACTATAGCCAGCTGAGCCATTGAAATCCCATTGTATTTTTGCTGCAGGGTATGTTTGATAAATGCATCCAGCTCGGCTTTGTAGTTTTCCAGTCCGGCTTCTCCCCCGAAAGACTCATTGTATCCAAAGAATGCTATGATTATATCGGCCTTATGCCGGGTAATCCATTGATCGGGTGTTTCATTAAAACCTTCGGTCTCCGGACTTTTAGCCAATTCGGTCTGAAATTTTTCTGCTCCCGGAAATGCCCAGGGCGAGTTCCGGGCAGAATGCGGCCTGAAACCGGGTGTATTTCCACCATCGCACATATTACGTATATACAACAAACTGTCGGGATAACGGAGTTGCAACTCCGTCTCAAAATATCCAAAGTTCATCATCCGGGAACCGAGGTTGTTACCTATTAATATAATATGCGCATCTTTTTTAATGGTGAGATATATTTCATCAGGTTTAATGCTGCAGCCAGGCGCAATCATTACTACTATCCCAAAAAATGCCAATGCAAGATTGCTTTTTTTATATATCATTTTGCCGGTTCTTTTATTTAATACATGAATAACTAAAACAACCACCCCTTTACATTTCCAGGTCTGGATTAACCGAACCAAAATATTTCAATAGGACGATCCGATCAGTTGCGGAAGGATTTGCAATTGAAGTGAGATTTTCCACTGGCATTATTCAGAAATGATCTATTAATTAATTGTTGGATTGTTAACAAATGTACTGATATCTTCCAGCCTGCATTGTATGGCGGCTTTCTTCCCTTTTTGTAAAAACAATCTACGCCATTGTTGGTGCCTGCCTGCAGTCCCGAAACTTCGGGAGGCGGGTTTTCTTCTCACCAACAACACGAACTAAGGGCTATAAATAATGTAGCTTTACAAATCTTTTATACGATAAATCATGCCAACACCATTTAAGATCGCCATTACAAAAGAGATCATTTCACATTGTAAAAATTGTGGAACGGGGAATGAGGCCGATCGAATTGAAAGTAATTGTGCCATTGCAGTTGCCCTGGCAGATATTTTTCCAAAGGTGTATGTGACCAACTTCTGCATTTTCCCTTTTGGCATTGATGGAGATACAGTAAAAAATATAAAAATACCATTGCCGCCTATAGCACAACAATTCATTAAATTATTTGACGGATTCCGTTTTGCCCCAAAATTGCGGTTGCTGCTCCCTGAATTTGAATTTACAATTGACATTCCCGATGAAGTCATTGAGCAAATCAATATCGATGATGTCAGAGAGTTGATTGTAGCAGGTAGTGCGGGTAGTGATCATGCAAGTGTCATCACCAACAATCATAGTTTGTTAGAAAGGGTTTTAATTTGATCTCCTTTTATTTTTTCCTTAATCAGCATAACATGAAAAAGCTACTCATTGTCTTTTTACTTATAAATATTATCAATGCCCGGGGCCAGGATTCCAAAGCGCCGACTGTTAAAAGTATTTTGCTGGCGCAACTGCATACTACACATGATGTGAAAGAATGGTTTGTCCCGGCCAACGTGGCCGTGGCAGGATTGACAGCCGACCAGGCCAAATGGACTGACGGAAGCGGCAACCATTCCGTTGGCCAGTTAGCTAATCATCTTATTTTTTGGAACCTGCAGCAATTGCGTCAATTCAAAAAGCTGCCTAATCCGCCTTTCAATGGTAACAATGATGAGACCTTCAACAGTTTTGACAACAAGAACTGGGAAGCAACCGTGAAAAGGCTCGATAGTGTTTTGACTGCTATAGAAAAAGAAGTGGAAGCAAGCGATGATGCCAAACTGCAGTCATGGTATAATGCGCTGTCACACATCAGCACACATAATGCTTATCATATAGGTCAAATGGTTTTTGTAAGAAAACTACAGGGTGCCTGGGAGCCGGAAAAAGGGGTGAAGTAATTTCACTGCGCTTTTCACCGCAAAAATTAACCGGGTAAAGAAATTAGTTACTGACATGTTTATGATAAACACGGAGACCATCTATCTTTATAAATGAGGGTAATATCTTTTAGTTGATTGCATACAGGACTAAAGAGTCATCCCTGTTCCTGGTTCTGATAGTATTTTTTCTGCTGCGATTGATTTTCAAACAACGATGAAGAAATGAATTACTAACAACGAAATAACCAGGTAATGAAAAGAAAAACGTATATCGTATTAACAGGCCTGGTCATCGCGTTAACTATTCTAAGTTTTAGTTTCAGTCATTTTGAAGAAATACCCAAGTCATGGGATGTGGAAAAAATACATTCCATGCATTTACCATTGCCGGACAGTTCGATGGTTGCAAACCCGGTGTCTGCCGAATATTATTATCAACTACCGGAACGAAAAGCCTTTAAAGCTTATCCATTTTATATGCCGGGCAGGGAACCTAAAGGGTATTATGAATGGCTGAAGCAACAGCAACCTGAGATCATCTTTAATGCTGCTGATCTGAAAACAGAAGCCGATTGGATAAAGGCCGGCGAGATCATTTATGATATGCCTGAAGTATATGAGCCCATCGATTCTGTTTACCTGGCATCACTCCCGGAACTGGAAAAACATTGGCGAAAATTTATTCCTACCACCAAAGATGGCGTGATTCCTTTTATTAGCATAGTAGTTCGTGAAAAGGGCCGCCTTGAAGTGGGCTCGCGGACTTGCGGAATGTGTCATACTAAAGTAATGCCCGATGGCAATGTGTTAAAAGGCGGCCAGGGTAATTTTGTCTTTACCCGTTACCTTGTTTCGTTGCTCCGCGTGCAACATGATTTTCAAAACGTTCCGGATTCAGTGACCAGTGTTCGTATCAATGCATTTAACCGGCTGCTGTTTGAAGCGCCATGGATTAAACACGAAAACCAGGAACGTTTGAAGAAGTTAAGTATTGACGAATGGCTGAATACTTTTGAAACAAGACCGGGAGTATTACACAGGCCGGGGACCGGGCTGGGATATCCTGTCAATGTTCCTGACTTATTTAATGTTAAAGAACGAAAATACTTTGACCGGACAGGTCACTTGCAACATCGGGATATCGGTGACCTGATGAGGTATGCTACTTTTAACCAATCCGCCGATAAGCTGGATGACTACAATGGATTTACTTCATTCAACAGGCCTGCTGATCCAAAAAAAGGAAATGTTACACGCTTCAGCGATGAGCAATTATTTGCGTTGGCTAAATTTATTTATTCACTCCAGGCACCGAAGAACCCCGTCGTGTACCCGGAAGCGTTATTGAAAAAAGGTGAAACAGTATTTAAAGAACAAAAATGCTTCACCTGCCACACGCCACCACTTTATTCAAATAATAAATTGACACCGGCAGATGGCTTCACGCCACCTGAAGATCATTTTAATAAGTATGATATATTCGACAGGTCAGTTGGAACGGATGCCACGCTTACGCTTTATACCCGCAGGGGAACCGGTTATTACAAAGTACCTTCTTTAATTGGCGCCTGGAACAGGACCGCTTTTCTCCATGGTGGTTACTTCGCAACGCTTGAAGATATGTTTGATAAAAAAAGATTGAACGATGATTATATCCCTACCGGGTATAAACCTCCCTGGCTGGAACACATAGCGGTAAAAGGACATCTCTTCGGAACTGAATTAAATGAAGAAGACAAAGCTGCATTACTGGCATTTATAAGATCGCTATAAGCCTACCTGCCGGCAGGCTCGGCGTCAACCGGCGACAGGTTTTGTGAGATTAATATCATTTTATTTCC
The DNA here is from genome assembly GCA_025449935.1 of Chitinophagaceae bacterium. GTDB lineage: Bacteria > Bacteroidota > Bacteroidia > Chitinophagales > Chitinophagaceae > JJ008. The sequence goes on from JANWIJ010000019.1 coordinate 6,068, forward strand.
TTCTCTGTAGCACGCCGAGTCGGCGCTGCCAGACTCGGCTGAGAAACAAGTGCAAATTTTCTGCTTCACAGTCGGGTCTCACTTCTTATATGTGCCTGGCCGAGGGACTGTCACTTACGAATAAAATGACTTTTCAATCCGAGCCCAACTTGTTTAAATGGCACTCCTTTAATTTCAGCCCAGTCACTAAATGGCTTACCCTGCGGGGATATTTTATCTTTGCTAACGTCATTAAGCAATAATTCATAAACCGATGCTCGACATAGTTATTGAAGCCCGCAACGCCGCTATCAGTAAATCCATGAAAGTTAAACGCATTCTCCCTTTCCGGCTGCGCAGAATGGTAGGACCATTTATTTTTATGGATCATGCAGGGCCTGTTAGCGAAATACCGTCCGCGCCGTCATCATTAGATGTGCTGCCTCATCCTCATATCGGGCTGTCAACTGTGAGCTATCTGTTTGGAGGGCAGGTAACACACCGGGATAGCTTAGGTGTAGAGCAGATTATCCGGCCCGGTGAAGTAAACTGGATGACAGCCGGTAAAGGCATTGCCCATTCTGAAAGATTCGAAGACCCCTCTGCACTGGCAGGAGGAGAACTGGAAATGATTCAAACCTGGGTGGCCCTTCCTGAAAAAGACGAAGAGGCCGTTCCGTCTTTCAATAATTTCACTCCGAACCAGCTTCCCGTATTTACCGACAAAGACGTGTGGATGCGGCTCATTGCCGGCAACGCTTACGGACTGAGTAATGGCGTGAAAACAAACTCACCGCTGTTTTACCTGCATGTTACCCTTAAACAAAGTGCAAGATTTGGTTTGCCCAAAGAACATCCGGAACGTGGCTTTTACATTGCCAAAGGCAGTGTTGAAGTATCAGGAAATACTTACCACGCAGGACAAATGCTGGTGTTTAATAAAGGCGTTGATCCACTCATCCTTGCAAAAGAAAACACCACATTGATGCTTTTAGGAGGCGAGCCATTAGGTGAACGATTTATCTGGTGGAATTTTGTTTCTTCCCGCCGGGAACGCATTGAACAAGCCAAGGAAGACTGGAAGCAGGGCCGCATTATATTGCCGCCAAACGACAATAAAGAATTTATTCCCCTGCCTGAAAATAAGTCAAGACCGGCAGGTGAATCCCCGAGACCAGAACCGCTTTCATAAATTTTCAGTAATGGATCCCAGGTGAAGGAAATTCGGAGTTCTTAAAAGTAACCACACCTGCATTGTCTACTATTTCCCATCTATCAGGGATAGTTTCCGTTTATATATCAGTGTTTCACCAGTTAAACTGGTATTTTCTTCTGGAGTCAAATTTTCTTCACCACTTTATTTTCAATAAAATATATTCTGATGAAACCAAAACACTCCTCCCTCTTTTTATTTTTGAGCCTCATATTTGTACCGGCGGTTTTTGCACAAGTTGACGAAACCCAATCATCTCAAATCACGATTGGCAGTAATGCTCCTGAACTTAAGGTTAACAGCTGGATTAAAGGAGGAACCCTTATCCCATTTGAAAAAGGAAAAATTTACCTGGTTGACCTGTGGGCAACCTGGTGCGTTCCATGTATTGCGGGTATGCC
>JANWIJ010000020.1 GCA_025449935.1 Chitinophagaceae bacterium
TCCCTTCTAAACTAAATATTAAAATCTATAACCATGGCAAAAGAGTATAATGATTCAAATTTCCAGACGGATGTACTGGCTTCTGATAAACTGACCGTAGTGGATTTCTGGGCGGAATGGTGCGGCCCCTGCCGGGCTATCGGGCCGGTCATTGAAGAACTGAGCAAAGAATACGATGGCAAGGTAAATGTGGGAAAAGTAAACGTGGACAATAATCCGCAGGTATCCATGAACTATGGCATCACATCCATTCCGGCTATCCTCTTTATTAAAAACGGGCAGGTAGTGGATAAATTAGTTGGTGCTCAACCAAAAGGAAACTTTGTAAAAAAGATCGAAGCGCATATCTAAGCTACTACCATAAACTTAAACCCCGTCTCGTATAAAACAAGGCGGGGTTTTTATTTCCCGGTCTTAAGACCCGGGCAATTCAATTGGTCAGGCAGGATCACATTAGTCGCAACACCTAATGCCGTATATTTTCAACATCCTTTGGATTGTGCTTGTATTTGAACACCACCAGGAAAGTGATGGCGATCACTAATGCGTATACAGCAAACGTAAACCATATATTTTGCCAATTCTTATTTCCTGCAGCATCCGTAAAATAATCAACAATCTTCCCTGCAAAAAGTCCACCCAGGATGGCACCGAGTCCATTGGTCATTAACATAAATAAACCCTGGGCACTGGCCCTTATAGTTGGTTTTGCTTCTTTATCAACAAACAAGGACCCGGAAATATTGAAGAAATCAAATGCCATTCCGTAGACGATCATTGAGAGAACCAGTAAGTAGAGCCCTGATCCCGGGTTACCCACTCCAAATAAAGCAAACCGAAGTACCCAGGCAAACATACTGATCAACATCACCTGCTTGATCCCAAACCGTCTCAGGAAAAAAGGTATAGCCAGGATGAACAAGGTTTCGGATATCTGCGAAAGCGATATCAGTATATTGCTGTGCTTTACCGCAAAACTATCAGCATACTCGGGGATCTTTCCAAAATCCCCGAGGAAAGGGTTTCCAAACATATTGGTGATCTGCAGGGCAGCTCCCAGCAGCATTGCGAACAGGAAAAATTTTGCCATAATCGGTTTCCTGAACAATTGGAATGCATCCAAACCGAGCCGGGTAGCAAAGGATTTTTTTTCAGTGGACCTGCTGATCTCGATACGGGGCAATGTAAAGCAATACAGGGCAACGCAGACCTCTGCGGCCATGGCAAAATAAAACTGGTTCCTGTTTTGGGTCCAGCCCAATAGATCAACAGCCCATTCGGCCACGATAAATCCTACGGTTCCCCACACCCTGATCGGTGCGAAGGCTTTTTGTACATCCAGGCCGCTTTTGCTCAGCAGGCTATAAGAAACGGAATTGCTCAAAGAAATGGTTGGCATATAAAAGCAGCTCACCAGGAAAATGGCCCAGATCATACCACTGGCGCTATCGACCGTACTGGCATAATACAGACCGAGCCCGGCCATCAAATGACAAAGTCCAAGCAATATTTCCGCCCTGATATATTTATCAGCAAGAATCCCCATAAGAGCCGGCATAAACAAGGATGCCCAGCCCATTGTGCCGTATGTATTCCCGATTTTTAAACCAATATTGGCTTCGGTGCCAAAATTGACAAACATATATCCACCGAGCGAGATAAGCCAGATACCCCAAACAAAGAATTGTAAAAAACTTAAACCAGTTAACCGGAGTTTTAAATTCATGAGCTTGTTTTTGGTTGTTAAAAGCAATCAATAGGGAAGATAAGGATTTTAGTGTTTTGAAACACAGGGATACCAACCTACCAGCGTCTTGTATTCCGGCGAAGGAGGAATCCGAAAGAAGTTGGTAAATGGTCATTTGGATGTTCTGAATCCTTCGTACCCTTACCTGCCAGTACCCCCTGCCATTTCACCTAAAAGAATTCATTGCCAGTTATCGTTGTCACAAAAAGTTCTGTATTCTAATCGTAACTTTACCGCCGGATATTTTTTATTTAAAATAATGATCGAAACAACCCACATTTCCGCTGACCTGAAACAAATTGCCGCGAAGGTAAAAGCGGGCCAACGGATAACCGACGAAGAAGGCTTGCTGCTTTTCAACACAGCAAGCCCTGGGTTTGTCGGCAGTCTTGCCAATGAAATAAGAGAAAGACTCCACGGCCATAAAGTTTTCTTCAACCGGAATTTTCATATTGAACCCACCAATGTCTGTGTGTTCAGTTGTAATTTTTGTGCTTATAGCCGCCTTTATGCACAACGGGAAGAAGGCTGGGAACTGAGCATTGACCAGATGCTTCACCTCGTCAAAAAATATGATGGCAAACCGATTACCGAAGTTCATATTGTCGGGGGGGTTCACCCGAAGATGAACCTGCAATTTTTTGCAGATCTTTTAAAAGCCATTAAAGCGCACCGCCCTGAATTACATATCAAAGCCTTTACAGCCGTGGAATATGATTATATGTTCCGCAAAGCAAAAATGAGCGTGGAAGAAGGATTAAGATTCCTGATCGAAGCCGGGCTGAACAGCATCCCGGGTGGCGGTGCTGAGATCTTTCACCCGGAAATACGGGAAAAAATATGCGCAGATAAAGTGGATGCTGCTGGTTGGTTGCTGATTCATGAAACAGCACATAAACTGGGGCTGCATTCAAATGCGACCATATTGTATGGTCACATTGAAAAATTTGAACACCGCATCGACCACATGCGCAGACTCCGTGAATTGCAGGATAAGACCAGGGGTTTCAACACATTTATTCCTTTAAAATTCCGGAACAAGGACAATGACATGAGCCATGTTCCCGAAAGCACCGTGGTACAGGATATGAAAATGTATGCGATTGCCCGTATTTACCTGGATAATTTCCCGCATATCAAGGCATACTGGCCGATGCTGGGCCGGCAGAATGCACAGCTGGCACTTTCTTTTGGTGTCGATGATATTGACGGTACCATTGATGACAGCACAAAAATCTACAGCATGGCCGGATCAGAGGAACAAACGCCTTCTATGACCACCACTGAATTGGTTACACTTATTAAGCAAGCCGGGAGAGTTCCGGTGGAGCGGGATACATTATATAACGAGATAAAAAATTATAGTCATGCTGGCCAGGAAGAAAAAGCCGGAATGAATTAATATTCCTTTTTTCCGAAAAAAAAGTAAGGACTCCTCAAAAAAAAGCCACCCGGTAACAGGTGGCTGTTTTTATTGGTAGTGAAGTTTACATCAAAGGTCCATCAACTTCTTCTTTTTTGTCTTCTGACTCCGGTATCATTTCATTCCTGCTGCCATCCCTGTCATCCTGTACAGATGTAACAGTTTCGGGTGTAATTGTTCTCACTTCCCTCTCTTCTACCCGCGGAGAAGGAACTGGTTTTTCCACCCGGGTTGCAACGCTGGTTGCTGGCTTAGGCTTTACCTTCCGCGCAGGAGTTTTTTTGGCGACGGCCGCTGGTTTCTTTGGTGCAGATTTCTTTGGTGCTGATTTCTTCTGCGCAGGACGGGCAGTTTTCTTTGCAGCCTTCTTCACTGCTTTTTTCTTAGCCACTTTCTTTGCCTTCTTGGGCGCTACTTTTTTGCGGGCTACCGGTTTGCGTTTTGGTTTTGCTTTGGCAGCCTTTCTTTTTGGAGAAGCTTTTTTACGGCTCACTTTAGCTTTTGATACCTGTTTTCTTTTTTTAGCTGGTTTTGCTGCCTTTTTTTTTGTTTTCTTTTTAGTAGCCATGGCATTTCTATTTAAGTGTTTTGAATAATCCGGCATTGATGCGTAGGGAATTAAAATTACTAATTCATTTCTTTAAATGACAGGAAGGGGGAAAAAAATATCCGGGCAATAATTCCCGGAAGTGCAGGGATCAGCATTCAGGCAAACTAAGCGGCACGTTTATCGCTAATCCCCCATCGGAAGTTTCCTTGTATTTAAAGTCCATGTCCCGGGCAGTATCCCACATGGTTTTTATTACTGCGTCCAGGGATACCTTGGCAAAATCCGGCGTGCTCTGAAGGGCAAGCTGGGAAGCGGTAATGGCCTTTATTGCTCCCATGGTGTTCCTTTCAATACAGGGTATCTGCACCAACCCTCCGATGGGATCACAGGTCAACCCCAAATGATGCTCCATAGCGATCTCTGCGGCCATCATTGCCTGGCGCTGGCTGCCACCCATTACTTCCGTTAGTCCCGCTGCCGCCATGGCTGATGATACGCCGATCTCGGCCTGGCATCCCCCCATCGCTGCCGATAGCGTTGCACCTTTCTTGAAAATGCTACCAATTTCAGCAGCCGTTAAGAGGAACTGGATGATCTTTTCATCCTGGTTACCATCACAAAATGCAATAAAGTATTGTAATACCGCCGGTATTACCCCGGCTGCCCCATTGGTCGGGGCAGTTACCACCCTCCCGAATGAAGCATTCTCTTCATTTACCGCCAGTGCAAAACAACTTACCCAATCCAATATGTATTTGAAATCATGGCCGCCTGACTGGATGACCCTGAGCCATGAATCATAATCAGTATAGTTCTTGCCGGCCGTTAGTTTTTTATTTAATTCCGCCCCCCGGCGCTTTACATTAAGACCGCCGGGTAACACGCCTGGTGTATGGCTGCCCCGGTACATACACTCTTTCATGACCCGCCATATATTCAGCATTCCTTTCCGGGTCTCTTCTTCACTTCTCCAGGCAGATTCGTTTTCCATGACCACTTCATGGATGGCCATCCCGGTTTTGCGGCACCAATGCAGCAATTCATCTGCGGTATTGACGGGAAAAGGCAATTGCACCATATCGGTTGCCGTACTATCCTCCCCTTCCTTAACTACAAAACCACCCCCAACGGAATAATAGGTTTCTGCAATTGAACCGGCATTTTTTGTACTGGCAAGAAAGGTAACCGCGTTGGGATGAAAAGGCAATGATTCAGTAATCAGGAATTCAATGTCTTCCCTCGGATCAAAATCCACTTCATGCAAACCAAGCAGAACGATCTTTTTCATCGAGGCAATGTCATTGATCTTCGCTTCGATCTGGTCCACGGCGAAAGTAACGGGGTCTTCGCCGGATAAACCTAACTGGATGGCCACATCGGTACCATGACCCTTGCCGGTCTTGGCCAGTGAGCCGTACAGGAGAACCCTCACTTCACTAACCTCATTCAGCATGTTTCTTTGCTGAAGTGTCGCTGCGAATCGTTGTGCCGCCCGCCAGGGTCCCAGTGTATGGGAACTGGATGGGCCAACACCTATTTTAAAAATATCAAATACGGATATGGCTTCGTGTGACAAGCGAATTGATTTTAAACAAATGTAAATTAAAAAACCCCGACCTGCCTGGGGCGCGACCGGGGTTGAACAAAGCAGATAGTCTCAGCTACAAAACATCAACAAGCGTGATTTCGAAATAGAGTACGGCATCACGGGGTATAGCGCCGTTCCCGGCACCCGTACATCCAAAAGCAAGTGAAGAGGGAATAATAAGTTTAATAGTTCCGCCTTCCTGGATCAGGGGAAGCCCGATCTGCCATCCGTTAATGGCCTGGGACAATGCAAGCTGTACGGGTGTAGTTTTAGTCTCAAATACAGTACCGTCCAGGAGTTGACCCGTGTAGGTTACTGAAATGGTCGAATTTGGATCCGGGGCTGTGCCACTTCCCGGGTTAATGACTTCATAATACAGACCGGTACTGTGTGCCGTGGCGTTAATACCATTGGACAAGGCATAATTTAAAATGGCTCCCTGTTCACTTTGTACTGTTCTTGGGGTACAGCTGGTATCCTTCACACAACCCGTATTGCCAAACAACAAAAAAGAGACGGCTAAGATCAGAACTGTTTTTTTCATGCTGGAATTTTTGGCCACAATCACTCTATAGACCTGATTAATAATTATTTCGCTGCAAGGATACGAAAAATCACGGGACATTTTTCTTAGCCTGCAGTTCTTTATAACGCTGTTCATTCATATCCCACTTGTGCCGGGCCGAAAAAACAACCACAAATACAACAATCAGTAACAGTCCAAGCAAAACAACCAGTACCCCGGATGAACTGATTTTTATCTGCATAGCAGCGCGGGTATGCCAGCCGGAGAAATAATTCACAAATATCGCCGCTGCCAGGGCCACAGCCAGGGGCATACCGGCTGCCAGCTGCCAGATCATTCTTTTTTTCTTTAACCGGTTCTGTTCCCAGTAGGTTATAAAGGCCTGTTCCTCCTGATTAAGCATAATGGGGACAAAGTTACAATACAAGTGCCTGATACACTTGCATTCACCGTTCAAAATAGTTATCTTGTTCTTTTAAAAATCCAAACTGTGAAATTAGCACCCCTACTGGCGCAATACCTGTACACCAATAAACGGCTTGATCTTCCCGGTATCGGTACTTTCCGGCTTGATCCTTACGCGGTGGCTGAACCCGATAACAGCAAACAGGGAAAAGCAATTAACCCCGGATCGGTTTCTTTTGAAAATGTGAGCATCCGGGAAGCTCCCGACCTGATAACCTTTATTTCCAGCCAGACAAGAAAACTTAAGGCCCTGGCCGCCGCCGACCTGGATTCACACATTGAACTCGTGCAGCAATTCCTGAATATCGGGAAACCTTTTTTGCTGGAAGGAATTGGCAGCCTGGTTAAGATAAAATCCGGGGAGTATGCTTTTACTTCCGGGCAGGTAATGCCAGAATCAATGAAAGATTATTCCGCGAGAGAAATATCCTCGACTTCCTCGACGGAGGAGTCTTTTTCCGATTACCGGAAGCCCATCAACCAACAGGGAGAAAAAAGCAAATGGCGTAAACCGGTCATTGGTTTGCTGGCCCTGGCCGGTATTGCACTCGCCGTATGGGGAGGTTATACTGTTTACAAAATGACCACTTCGCAAAACAATGAGAAAGTAGCCAAAAAAGAAGAGACCGTACTGGTACCGGAGGTGCAGACTATTATCACAGATACCACCAGGAAGCTGGCAGAAACTACTCAAAGCACTCCGGAAATTAAAAAGATAACGCCTGCCGGAAAGTTGAAATTTGTGCTCGAAAAAGCTAATGCCAAAAGAGCTTTCGAACGCTATGCAAAGTTGAAAACATTTTATTGGCCCGTACAATTAGAAACGGCGGACTCTGTCAGTTATACGCTATTCATGGTGCTTCCTTCATCGTACGCAGATACCGCCCGCATTGTTGATTCACTCACGAACCTGAATGGCAAAAGGGTAATGCTGGGAAAATAAAAAAGTTACCCGTAACCAGGATGGCCTTTATACCAGGAGCCCCGGTGGACCTGCCTGACATTGAGCAGGTTATCCAGGACATGTTCTGGACAGCATGTCGAAATTGCAACAATTTGAAATTACCTTTTATCCAATGATTGAGGACTATCCTGTAAAAACAGCCTTACGAAATCAGCAAAGCAGCGCAGCTTTTCAGACACTGCCGAGATTTAATAAGTTTTATCACCAATTCAATTCTTAATCACTTTGATTTCCCTTAACCATTTTTGCACTTCTTTTGTTGCCTCCGTAGCTTTCTCATCTTTCATGACGAATAATACGCCGTCTCTTTCCACTCCGCCTGTTATGGTAAAGCCTTCCAATACTGTACTGCGTTTGCACAATTCCTTTACGGTCCCGAAACTGCTTCCCGGGCCATAGCCGGCATTTGTATTGAAAGGAATAACGGTTTTGCCGTTTAAATTAAACTGATGTAAAAAGCTTTTCACCGGTGGCGGGAGTTGCATCCCCCAGGTTGGGAAACCTATAAACACCACATCATAGCTTTCCATGCTGTCAATTCTTGTTTTCAAAGGTGGCAGATAACCAGTTTCGTTTTCTTTCGCTACCTGGTCCACGATAGCTTTGTAATTTTCCGGGTAAGGCTTTACTAGTTCAAGTGCCACGAGTTTACCACCCACATTTTTTTGGATAATCTCCGCTATTGCCTTTGTATTGTTTGTACGCGACAAATACACGATCAATATTTTGTTAGAATCTGCAATTGCGTGCTGGTTACCATTGACAAATTTCGTTGAAGGTGTAGAACATGCCGGGAATATAATGGCAAATGTGATTAACCAGTTAATCATAAATGTGGGTATAAGTATTAATGTTTAATCTGGTGGGTGTCCCGGACACTGCTAAACGTCAAAGCTGACAATTTCCAGCCGGTCCCTTGTTTGATGAAGACTTCAGTAACTGTAAATTGAGTTACAACTTCAGTGCCCCGAACTTCAGCTGTCAAAGTAATGCGGCTCCACGCAATCGCAATGCTGTCAACGATTTCAACGGCAATATCATGGACGTCGGTTTTCTTGTACCAGATGCTTCCGGTTCTAATGATATCAAGTTCCTCCTGTTTTTTCCAGGTTCCGCTCATATGGACAAATTTTGATTGATCGTGGAAAAGTGGAGTCAGCTTTTCGACATTCTTATCTGTCATCCATTGCCATTTCGTCTTTGAAAGGTTTACAATTTCCTGTTCTGAAGGATTTACTTTGTTTTCCTGGGCAAAGGAGGAATGAAGTGCTGTGATAAGAATAAAAAGTGCAATTACTGTTGATTTCATAAAATAAATTTAGTTTTTAGGTGTTGCTTCTACGTTCGAGTAAACCTGCACTGCTTTTGGCAGGCGCTCTCCTTTAATTTCAATCCCTGATAATTCACTATTGAACCGGGTAAGTTCATCAGTATTAAACCGAATACCAGCAGCGCCGATATTTTCTATCATATGCGCCATTTGTGTCGTGCCGGGGATGGGTACAATCCAGGGCTTCTTCGCCAATAACCATGCAAGGGATAGCTGTGCGGGCGTTGTCTGCTTTTGTGCGGACCACTTCCTAATTAAATTTACCAATGCATGGTTGTACGGTAGGTGTTCAGCCGAGAAACGTGATTCGATACCGCGGATGTCACCGGGAGCAAATTTCGTATTTGTATCAATCGCCCCGGTCAGGAAACCTACACCCAGAGGACTCCACGGAACAAAGCCAATGCCGAGTTCCTCGCAAAGCGGGATAATAACTTCTTCCGGTCCGCGCCACAGAAGTGAATATTCATTCTGAATTGCCGTCACAGGATGAACAGCATGGGCTCTTCTTACCGTTTGGGGTCCGGGTTCAGAAAGTCCGTAATGCAACAGCTTTCCTTCCTTAATAAGATCTTTCATCAGTCCTGCTACATCTTCTATCGGGACAACCGGGTCTACACGGTGCTGATATAGTAAATCAATTCTATCGGTACGGAGCCGTTTCAGCATGCCTTCTACTACCTTTTTTACATGTTCAGGGCGGCTGTTCAGCCCCGGCCTGCGTTCTCCTGTTTCTTGGTCTATATTCCATCCGAACTTCGTCGCAATTACAATTTTGTTTCGGAAGGATGTTACACCTTCCCCCAGGATTCTTTCCACCTCATGAGGACCATAGGCTTCAGCCGCGTCGTAAAAGGTAACACCACGGTCGAACGCTGTCCGGATGATATTGTGCATTTCTGTTCGGGTAGGAATTGTCGTTTGATAGGTTCGGCTCATATTCTGCACGCCAATACCAACGCTCGAGACTTCCAGTGTGCCACCCAGCTTTCTCCGGGCAGTTAATGTGACGGCGTTCTGGGAAGAAGATGTTTTTGCTGCGCCAGTACAAGCAGCGGGTAACATTGCTGCTCCCGCAAGAACAAATCCTGTTTTAAGAAGGTCGCGGCGGTTAAAGCCTGCCGATGATTTTTCGTTTGAATTATCCATGTTTAGTATTGATTTTTATTAGCGGTCGATCATTTTTTGTGAGGCTTCAGGATAACGGGCGCCTTGTACTTCAATCTCTGAAACTGCCTTATCGATCGTGGTAAGGTCGGCATCATTCAGTGTTACGTCAGCAGCGCCTATATTTTCCTCCAGCCGATGAAGCTTTGTAGTACCGGGAATGGGCACGATCCACGGTTTTTGAGCAAGCAGCCACGCAAGTGCTATTTGTGCCGGTGTTGAATTCTTTTCCTGGGCTATTCGGTCAAGTACATCGACCAAAGCCTGATTAGCTTTTCTATTTTCTTCGGAAAAGCGTGGAACTGAACTTCTAAAATCAGTTTTATCAAACTCAGTATTTATGTCAATTTTCCCAGTCAGAAATCCTTTCCCTAAAGGACTAAAAGGCACAAAGCCAATACCTAATTCCTCCAGGGTGGGGATAATCTCTACTTCAGGTTCTCTCCACCATAGCGAGTATTCACTTTGCAAGGCAGTAACTGGCTGTACTGCATGCGCCTTCCGAATATTAGTAACACCTGCTTCGGACAAGCCGAAATGCTTAACCTTGCCTTCAACAATTAAATCTTTAACTGTACCGGCAGCATCTTCAATCGGCACATTAGGATCTACACGATGTTGGTAAAAGAGGTCAATGACATCTGTTCGCAGACGCTTTAGTGATGCTTCTGCCACTGCTCTGATATTTTTGGGCGTACTATCCAATCCAGGTGTTGATTTACCAATAGCAAAACCAAACTTTGTTGCAATGACAATATCTTTTCGAAATGGCTTCAGTGCTTCCCCTAATAGCTCTTCGTTTGTATAAGGTCCATATACTTCTGCAGTATCAAAAAAAGTTACCCCTTTTTTGTACGCCTCACGTATTAAATTTATCGCCGCTGTTTTGTCTGTTGCTGCACCATACCCGAAACTGAGCCCCATACATCCAAGTCCAAGAGCTGATACTTCAAGTCCTGATTTTCCTAAATTTCTTTTGTTCATATGCTATTTGTTGATTTCCTCACAAAAGTGACCTCAATTTTCCGGCCTTATGGTATACAGATTACTGATTTACTTACCAATATCACTGGCCCCGACCCGGATAGGGGAAATGGGGAGCGTAAAGGGGTAACTTTGACCTGCAAAACAAGTTTATGGAAAACTTACTACGATTTGAAACGATCAGCGATTACAATGCTTTTAATAATACGGAAACCTTACACCCGCTTGTCAGTATTATCGATATGTCAAAGGCTAACCCAAGGCATGCCTCGGGCATGTATTTTGGTTTTTACACCGTTTTCTTAAAGGATGTGAAATGCGGTGACCTGCGCTACGGCAAAAATACGTACGATTACCAGGAAGGAACTTTGGTGTTCATTGCTCCCCGACAGGTAGTTACTGTGCAGAATAGTGGAGAGCTTTATCAGCCTAAAGGTCATGTTTTAGTTTTTCACCCGGATTTGATATATGGAACTTCGCTAGGTAAGCATATCCAGGACTATACCTTTTTTACTTATCAGTCGAATGAGGCACTTCATGTCTCAGAACGGGAAAGGAAAATAGTATTGGATTGTTTTTCAAAAATAGAATATGAACTGGATCATGCAATTGACAACCACAGTAAGAAATTAATAGTTGATAATATAGAACTTTTCCTTAACTATTGTGTCCGCTTTTATGACCGGCAATTTATTACCCGTGATAATGTTCACCGGGGAATTGTAGAGCGGTTTGAGCAATTGCTGAACGATTATTTTAGATCAGACAAACCACAAACCATTGGGTTACCCACTGTTGCTTCTTGTTCCCTCGAACTTAATTTATCACCGAATTATTTTGGAGATCTGATTAAAAAGGAAACTGGAAGAACAGCCCAGGAATATATTCAGTCTAAAATAGTGGATGTTGCAAGGGAAAGGATATTTGATCAAACTAAATCCATTGGTGAAATCGGCTATGAACTAGGTTTTAAATATCCACAGCATTTTACACGGTTCTTTAAACAGCATGCAGGGCAAAGCCCGAATCAGTTTCGAATCAGTAAAAACTGAAATCAGGATTGATCTGATGCCAGTCACTTTCTGCGTCCCGGGTTCCATTTTACAACTGTGTACATTACCCTATCTTTATAAAGGTCCCACGCAACATGTTTATCCGTATGGAAAACTAGAATTCTAATAATTGTCACCTATTATACTTGCCATATGTTTAAACGGGTTCTATTCCTCCAGGCCTTTTTCATATCGATAGTATCCTGTTATGCGCAGGAGGACTTTACCCCGGCCTGGAGCAAAGGGGTAGTCTGGTACCAGATCTTTCCCGAACGTTATTTTAATGGTGATGCGAAAAACGATCCTGAAGTTGCCGATCTGAACGGCGCGTACCCTTTTGATGATACTTCCGCTTTTCAAATCCACCCCTGGACCAGTGACTGGTACCAGTTGCAACCGTATGAGCAAAAGAACAGGAAGAATATCTGGTTCAACCTTCAGCGCCGGCGTTATGGAGGTGATTTACAGGGTATCATCGATAAACTTGACTATATCAAATCACTCGGAGTGGATGCCATTTACCTGACCCCTGTTTTTTGGTCGCCTTCTTCTCATAAATATGATGCTTTATGCTATCATCACGTTGACCCGACGTTTGGGCCCGACCCGGATGGCGACAAAAAGCTTATCGAAAGCGAAGACCCGCTGGTCCCGGAGAAATGGGTATGGACAAAAGCAGATCTGCTTGCATTGAAACTTATTGAGGAAGTGCATAAGCGAAAAATGTACATCATTTTTGATGGTGTTTTTAACCATGTTGGCGTCAGGAATTTTGCGTTCCGGGATTTGGAAAAAAATCAACAGGCTTCACCATACAAAGATTGGTTTATCGTCAATAGCTGGCGTGATACAGCGAAAGGCACTCCATTCCAGTACAAAGCCTGGTTCGGGGTGAAAACACTGCCTGAGTTTAAAGAAGACAGCAGCGGCATAGTGCAAGGACCAAAAGAGTATATTTTTAATTCCACCAGGAGATGGATGAACCCCATGAATAAAGGCACATCGCATGGCATTGATGGATGGAGACTGGACGTTGCTTATGATGTAGGACATCCATTCTGGAAAGACTGGCGAAAACTGGTAAAGTCTGTAAATCCGCAGGCATACATTACTGCAGAACTGGTTTACCCCATCGCGAAAACACAACCCTACTTACAGGGAGACGAGTTTGATGCCACCATGAACTACAATTTTGCATTTATTATGCATGATTTTTTTGTACAGGACACCACCGCTTCCACCGTTACCCAGTTTGATGCAAGACTGAAAGAATTGAGAGAGGCGTTCGGTAGTAGTGTGGCATTAAATATGCAGAACCTGATGAACAGTCACGATGCAACCCGCATCGGCAGCGCAGTAGCCAATCCCGATGGGGAAAAATTCGGCAGTTGGGGAAAATATTTCAACTGGAGCCAGAAAAGCAACAATAAAAATTACAACGCACGCAAACCCACCGCGGAGCAATTACAGAAACAAAAACTAATTGCAGCCTTCCAGGTATTGTACCTGGGTTCCCCGATGATCTATTATGGAGATGAATGCGGCATGTGGGGCAGTAACGACCCTGATTGCCGTAAACCGATGCTCTGGGAAGGGGAAAAATACGATGCTGAAACCTATAACCCCGACCAGACAACACATGATCCGGATCTTGTAGCATTTAATGCAGATTTATTTAACTGGTACAAAAAATTAATTGCATTACGCAAACAGTACAAATCAATAAGACTCGGAAATTTTACCACTTTACTGACCGATGATGCCCGGCAATTGTATGCATTCAGCCGCAAATTTGACAAGGAAGAAATTGTTGTTGTGGTGAACCGGAGTAACCGGCCGGTATCACTGGCTCCCACATTTTTACAAAACGGCAAATACAGGGATGTCTATACGAAAAAACAGGCCCTGGAAGTGAATATAAAGCCTATGGACATCCTGGTTTTAAGTAATTAACTGCGTACAGGCTACCGACTACTGACTATTAACTACTGACATAAGACTAAAAAACCGGGCCACAGCCCGGTTTTTTTCGAGGTCCCGAGCGGATTCGAACCGCTGTAGGAGCTTTTGCAGAGCTCTGCCTAGCCACTCGGCCACAGGACCTTTTTTAATCCGCCTGTTTCGCTGATCGTCTTGCTCAGCCTATCCGCCAGCTGGCAGACACAGGACCAATTTGATTTTTGATTTCAGATTTATGACTTTAGATTTGAATCCGAAAGCGGGCAAATATACATTTTTTTGCCCAATCCTTATCGAACCAAAATCACTTACATGAGCCGTATTGCTGAATCGGAACTGATCATAAATAACCGGGGTGCTGTTTATCATCTTGATCTGAAACCGGAAGAAATTGCGGGTACGGTGATTACTGTGGGTGACCCGGACCGCGTGAAAGAAGTCAGCAAGCATTTTGATTCTGTTGAGGTAAAAAGACAGCACCGTGAATTTATCAGCCATACGGGTTTTGTCGGCAAGAAAAGACTGACCGTATTATCGTCCGGGATTGGCCCCGACAATATTGATATCGTCATGAATGAGCTGGATGCGCTCGTTAATATTGATTTTGAAACCCGGGAAATAAAAAAACAATTAAGCTCCATTAACATTATCCGGATCGGTACGTCGGGTTCATTACAGCCGGATATCCCGGTCGATAGTTTTGTGGCTTCCACGCACGGACTGGGCATTGACAACCTGCTGAATTTTTACCGGCACGAGCAAAACGAACAGGAAAAAGAATTGCTGCAGTCCTTTGTTACCCATACCCAGATGCATGGGCAAATCGGGAACCCCTATATGAGTGGCGGTGCAGCTTCACTCATCAAGCATTTTGTAAAAGATTTTCACCAGGGCATAACGGTGACCTGCCCGGGCTTTTATGGCCCGCAGGGAAGAATATTGCGACTGGGTATCCGAAATCCTGAACTGATCAACCGGCTGACCGATTTTCGCTTTGGCCAGCACCGTATCACTAATTTTGAAATGGAAACATCGGCTATTTATGGTTTGGGAAAATTACTGGGTCATAATTGCCTAGCTGTAAATGCCATAGTCGCCAACCGGGTGCAAAAGGAATTTTCTAAAGACGGGAAGGCTACGGTCGAAAAGCTGATCCAAAAATTTATCGGGATCTTTTCTGAAAATATTAGTTAGGGAGTGGGGAATGGGAAGTGGCGAGTAGGGTTTGGCTAGTGGGAAGGGGCGAGTGGGGAAAAGGGCGGTATTTTTGATGATTTGGTCGCTGAAACCTTAGATTTAATAAGGAAATTGAGCGGACAAATTAATGGTATATGCTCGGTTTATCACATAAAAACCTGGAAGTTTATACAATGTCAATGAAACTTTTAAAAGAGGTTTATAAGATAACAAAAACCTTCCCAAAAGAAGAACTGTACGTGCTGGTCTCTCAGCTCCGGCGGGCTGCCATTTCGGTTTGCAGCAATATCGGGGAAGGGGCATCCAGGCTTTCAAGGAAAGAGAAAAAAAGATTTTATGAAATATCCAGGAGTTCATTGGTTGAATTAGATACTCAATTCGAGATATCGCTGATTCTACAATATCATAAAAAGGAGCAGTCAATTGAATTAGAAAAATATTCAGAATCGACCTTTAAAATGCTGAGTAAGATGATAGATAATTTGCGCCACTCCTCATTCCCCACTCGCCAATCCCCACTTCCCACTAGCCACTCCCCACTTCCCACTAGCCAAACCCCACTACCTAAATGACACTTCTATTCCATAAATACCAGGGCACAGGAAACGATTTTATCCTGGCTGATAACCGGAAAAATGATATATCACTCGGCACCGACCAGATCCGCCGGCTTTGCGACAGGAGGTTTGGTATTGGGGCCGATGGCCTGATGCTCTTAAATGAAAAAACTGGTTTTGATTTTGAGATGAAGTATTACAACGCCGATGGCAAAGAAGGCAGCATGTGCGGCAACGGCGGAAGATGCATGACTAAGTTCGCCTATCACCTGGGTGTGCACAGGGAAATGTATCGTTTCCTCGCATCGGATGGCGTACACGAAGCCGAAATTGATGTTGACGGTATCGTATCGCTGAAAATGAAGGATGTAAAAACTGTTAAGAAATTTCATAATGATTTTTTAGTGAACACCGGCTCGCCCCATTATGTAAAAATGGTAACCAACGTGATGGATATCGATGTATATAAAAAGGGTAGTGAGATCCGGAACAGCAAAGAATTTGCGGATGAAGGCATTAACGTGAATTTTGTCGAACAGCTGGGTGATGTGGACAAGATTATTGTACGGACGTACGAGCGGGGTGTTGAAGACGAAACATTTTCCTGTGGAACGGGGGTTACAGCTGCCGCTTTGATTTGTTATCACAACGAAAACGGCTTTAATGATGTGGGAGTAAAAACGCTGGGCGGTCACCTGACGGTTGAATTCGACCGGATTGATGATAATAACTATGAGAATATCTGGTTATGCGGTCCAGCAGAAAAAGTATTCCAGGGAAACGTCGAAATAAATTAAAATGGCGGGGCACTTAACGATCGAAGAAATAACCGGGGAACTCAGCCAGGCAGCCAGTGAACTGGCCCGTTATTGTTCATCCCTGACTGATGAACAATTTTTTTACCAGCCGGAAGACAAATGGTCGGCAGCCCAGCAGGTGAAACACCTGGTCACCGCTACCCAATCAGCCAGCCTGGCTTTTTCGTTGCCAAAGTTCCTGGTGAGGTGGGTGGGTGGTAAACCAAACCGTTCTTCGCGAACCTATGAAGAACTGGTGGCGAAATATAATTTGAAATTGCAGCAGGGTGGCCGAGCCAGTGCCCGGTATGTACCTAAGCCGGTACCCGCCAGTTACGGAAAAGAAAAGTTGCTGGATAAATTTTCCTCGGTCATGAATAAAATGGGGCGCTCAATAAAAAACAACTGGAAGCAGCAGCAACCCGATGAATATATAGCTCCTCATCCCCTACTCGGTAAAATCACGTTGCGGGAACTGGCTTACTTCACCATTCATCATACCCATCACCACCTGCAAAGTATACGTGAAAGGGCAGAGAATTAATTTCGGCTTCCGTCATTCCCCTACCTTTGCGCCGGAAAATGATCCAGTACTTCAAAAATATCAACCAGCAGACAGTTGCCATCGACAAACCGGAAATGGGCACCTGGGTGAACGTTTTACCCCCCCTGAAACAGGAAGAATTTTCGGAACTGTCGACGGGGCTTGAAATCCCCATTGATTTTCTTACCGACTCACTCGATATCGATGAGCGAAGCCGCTTTGAAGAAGATGACAATGTAAAACTGATTGTCATCAAAACGCCCACGGAGAATAATTCCTTTAATGAAAGCGATGCATATTACATCACCATACCGATCTGCATTATATTGACCCACAACCAGATCGTCACGGTAAACTCCTTTGAAAACCCGGCGATAAAAAAATTCCTGAGCACTTTCCAGAACCGCCACCCCGATAAACGGAATATGATGGTGCTGAAAGTCTTTGAAAAGATCGTCCAGAATTTTATGGAGCACCTGAAGGAGATCAACCAGCGGCGCAACACGTTTGAACAAAAATTATACGATGCCAGCCGGAATGAATATTTGCTGGAGCTGATGAGAATACAGAAAAGCCTGGTTTATTTTATCACCGCACTCCGTTCCAATGAATTATTATTCATGAAACTGCAAAGGACCAATTTCCTGGCACTCACCGAAGACGAAAAAGAATTCCTCGAGGACCTGATCGTGGATAATTCGCAGGGCCTGGAGATGGCGAATATTTACAGTAATATTCTCAGCAGCACCCTGGATGCCTTTGCCGGTATCATTGCCAATAACCAGAACGAAGTATTAAAACGCCTGTCGGTTATTACAATCGTCCTGACCTTCCCGGTCCTTGTCGCCAGCATTTACGGGATGAACGTTCCCATCCCTTACGCGGATTCCAAACTGGCCTTCTACATGCCGGTGGGTTTATCACTGATCATCTCGCTTTTTATCGGGTGGTTCTTCCTGAAAAAGAAAATATTTTAAGCTCAACCTATGTTCCGCTTCAACATCCGGGTCTACGGCGTATTGATGAATGCAGAAAAACAGATACTGGTAAGTGATGAATTTATCCGCGGAAATTATTATACAAAGTTCCCGGGAGGGGGCCTGGAATTTGGCGAAGGAACCCGGGATTGCCTGGCCAGGGAGTTCCTGGAAGAAATGAACCTGAAAGTTGAAACGGGCGAACACCTTTACACAACCGATTATTTCCAGTTATCAGCATTTCATCCTGAACACCAGATCATATCCATCTATTACCGGGTTAACCCACTGGAAGAGATCAAGACTCCTTTGCGGGATAAAGCCTTTGATTTTGATGCGGATCAAATGAAACACTATCAATCAACCGGCGAAATTGAAACATTCCGGTTCATAAACTGGGATGATTTTACTGCGGAATCAGTAACCCTGCCCATTGACAAAATTGCAGCCGGGATCATCCGGGAGAAGTATTAATGATCCGCCATTGCCGCTTTTTTCATTTCCGCTGCCTTTTCCGGCCCGATGTATTTTTCGATCATTCCATGTACCAGGTAAATAACCGGGGTCATCAATATCGCCACAATGAATTTATAAATATAATTCACGATACAAATAGCAATAAGCTGGTCAAAAGGCCATGGCTCACCCTGCCCCTTTATCCATTTGGGATAAAAGTAAAATGCGATGAGCAGAACGATAAAACTGTCAATCAACTGGGAAATCACTGTTGAACCGGTGGCTCTGAGCCAGATCTTTTTTTCCCCGGTTGCTTTCTTGATCCGGTGAAATACAAAGACATCTACCAGCTGTGCCACCAGGAACGCCGTCATGGATGCAATGATAATACCCAGGCCCTGACCGTAAATACCATTGAAGGCGGTGTTCATATTATCGATCCCGACTTCCTTTTTACTCGTGATCCACCACCCGTTGGGCACGGTTTGCAGGGCGCCGAACACCATCAAAAAGCCAAACCCGATCAGGCAAATGGTCAGCCAGCTTAAAAACCTCACTCCTTTTCTTCCATAATATTCATTGACGATATCTGTCATAACAAATACGACAGGCCATAAGAGTACACCACAGGTAAGGTTGAAAGAATAAACACCGCCGAACAAATGTATCTCGGCCGGCTTCCAGCCAAACGTAGACTCAAGGGAAAATATCTTTACCCCGATGAATTCGGCAATCAGGGCATTGGTGATAAAAATTCCCGAAAGGATCAGGAAAAGCCGCGTGGGCTTATTATTGATGATAGTATGGATCATTGAGATAGAATATGTAGAAGATCATGACAAATAAAAACAAGACGTTTGCAATGGTCAGCCAGGCCGACACACCGCTTTTTTTACGGGACAACCGTACAATAAGGTAACAAAGATTGGTGATGGGAACGATAATAAGTCCCATAAAAACGCCAATAGTAATAATGTTAGAAACCAGTGTTTCGTCTTTTGCCCAACCTTCCATGCCCCTCACCTGCAAGGATAATGACAGCACGAAAAAAATACCACAGATAAAAGCCAATCTAGATAAAAATAAAAGCCAGCGCATCGGGGATTTTAGTCTAAAATAGCATTATTTTGTCAGCCTAATATCTCTTTAAACATGAAGAACGAAGTTCTGAAAAAGATTCTCCCTCATTTTATTGCGGTGGTAATTTTCCTGGTCGTTTCTCTCATTTTCTGCAAGCCGGTACTGGAAGGAAATGTGCTGAACCAGCATGATATCATTGGCTGGAAAGGCATGGCCCAGAACTCTTTTGAGTACAAGGAAAAAAACGGCCATTTCCCGTTGTGGAACCCGAATCTTTTCAGTGGCATGCCTAATTACCAGGTAGCC
The DNA here is from genome assembly GCA_025449935.1 of Chitinophagaceae bacterium. Lineage (GTDB taxonomy): Bacteria > Bacteroidota > Bacteroidia > Chitinophagales > Chitinophagaceae > JJ008. Next base: position 19,670 of record JANWIJ010000020.1, read on the forward strand.
ATGGAGGGCAAAACCATTTTGCCCGATATGGTCAAAATCCTGTCTTTGGGCTTACCAAAACCAATTAACTTCTTTTTCCTCGCCTGTGTATGCTTTTATATTCTTTGTGTTTCGCTGCGGTTAAGACCGCTGGTTGGAATTTTAGCAGGACTTGGATTTGCCTTTTCTACCTATAATGCCGTGGTGATCGCGGCGGGTCATGAATCGCAAATGTTTGCTACGGCCTTCATGCCTTTATTACTGGCAGGGCTGATCCTTGTTTATGAAAAAAAATATTGGCTGGGATTGGCGCTTACCACCTTTGGTACTTACCAGCAGGTAGGTGTCAATCACCTCCAGATCAGTTATTACTTTTTCCTGGTGGCGGCGATGATCACGATCGGTTATTTGTATACCTGGATAAAAAATAAAGACTGGAAACATGTTGGCATCGTGGCGGGCATTACAGTTTTCGCGGCTGTACTTGGGTTGGCAGCCAATTCGCTTTCACTCCTCACCACCTCTGAATACACTAAATATACTATGCGCGGCGGGAAAGAAATTTCCATAGAGGGGGACACGGTGAAAACAGAAAAAACAAAAGGCCTCGATACTTCCTACGCGTTTGTGTACAGTCTTGGAAAGGCAGAAATTTCAACGCTGATCATGCCAAATGCATTTGGCGGGGGAAGTACCAAAGTCGTTGGAGATGGTTCGCATGTCGTTGATAAGTTAACCAAACGGGGAATCGATGAAGCCAGTGCGCAGCAACTGGCAGGAAGCCTTCCCAAATACTGGGGAGCACTTCCCTATACAGCCGGGCCGGCTTACCTGGGTGTCATCATCTGTCTCCTGGGCGTGATTGGTTTTGTACTGATAAAAAGCCCGTTGCGCTGGGGTTTATTGGCTGCAACCCTGCTCGGTATTTTAATGGCCTGGGGTAAGAACTTTGCAGGTTTTAATGTTTTCCTTTTTGAGAACCTGCCGATGTTTAACAAATTCAGGGCGCCATCCATGGCACAGGTGATCCCCCAGTTTACTATCGGTATCATTGCCGCACTGGCATTGCAACGCATACTCTTCGAAGAAAAAAGTAAGGAACTGCTTAAAACCGATTTTAAAACAATATTGTATGCTGCCGGTGGACTGTTTGCCCTGTTGGGATTATTATATATGATGATGGACTATAAATCTCCAATTGATGCCCAGTTACTGGCCAATAAATGGGATAACAGTGGTACGGACGAGATCGGCAGGCTTATCGTATCCGGGTTAAAGGAAGACCGCAGAGCGATGTTTGGCGGGCAATTACTGAGAGCGTTGGGTTTTGCTGTGTTGTTACTCGGCACACTGTACCTGTATATGAAAAATGTTTTGAAACCACTGGCTGCCGGTATCATTCTCCTGGTGATCAGTACCCTGGAGCTGACAATTACCAGTCATGGTTACCTGAATGAAGAAAATGAGAGCTATGTTTCCTCAGATGAATATGCCAATTCAAATTTTTCACCGAATGCAATCGATCAGCAAATACTCCAGGATAAAGATCCCAATTTCCGGGTTTTCAATATGGCCGCTGATACGTATAATGAATCCCGGACTTCCTACTTCCATAAATCTGTCGGTGGCTATCACCCCGCCAAACTGAGAATTTACCAGGATATCATTGAAAAATATTTGGGCAACAGACCCGCCCCGGCCGTGTTGAACATGCTGAATACAAAATACGTTATTGTGCAGGATCCGCAGTCGGGCCAACCGGTAGCTATTCCAAATCCTGATGCATATGGTAATTGCTGGTTTGTTAAACATGTAAAGTTTGCTGATAATAAGGTGCAGGCATTCCTGGAGCTGGGTAAAACAAACCTGAAAGACACCGCGATTATTGAAAAAACATTTGCCGCGGGTGTTATTCAGCCACAGCCCGATTCTGCTTCCACCATTAAGATGACAAAATTCGATAATGATCTGATCGAATATGAAGCCAATTGTAACGGACCCCAGTTTGCTGTTTTCAGCGAGATTTATTACCCCAAAGGATGGAATGCTTACGTGGACGGTAAGAAGGCAGAATATCTCAATGTGAATTATATTCTGCGGGGATTGTCCCTCCCGGCCGGCAAACATGCGGTCAGGTTTGTTTTTGAACCAGCTTCTGTTAAGAAAGGAACATCTGTCATGTTTATATCCTCCATCCTGATAACATTAATTGTGCTCGGAGGATTCTATATGGCCTGGCGGCAAAGCAGGAAAGCAGGCTGATGAAAAAAGTACTCGCAATAGCTCCCTATCCCTACCTGCCATATTTCTCAGGTGGGCAAAAATTTATTGCCCGTTTTTTTCATTATTTGGGTAAAGAAACCGATCTAACGGTGATTACGGTGGGTGAAAATGATTTCTCCCTGGCAGCTACGTATAAAACGATCCCCCTCCTTAAGGGTTCTTTTTCAAGATATTTTGATCTGGGCCTCGTAAAAAAGATCACGGCGGAAGTAAAAAAAAACAAGTACGACACATTAATATGGGAGCATCCTTATTATGCCTGGCTGGCCTTTCTTGTCAGGAAAAAAACCGGAATAAAGACCATAATCCATACGCATAATATCGAATACCAGCGCTTCCGCTCGATGGGAAAATGGTGGTGGCCTGTGCTAATGAGATACGAGAAATGGAGTTTTCGCAAAGCTGACAATATTTTTTTTATCACGCCAGAAGACAAAGCCTTTGCCGTGAACAGGTGGAATATTCTACCCGCGAAATGCATTGATCTTCCATTCGGCGTAGAAATAAAAGCTTCCCCGCCCGGCAAAGCAGCCTGCAGGAACAAACTCGGTCAACTCCATCACATTGGACAGAGTGATAAAATTCTGTTGTTTAATGGTTTGCTGAATTATAAACCCAACCTCGATGCACTGAAGGTTATCCTGGAGGAAATAAATCCCATCTTATCCAGGCAAAAGGATTTTAACTATAAAATCATCGTTTGTGGGAAAAACCTGCCCGCTGAACTGAATGACTTAAAAGATTACCAGGCGAAAAATATTATCTATGCGGGATTTGTTGATGATATTGAAACCTACTTCCTGGGAGCGGATCTTTTTTTAAACCCGGTACAAAGCGGGGGAGGTATTAAAACAAAGATGGTCGAGGCTATCGCCTTTGGCACCACGGTGATTGCCACGGAAACCGGCGCAGCGGGGATATTGGAAGCAGTTTGCGGGAATAAACTGGTTATTGTGCCGGATAATGAATGGAGCAATTTTACCCTGGCTGTTTTGAATAACACCAGCGCAGCGGCAGAAACACCTGCGGCGTATTATGCGTGGTATTACTGGGAAAATGTGATCGGGAATATGCTTAAGGCCCTAACGCATCCTGCGTCCGCTTAAACGGTAGACAACTGACTTTATAAAGTTCCTGGCGGTTTCTTTTGTAACATAGATCATCCGGAACAGGAAGAAATAAAATCCCTGCCCCTTTCTCAGCCGCATTATCTCCAGTTCGTGTTGCATCATTTTTTTTCGCAGTTTGAGCTGGTGGGCAGGATACGTACTCCCGCTGTTGATATGAATGATAGTAGTGCCTGGATAAAAAACGATACGGTATCCTGCATTCTTTGCCTGTTCGCACCATAACTGGTCCTCCCCATACATAAAAAAACGCTCATCCAGTTTTTGACCGGGTAATTGCGCTGCCATTCTTTGCGGGAATAGAAAAAAAGCACCGTTCACCCAATCACATTCCATGTTCTCATCGTGACGGAAATATTTCCCCAGCATTAGCCTCGCTCTTTTTTTGTAAGGCAGCAAAAAAGGAATAAACCGAAAAAGGTCCAGCAATTCCCAGCTGAGGCTCCTGAACCGGCGGGCTGAATACTGAACCTTTCCGTCGGAGAACAGCATCCGGCAGCCCAGCACGCCAATATCTGTACGGTTGCTCAGGTAGTCCACACATTTGCTGACCGAATCTTCCTTCAGCAGCGTGTCGCTGTTCAGTAACAGGATATAATCGCCGGTTGCCTGTTCAATCCCCAGGTTATTACCTTTTGCAAACCCGCTGTTTAACGGGTTCTTGATTAGTTTTATGGATGGAAATTCCTTTAGGAAAAGTTCCGCATCACATTCGGTCGATGCATTGTCCACCAGGATAATTTCATAACCGGTTCCACGGGTGTATTGAATGACCGAGCGGATGCAATCGCTGGTCAGGCGGAACGTGTTGTAGTTGATTATGATGACGGAAACCTTCAAAACTTATCTAAAATTATTTTAAGACGGGCTTTGTGTAAATTTTTTTAAACCCGATAAACAGGGCCCTGGTCACCGGGTTACTGTCAAGTATCAGGGCCAGCCGGATACTGAGATTATTTTCCGGCCGGAATGCACCGATATCCAGGAGCCCGGCATACCGCTTACAGGCAGCAACAAAATTTTTTACCGACAA
>JANWIJ010000021.1 GCA_025449935.1 Chitinophagaceae bacterium
TAATATTCTTTTGTCTGGCTGTTCTCTTCATCACTCGATCCAAACCGCATCCATTTGTAATTCACATATTCTATATCGGCAGTAATAAAACCTTTTTGCCGCGCTATATTTTCCACTTCCCGGAAAACATAAGCACCACTCAGGATGATCTTTCCAGGTGTATACGTGGTGTACCTGCTCCCGGTGGTTTCACTGCCGGTAAATACAGAGGAGCCCACACTATCATACCCGCTGTTTGGAGCAAAGAAATTTTCCACATCCGCGGCGAGCCCTGAGTTAAAAGTTTCCCGTAGCATCAGGATATCGGGAGAATGTAATGCCAGCCCGAAACGAACATACTCTTTGGGGCGGAAAATGGCGCCGATACGAAAATTGAAACCCACACCCTTCAGCGAGAAATTTTCGCGGTAAGCCATGAAATTAAAATCATTGTTTACGTCGCCGGAAGCATCTGTTTCGCGGTAGTAAGAATTACGGTCAATCTTAACAATGGGAATGCCGATACTTCCCCCCAGTAAAATCTTCTTATTCAGTTCATGACCAATACCGAGTGTAATCTCTGTAATACCACCGCTTGTTTCAGAAAGATACTCCTGGTTCAGCAGGGAGGTGTTTTCGGAACGGGCAATGACCTGTTTACTGCCGCCAATAGTGGCTGTATCAACCAGGTAAGTGTATAAGGCCATTTTGGTAGGCAGCGAAATGGCGAAACTGTTTAATGCCTGGTCGATCGTTAACCCGGAAGCCGCGAATTCATCGGCCAGGGATTCTGCAAAACTGCTGTAATCGTTTAAACCATTGTAAGCGAGGGTTTGATTAAAGTCAGCCATTTTTGTAACTGTGATGGCGAAACTGTTCCGGTTCCTGTCACCAAAACCTCCAAATACCCAACCGGATGTGCCGAGGTTGAATTTATTTTCCTTATCACCTGTATAACTGGTTCCCCGGAACTTGCTTTTCCCGGTCAGCATTTGCCATCCCGGGGTGAGAATAAAATCAGAAGTCTTAAAAAAGGCCAGCCCGGCAGGGTTTACCAGGTTGGCAGTCGCGTCTCCTCCAAGTGATGCCATGGCACCTCCTATCGCCTGGTTCCTCGCCGTTCCCTGTTGTGTTCTCCAGGAAAGACGCAGGGCTTCTTCAGGTACCTGGCTGAAAAGTTGAATGGAGGAGAATAAAACGAAAGAGAAGTATAATTTCTGTTTCATGTGAATGTTTTTGTTTTCCTGTTAACCATAGGTAATTCGACATAAAAATATTCATCGCGTACTGGCTAAAGACAGCTGACTATTTATGTCTCCTTTCATATGCAGTATATAAGTTAGGTAATAAGATGCTGGAAACATTCCTGTTAACAATGTCTCAAAATTTATTTCCTGCAATGATCTTTTAATTTCTGCCGGGTCTTGTCACACTGCCACCACTGCTGCCGGAACTGCCTGAAGAACTGCCTGAGCTGGAATTGCTGGAAGAACTGGTGGAGGGGGTGTAAGTGCGGTTCGAACTTCCCGAACTCCCTGAATTATCATTATTATTATTGTTGGAAAGAATGGTCCTGATCGTATTGCCCAGTCCTTTACCGTTATTCTTGTTATTGGAGTTATTGTATACGGGTTTGCCACCAATTGAGCTGACCGGAGATTTGGTGTTCACATTATTGTAATTGGTATTATTATAACCAGCCAGGTTAAAACTACGGGGTCTTACAACCGGTTTGTAGGCGATCGTTTTGGGATTGCTGTAACTGTTATTACCGTAGCAGCAGCAATAGGGGTTATAAAAGTAATTCCACGAGTTGTAGGGGTTATTGTAAGAACCGTAATAATAGTTTTGGCCAAATCCATAACGCTCATAGTAATACCAGTCGTTCAGGTTATTCCAGCGGTAACGGTTGCTGACTTTCATCCGGAGATAACGGTCATCATAATATTCATCTGAATACTGGTATTTACGGTCTTCTTCTTTTTCTGTTTGAACATATTCTTCCCGGGGTGGGGAAGGGGAATAATACACATCATCGGGGGTCTGACCGGTTTTGTAAGCTGTAGTGCAACTGGTGAAAGCTGCTGCAGAGAGTGCCAGGAGTAGAATTGAAGATTTCATGGCAAATGGTTTATTTAAGTTAAAAATGAAGTTACTACTTTTGTCCGGATTTAAACGGAACACAATCGTTTGCGTTTACGCAACAAAGATTTAACCATTTAATGAATTTATTGCGCAGGCAGGTGTTAATTTATAATAAAAGTTGTGGTGGCTGCAGTCAGGCTCCTTCAACCCGGGCAGCAGCTTTATTAAAGTATTTCAAAATATGAGCAAAGAAATTACGTCAAGGGCAGCAGATTATTCGCAGTGGTACAATGACCTGGTGATAAAGGGTGAATTGGCAGATTATTCCGCAGTGAGGGGCTGCATGGTTATCAAACCCTACGGTTTTGCCCTATGGGAAAATATGCGTGATGCTCTGGACAAAATGTTCAAGGATACGGGACATGTGAATGCGTATTTCCCCTTGTTTGTTCCAAAAAGTTTATTTGAGGCAGAAGAAAAGAATGCAGAAGGTTTTGCCAAGGAATGTGCTATCGTTACGCACTATCGTTTAATAGCAGACCCCTCCCAAAAAGGAAAATTGATGGTGGACCCGGAAGCGAAGCTGGAGGAAGAGCTGGTGATACGCCCCACCAGTGAAGCGATTATCTGGAGCACCTATAAGAACTGGATACAGTCTTACCGGGATCTGCCCATCCTGATCAACCAGTGGGCCAATGTGGTTCGCTGGGAAATGAGAACCAGGTTGTTTTTGCGGACGGCAGAATTTTTATGGCAGGAAGGACACACCGCCCATGCCACCCGTGCGGAAGCTATTAAAGAAACCGAAAAAATGCTGGATGTCTATGCTGATTTTGCAGAAAACTGGATGGCCCTCCCTGTTATTAAAGGAATAAAAACAGCGAATGAAAGATTTGCCGGGGCAGAAGATACCTACTGTATTGAAGCCCTGATGCAGGATGGAAAAGCGCTGCAGGCCGGCACTTCCCATTTCCTGGGCCAGAATTTTGCCAAAGCCTTTGATGTAAAATTCAGTGACAAGGAAAACAAACTTGAATATGTGTGGGCTACAAGCTGGGGCGTAAGCACCCGGCTGGTGGGTGCATTGGTGATGGCGCACAGCGATGACCAGGGTTTGATATTACCGCCAAGAATTGCTCCCTTCCAGGTGGTTATCGTTCCTATTTATAAAGGGGATGACCAGAAAGCCCTGGTTGGAAAAAAAGCAATGGAGATCATTGGCCAGTTAAAAGCACTGGGAATACGGGTGAAGTATGATGACAATGACAATGCAAGACCAGGTTGGAAATTTGCCGAGTATGAAATGAAAGGCGTTCCCGTCAGGCTGGCGCTCGGAGCCCGTGACCTGGAGAAAAATGAAATCGAAGTGGCCCGTCGTGATACAAAGGAAAAAAGAGTGTTATCCATGGAGGGGATAGCCGTATATGTGAACGGGTTGCTTACCGAAATACAATCAGCCATGTATGATAAAGCAAAAAATTACCGCGATGAACATATTACTGCAGCCGATAACTGGGATGACTTCGTAAAACTACTGGATGATAAGGGTGGATTTATTTCAGCCCATTGGGATGGAAGCCCCGAAACGGAAGAAGCCATCAAGGACAAGACCAAAGCGACCATCCGCTGTATCCCGCTGCGTAACAAGGAGGAAGAAGGGAAGTGTATATTGACAGGAAAGCCTTCGTCGCAACGGGTATTATTTGCACGGGCTTATTAATGTGCAAAACAAAATTTGCATAACCGGCAAAGGCTGGTATATTTATTTCAATAAAACACCAAAATCAACTTTATTATGGAACAAAATCAAAACACATCATTATTTCAGCTGAACCTTGATGCGCAAAACAGTTATACGTTGCGCAGTGCCGCTTCCTGGGCCAGGATTCTTGGCATAGTGGGTATGATACTGGGAGGCCTTTTTATTGTGATGGGCATCATCGTACAACAGGCAGTGAGCCGGTATGGCGGCGCGGAAATAGACACCTATCGCGGTTCCGGACTCAGCGCCAGCTCGATAGGCAACCTGGGCCTGGCCGTTTATATGATCATGGGATTGATCTGTGTCATTAGTTCCATTTTTGCACTCAATGCTGGGAACAAGATAAGCCGCGGATTAAAAGCCAATGACCAGGCTACCCTGAATGCAGGGTTTGCCGGTGCCCGCAATTATTTTGCCTTTTGGGCCATCATGATCATCCTGATGTTGCTGCTGGTATTGATCAGTCTCCTGGGCAGCCTGAATAATTAAGAAACTTATTTTTTTTTCAAACCCCGCGGTCATCGCGGGGTTTTTATTTTACCGACAGGTAATTATAATCTTTCAGTAATACATCCAGGAAGTCAAAAGGCGCCATCGGTGATTCTATCTTAAGATGTGCTTTGATTTTGGCGCCTGCGGTTTCGGCCATCGTAAAATCTCCTTTTCGCCGGGCTGTTTCCAGGATGCTTTTGATGGCGTTGATATCCTTATCACTCAGCTGCATGATCTGCGGGAAAGAAGGTATATAGTTATCGGCTACTTCCATGAATACCGTATCCTCAATATTCTCACTTTTATTGATCCGGATGATAATGGTTTTTGCCAGGATATCGCCAATACGCTGCCCTTTCCTGGAGGAAACCACCAGGGCAATATCCGCAAAAAAATAAGCGATCACGACAATGATCAGGAATGCAGATTCAGTCTCATTTCCCATGCTTTTATGCTGCAGTCCGATCAGCAGAATGATCAGGAACCAGGTTTCGCGCAACAGCCACCGGATCAGAAACTGGCTGATACTGGCTTTGCCGCCATTTTCATCAACCACCCGCAGCGCCGTGATCTTTTTCCCGACACTCTGCCCATTCATCGTTATTTCCAGTATCAGATGGTAACTGAGAATGGGCACAAGGATCAGCACAATGGCCACCCATTGAACGTTATATTGGTCATCAATATCCCAGACATCGTTTCCCTGGAATGCCGCATTTAAAATGGCGACGGCTATCTTGTAATAAAAAAACTGGACAAGGAAGTCAATAAGCAGCGACAGGAACCTCCTGTAAAACTCGGGTATCTCGAACTCGACATCTATATTGAAATTAGTAGGAACCTTTATGACCGACATGAACCGGGATTTTGAAGCTGGTAAATTAGGTTTTTTACCTTAATATTTTCTTTAGGGTTTCCCTTTTGTAAAAAACAGTATTTTACAGCGTAAATATTTTTTTTTGAGGGAAGCTTTGTTCATAAAGAAAAATAAGGACCGCTGGTTAAAAAACCAGCACACGTCTACCAGCGATCCGGATGAAATGGCCGCGGAGTTTACCCAACTCGTGGATGACCTCGCCTATGCCAAGACTTTTTACCCCTCAGGCCGCGTTACTGATTTCATTAACGCACAGGCAGCAAAGATTTACCTGGATGTCTATAAAAACCGCAAAGAAGACTCCAACCGGCTCATCACTTTCTGGAAATATGATTTACCCCTCACGATCCGGAAACATCATGGGGTGATTTTATTTGCCTTTGTTTTTTTCTGTATTTTTTTCTGCATCGGTTTTTTTACCTCGCAGCAGGATGATGAAGTGGCCCGGGGTATCCTCGGAGACTGGTACATGGACCATACGCAGGATAACATTGATAAAGGAAACCCGTTCGGTATCTACGAACACGGCAGCTCCTTTTTAAGCTGGCTGGGAATTATGGTCAATAATATTGCCGTGTCCTTGCGCATGTTTGCATCCGGCATTGTATTAGGTATCCCATGTTTGTACGACCTGGCACAGACTTCAGTGATGGTGGGGGTCTTTGACCAGTTTTTTGCATCACGTGGATTGGGGGTCGATTTCTGGATGGTTGTATTTGTTCACGGCACACTCGAAATAACGGCCATCATACTGGCTGGAGCGGCCGGCCTGGTATTGGGAAAAAGTTTTCTTTTCCCGGGCACGATCAAAAGAATTGATTCATTAAAGCAGGGCGCTAAAGACGGTGTGAAAATTATCGTGGGGCTTTTGCCGGTATTTGCCCTTGCGGCCTTCTTTGAAGGGTTTATCACCCGGCTATACAACAACCTTTCTTTTTTGACAACAGCCATATTTGGTTTGTCAGTGCTGTTTGTCATCTGGTATTTTATCATTTATCCTGTTCGGCTGGGCAAAAGACTGTCCGTGCAGTTAAACGAGGAGGAAGTATAGTTGAAGCGGATGCTGAATAAAAGAAAATACCTGGCCGGGATACGGCATGCAATAGCGGTTTTCGTTTTATTGCTGTTTTGCAGTATGCTTTATGCCCAGCCGGCGGAAAATGGCCAGCCCGGGGAGGAGAATACCGGAAACCATTTTTTTGAAAAAAAGCAGGAAAATAATCCCGTGCTAAACAAGCGGGATATACCCGATAGTTATTTAAGGGAGTTAAAAGACCAGGATGCTTTCTGGTATGCGGATAAAATTTCTAAAAAAGATAGTAAGATCCGTGAACAGCAGGCGGCGGAGCCCTATGTCCCGATCAGCAAACGTACCTGGTTTCAAACGCTTTTGTGGCTGCTCATCCTCGGTGGATTTGCAGGCGTGATCACCTGGTTCCTGGCAGAAAACCGCGTAGGTCTGTTTAATAAGAAAAGCAGGGAGACAGGAGTAACTTCAGAAGATATAAGCGAGGATATATTTGCCATTAATTACCAGAAAGAAATTGATAAGGCCCTGCAGCAGGGAAATTACAGGTTGGGAGTCAGGCTGATGTTTTTACGATTACTGAAAAACATGGCCGAAAAAGACATAATTAACTACAAGCAGGATAAGACAAATCTTGATTATCTCCTGGAACTTCATCCTACCGCATACTATAATAATTTTTTCCGGGTAGCCCGAAACTATGAATATAGCTGGTATGGCCAGTTTGACGTAAACCGGGATGCCTACGGAATAATAAAAAAAGATTTTGACCAGTTAGAAAGACTGTTGTACAAACTGTGAAAAAATACATACCATATATCCTGATCGTGATATTGGGGGCAGCCATTATTACCTTATTTATAACAGGCGGGAACCAGCGAAAAAATAAACTGGATGAACGGCTTTCGCTGCGGAAAAAAGACAAGCTGCCTTATGGAACCTATGTTGCGTACAGCACCCTGCCCTACCTGTTTCCCGGGGCAGAGATTACGGTAAACAAACAGTCGCCGGGAACCTGGGAAACTTTATCACCCGCGGAGCCCAACCAGTTATTGATGATTGTATCCAGCCGCTTTGGGGCGGATGAAGATGAGATTACCAAGTTGATTGAATTTGCAAGGAACGGGAACGATGTATTTATCAGTTCAGTATTCCTGTCTGCCGCGGCGGATGATATGTTTGATTTTAACAGCAGCGCCTATGAGCTGGCGAATTTAAACGTAAAGCAATTGGATGAAAACCTCCGCTTTACCCTCAGCGACCCTCCTTTCCCGCAACAACCGGAATACACTTACCCGGGCAGAACGTTCAGTTCTTATTATACAGGGTTTGATACTGCTACTTCCCGGGTACTTGGTTTCGACGTCGTGGGCCGCCCTAACTTTATTCACCTGAAAACCGGGAAAGGAAATTTCTTTATACACCTGGAACCGCTGGCATTCAGTAATTACTTCCTGCTGCATAAAAAGAATATGGAGTTTTATGAGCAGGCCATGTCCCTGGTGCGGCCGGGGATCAAAAAAATCACCTGGGACGAATATTACCGGAATAAAAAGGAAAAACAGGAACGACCCGGGAAAAAAGATGGCTGGTTAAGTGTGTTATTCCGCTACCCGGCTTTTAAAGCGGCGTTGCTTACGGCTATTTTTACGTTGCTGGTGTATGTGCTGATGGAAATGCGGAGGAAGCAACGGGCCATACCGGTATTAAAAAAACCAAAAAATGAATCCCTTGATTTTGTCAAAACAATCGGTCGTTTATATTATGAGAAAGGGGATCACCGGAATCTTTGCCGCAAAATGGCTGCCTATTTCCTGGAGCATGTCAGGAACAAGTATAAATTATTAACCGGCACACTGGATGAAGAGTTTATCAAAAACCTGCATTATAAATCCGGGGTGGGGCAGGAAGAGATCGGGGAGATAGTTTCCATTATTAAAAACCTGGACCTGGCAGAGACGATCTCCCCTGAACAGTTGACCGGTTTTCATAAACGATTAGAATCATTTTATAAAAAAACATAAACATGGAAGAACAAATTTTCCAGCCGCGTACCGACCTGTCAGCCTTGAATGAAGCCGTCTCATCCATCCGGAACGAGATCAGGAAAATCATCGTAGGGCAGGATGAAATGGTAAAACTGATCATTGCGGCACTATTGGCTGACGGGCATGTATTGATTGAAGGGGTGCCGGGCGTGGCAAAAACACTGACGGCTAAACTGGTATCAAAAAGTGTGAGTACCGGTTTTTCACGGATCCAGTTTACGCCTGACCTGATGCCATCCGATGTATTGGGTACTCCTGTTTTTAACCCGAAGGAAGCCAGTTTTGAATTTAAGAAGGGCCCCGTCTTCAGCAATATCGTGCTGGTAGATGAGATCAACCGTGCTCCCGCCAAAACACAATCTGCTTTGCTGGAGGTCATGGAAGAAAGACAGGCAACAGTGGATGGAAAAACCTATTTCATGCCTGCTCCATTTATGGTGCTGGCTACACAGAACCCCGTTGAACAGGAAGGTACTTACCGCCTGCCGGAAGCACAACTCGACAGGTTCCTTTTTAAAGTGATCGTTCCTTACCCGAGCGAGACAGAAGAAGCGATGATTCTGGCCCAGTTTCACGCCATGGGTAATACTTCTGCCATGGAAATGATTCAACCGGTGCTCGGAGCGCAGCAGGTGATCGCCCTGAAGCAGCAGATAAAGACACAGCTTATCGAAGAAAAATTATTACACTTCATTGCCAGGCTCATTCACCAGACAAGAAATCACAAGTCCATTTATCTCGGGGCATCTCCCCGCGCCTCCCTGGCTATCATGAATGCGTCCAAAGCCATGGCAGCGATGCAGGGTCGTGATTTTGTGACACCGGAGGATATTCTGTCCGTAATTCCCCCGGTATTAAGACACCGGATCATTCTTTCACCGGATAAGGAAATGGAAGGTATTTCCGAGGATGACGTAATAAAGCAGATTATCCAGGGCATGGACGTTCCGAGGTAAAGAAGTTCATGGTTCGTGTAACCGGTTGCAAAATGATTACTAAACTATTGATTCGGAATAACTGTATTTCCATGAACCCTAAACTCTAAACTTTGAACCATAAACCATGAACACTCAACCTTGAACCTGTGCTTAAATCTTTCTATTTAAATAAAATCGTTTACTATATCGCCGGCGCGGGAGCAGTGGTATATGTGGCCAGCTATTTTTATCCTGCATTATTCCGGATAGGTGGGATGATCCTGGTGCTGATGCTGATTGCGATTGCTATCGATGCCGTAATTGTTTACAGCCGTCAGCAAGGAATAGCTGCAGTGCGGATCCTTTCAGAACGATTTAGCATCGGGGACCCGAATAAAGTTGAAATCCGGTTATCCAACCAGTATGGGTTTCCTGTTCGCGCCAGTGTGATCGATGAATTGCCTGCTCAATTCCAGGAAAGAAAATGGATCCGTAAGATTCTCATTGACAGTGTGAGTGATTATATCCTGGAATATTCCCTCCGTCCCGATGCCCGGGGCGAATATATCTTCGATGACATAAATGTATATGTGCACGGGCCCCTGCAACTGGTTAAGCGGCGGTATACATTTCCATCCCGCCAGGTGGTGAAAGTGTATCCTTCATATGTCCAGATGCGCCGGTACCAGTTGCTGGCAGTCAGCAACCGCCTGCAGGAAGCGGGCGTGAAGCGGATCAGGAAGATCGGTCACAGCATGGAGTTTGAACAGATAAAAGAATATGTCCGCGGGGATGATTACCGGACCATTAACTGGAAAGCTACCGCCCGGAAGGACGCCCTGATGGTAAACAATTATACAGATGAGCGGAGTCAGCAGATCTATTGCCTGGTGAATAAGGGGCGGGTGATGAAAATGCCATTTAACGGGATGACATTACTCGATTATGCGATCAATGCTTCCCTCGTGCTATCGAATGTGGCCCTGGTAAGACAGGACAAAGCGGGTATTGTCACGTTTGAAAAAAATATAGACACATTCTTACAGGCGGACAAAAAGCCAACCCAGATGAACCTGGTGCTGGAAACACTCTATAAACAGAAAACTGATTTCCTGGAAGCTGATTTTGAAAAATTGTTTTCCGTGATCCGTAACCGGGTCACTAACCGGAGCCTGCTGGTATTGTTTACCAATTTTGAATCACTCGAAAGCCTCCAACGTGAAATGTCCGCTCTAAAAAAGATAGCCAAGTATCATTTATTGCTGGTGGTATTTTTTGAAAATAGTGAACTGAAATTACTGACTGAACAAAATGCTTCTTCACTCGAAAACATATATATTAGGACCATCGCGGAAAAATTTGCGTACGAAAAGCGGTTAATGGTTAAAGAGCTGCACAAAAATGGCATACCTTCTATTCTGACCACACCGGAAAACCTGACGGTAAACACCGTCAACAAATACCTGGAACTGAAAACAAGAATGTCAATTTAGATCACTGGCGATTGAATCAGTAATCTCTGCTACATTTGCGGCAATGAATAAAGCCCGCGACTTTTTTGAAGAAGGACAGGTACTGCTGATCGATAAACCACTTCGCTGGACCTCTTTCGATGTAATCAGGAAGATCCGTAATCTTATCCGGATTAAAAAAGTGGGCCATGCCGGTACACTCGACCCCCTCGCAACCGGGTTATTGATAGTTTGCACCGGGAAATTCACCAAACGGATCAATGAATTCATGGCGCAGGAAAAAGAATACACCGGCAGTTTTACGCTGGGTTCTACCACTCCAACCTACGACCTGGAAAGTGAACCCGGGAATTTCAAACCTTTTGAATTGATCACAGAGGAAGAATTGAAAACTGCCACGGAAAAATTCATTGGCGATATCCAGCAGGTACCTCCGGCCCATTCCGCTATCAAGATGGATGGTAAACGTGTATATGAACTTGCGCGGCAGGGTAAAGAAGTAAAACTGGAGCCGCGAAAAATTAGCATCAGGGAATTTGTCATTACAAAAATTGAATTACCGCTGGTTTATTTCCGCGTGGTTTGTTCCACCGGTACTTATATCCGCAGCCTGGCACATGATTTTGGAGAAGTCTTAGAATGCGGTGCCCACCTCAGCAGCCTTTGCCGCACCAGGATCGGAGAATCCAGGCTCGACAGGGCCCTGACAATGGAAGCATTTGAAGAAAAAGTGAAACAGTTGCAATCCTGATATGCATTATTGAATAAACGGGTAACTGATGCCCAGCTGGAACTGGCCATCGAGGGGTTTTATTTTATAAAACCATTTATTTTGTCCTGCAGCATCAATGGGAGCGGGGCTTGGATTCTTTGCTTTATATGAATAATCCATGCGGATCACAAAGAAATTAAGATCAACCCGCAGACCAAAGCCCATCCCTACGGCAAGATCTTTAGCGAGGCGGCCGAAATTAAAAACCTCTTCAGGAGCCCCGGCTTCTTTTTTCAGGAACCACACATTTCCAATATCACTGAAAACGGCACCATTCACATCTATTCCGGCAACCGAAAAAACAGGGAACCGGTATTCAATGTTGGCTTCCACCTGCACATCACCATAACGATCCGGGGAGCCGGATGTACCGAAATCCTTAATAACAGAACCCGGCCCGAGTTTTCTCAAAGCCCAGGCCCGCATACTGTTGGGACCACCCGCAAAATATTGCCTGAAAAAAGGCAAGCTGTTTTTCTTCCGCGGGTTTACAGTGGAACCTAATTCATAGCCAACCCCCGTAAAAATGCGCAGGACCAGGGCAGACCTGTTGATCTTTATCTTATTGGTGTAATCCACATCCACTTTTATAAACCGGTAAAGATTTGTATCCAGGAACTTGTTGTGAACCAGACCAAGCAATAAGCCGGATGCTTCTACATTTAACCGCAACACATTCACATTCTCTTTTCTTCCCCCATTGACCGTCATTCCCGCGATCACGGATGAAATCAACCCATCTGTAAAAATGTTACGGAGGGAAGGATTATTTTTAAAGATCGTATCGAGCTTGGGTTTTGAAGAAAGGGATGAATATTCAATATTGGGGATACGGATCGTCATCAGTCTTTTGGCAGATTGAAACTCGTAACCCCAGGAAGCATTCACCGTGTTCAGGTTATATAAGGCTCTTCGTTCAGTCGTACCTAAATTGGCGGAAAAAACTGTTCTGAAATTATCCCGGAATCTTTCAGGGATAAACCTGAAGTTGGGAAGCACCCTCGGGAAGTAAATGGTATGTCCCAGTATCAGCTGTCTTGTCTGGATAAATTTTACATCTGCCACAGTATCCCTGCCGGTCTCCACGTTAAACCTGATATTGGTAATGCTCTGGTTGGCGGCTTTGGCGAAATTCCGGTTTTGTAAACCAAAATTTACGGCAATGCCAAACAGGTTGCCGGAAAAAGCGCTTTGGTTCCGGCTTCCTTCCAGGTTAGCGGTAAAGGAATATTTTCTCGCGGGGGTGAGCTTAATAATAAAATCAGCTGTATCCTGGTCCCTCCGCGGATTTTGTTCAATATTCACCAGCCGCCAGGAACCAATGGAATTAAAGCGGTTGATGGTTTTGAAATACCTCCGCTGGTTATAAATATCACCGCGGCGGAAAAAAATATTCTGGGGAAATATTTTGGGTTTGAAAAGGTTCCTGTTGTAATTGACTTTTATACCTTCCACGAATACTTCCCGGAAATTGATGCCGGTGGTATCCGCCGTATAATCAGGATATACGGTAATATCTCCCACAAAGAATTTGGTGAGCTTACTGCTGTCAAATCCGGGTTTCAAAATTATTTCAAGATTTGCTTTAGGATCTTCGCGGCTTTTACGGATGGAATCCAGTAAGGCAATTTGTTCAAAAGGGTCAAGGGTAGGATTTAAAATAGCCGGGTTTAACGTATCCCATAACCCGATCAGTTCTTCCCGGCTAAACCGCATATACCCGTTATTGCGGTAGAGGTCTACCAGCCTGTCGAGTTCCACGGAAATAGTTCCTTTGGCAAAGGGGTCTCCTTTTTTGATCAGGGAGGCTCCCAGGTTGTCCATTGTAATCGTCTGAAGCTCGGGGTTCCGGATATTGTAACTGATGGAATCCAGGGTGACCACTTTACCGGGTTTTACATTAAAATTGACCGTTGTACGGTACTGGTCTTCACTGACAATTTTTAACGTAGTATCGTAAGTAATAGAATCCCTGAAATAACCCAGGGAACTCAGCAATGCCCGCATATAAACAACAGACTTGTCTGCATTGGCATTTAGGTATACCGGGGGTTTTTCCAGTACGGGCCGGTTGATACCGTGGTAAAAGAACTTATTGGCCGTCCGGACGCGGATACTGTCATCCAGCTGGTTCTTTAACCCCGCCTGCAGTTTTGCTTTTTCTTCGGGGGTGTAATTTCCTTCTACGTTAATATTATATTCGTATACAAAAGGGATCTTTTTAGGATAATTTCTTGGTACAACAGAGCAGGAAGCCAGCAGGGCAATGCAAAAACCACTGATGATCGCATAATAGAGATGATAATGAATGGATGGCTTGCCTGGTAACATAATTTCAAAACAACAGAAAATGCTCAAATCGAAGGTCAAATATATCCAAACTTTAGGCCAGAAAAAATTCAGGGAAGAAGCGGGTTTGTTTATTGCAGAAGGTCCCAAACTCATCAAAGAACTATTGCAGTCAGACCCATCAAAAATAAAAGAGCTTTATGCGCTGAAAGATTGGATCCTCCTTAATGAAAAAGTGATCAATCCGGGAGTGGTTACAGAAATAGAGCGGCATGAACTGGAAAAAATTTCACAGCTCAGTACACCCAACCAGGTGCTGGCCGTCGTGGAGCAATATGAGAATGACCCTGTCATAACGGTAAAGGACCATATCACGCTGGCGCTTGAAACAATACAGGACCCGGGCAATTTAGGTACCATCCTTCGTATTGCTGACTGGTTTGGGATAAAACAAATTGTCTGCAGCCCGGATTGCGCCGACAGGTATAATTCCAAAGTCATTCAATCCACCATGGGCAGCATTGCGCGGGTAAAACTGTTATATACTGATCTCCGGGAATGGTTGTCAGAACAGGAGGATACCCGCATTTTTGCCACCACCCTGGACGGACAGGATATTACCGGGATGAACAAAATCCAGGAAGGGATAATAGTAACCGGTAATGAATCCAAAGGCATCAGTGCCGGTATATTAAGCCTCGCCAAATTTAAGATTACCATCCCGCGAAAAGGTGAAGCAGAATCACTAAACGCTGCCGTGGCAACCGGGATTGTGCTGTCCCATCTTGTTTGACTGCTGCCGGTTTGAGGATACATATACCAAAACCCCGATCTTTCCCCGGGAAAATAGACAGGCAGTAGTGCTTACCTGAACTGGATGGCTTTGACGGGTTGTATTTTTCTGACAAGCAGGGAAGGAATCATCATTACCAGGAAGCAGACGATCAAAGTGCCAAGACAGATGGCCCCAACTTCCCACCAGATGATCTTCACGGCAGCACTGCTTACATAATAAGCTTCTTCTTTTAATTTAATAAAGCCGGTGGCCTGCTGTAACCAAAGCAAACCCAATGCAAGAG
The DNA here is from genome assembly GCA_025449935.1 of Chitinophagaceae bacterium. Lineage (GTDB taxonomy): Bacteria > Bacteroidota > Bacteroidia > Chitinophagales > Chitinophagaceae > JJ008. Next base: position 14,800 of record JANWIJ010000021.1, read on the forward strand.
CGGCACCGGTAATAATTCCCGTAATGGTGATAATGGCAGAATGACGGAGGAATATTTTTTGTACGGTCCAGTCTGTTGCACCGAGTGACTTTAATATCCCGATCATCCTGATCCGTTCCAGCACGAGTATGATGAGGCAGGTAATGAGATTGATGATAGCTACTACGATCATAAATCCGATCAGGACATTGCGGGTTACATCCTGCATTTTCAGCCAGTCGAAAATATTTGGAGAAATATTCCTGACACTTACCGTATTCCAGGTTTGTGGGAATAAATCCAGGTTATATAATTCGTTAACGACATCATCAATCTTTTTATAGTCATGCAGGAAAATTTCATAGCCTCCAACTTCATCCTGCTGCCAGTCATTGAGTCGTTGAATGAGTTTGATATCCCCGATGGCAAAGGTTTTGTCATATTCCTCGATACCGGTTTTATAAATACCGGTTATTGTTAGTTTATCGGGCCGTATCCTGCCATCCGGGCGGATAAAATATACCAGCACCTTATCATTCACCCCCAGCTGCAACCGGGATGCAGTAACCGATGATAACATCAGTTCCCGGCTGTAAGAACTGTCATTAAACCGGATAGCGCGGCCCTGTTGAATAAACGATGCCAGATGATCAAATTTATAGGAGCTGTCAAAACCTTTCAGGAGAACCCCCTCTATCTCGTCTTTGGTCTTGAGAATGGCATACTTGGTGGCAAAAGAATGTATGCTTTCCACGGCCGCGTTTTGCCGGATGAGGTGAACGAGCGAATCGTTCTTTATGATGGGTGTTTCTTCGGAGATGATCGCCTTATCGGGCTGTTTTTCCTGTATGCGAATATGACCCCAGAAGCTGAATATCTTCTGGCTGACCGTCTCCTGGAAACCATTCGCGAATGCCAGGGTAACGATCATCACGGCCACACTGATCACCGTGGCCACGGTTGATAGCCTGATAATAAATCTTGAAAAAGATTTTTGCTGGTTAAATGCTATACGGTTTGCTATAAATGCTGCAACCTTCAAATTGAATTATTTGTCCTTATCCCCGATAAGGCCCTTCGGACAAAAATAAGGCGGTAAAAAAGATTTCTCCGCTTTTTTAACCGAAATTCAACCATTGTAAGCTGATATTAACGAATAATCCCTAATGAGAATATTTCTTACTGTATCCTGTCTTTTTTTGGCGGTAGCTGTAACCGGGCAATTGCCTGATCATATTTATAAATCCAATATCCGGACGGTTAAATTTCACCGGTATGGTGATGTTTACAGTTACCCGGTCATAACCCTCAATACTAACGACCTGTTAGAACTTCATTTTGATGATATGGACGCGGATATGAAGTACTATTATTACAGCTTCCAGTTATGTAATGCCGACTGGACCCCCGCCAATGTGCAGAGCTTTGATTATATACGCGGCTTTCAAAGTAACCGGATCACCACGTACCGGAGTTCCTCCCTGGTACAAACCAGGTATACCCATTACCAGGCCACTCTTCCGGAGCGGAATTCAGCCCCGACCAAAGCCGGGAACTACCTGCTGAAAGTATTTTTGAATGATGACACGTCCAAACTTGCTTTCACCAAACGGTTCCTGGTTGTAAATACCAAAACGAGTGTATCGGCGAAGATCACCCAACCTTTTGATGCGAATTATTTCAGGACGCATCAGCGGGTGCAGGTAGCCGTCAGCACCGCCAGCGGGCAGATCAATGCCTTTTCACCCCAGGACCTTAAAGTAGTGGTCGTGCAGAATAATATCTGGTCATCTTCCACGGTCATTGACAGGCCGAGTATTTTCCGCGGCAATTATTATGAATACAGTGATGAAGAGAATACGACGTTCCAGTCAGGTAAAGAATGGCGGTGGATCGATCTCCGCAGTTTGCGGCTGATGAGTGACAGGATGAAAAAGCTGGTAGACAGTGACAGCACGGACCGGATTGATGTATATGTCAATCCTGATGAGGAAAGACGACAGCAGATCTATATCTATTACCGTGACCTTAACGGTATCTATACCATTGAGAACAGGGATGGAAATAATCCGTACTGGCAAAGTGATTATGCCTGGACGCATTTCAGCTTTGTGCCTCCCGGGAACCGTGCTTATGAAGGCCGGAGTGTTTATGTTTTTGGGGAACTGACCAATTACGCGCAGGATGATGCATCGCGGATGATCTTTAATGAAGAAAAAGGCATCTATGAAAAGTCACTCTACCTCAAACAGGGCTATTATAATTATTCATATGTTACGCTGACTGATAAGAAGCAGGCCGGTGTAATACCTTCGCTGGAGAACACCGAAGGTAACTACTGGGGTACTGAAAACAGTTATATGGTGATGGTTTATTTCCGTCCCTTTGGTGCCAGGGCAGACGAACTGGTTGGTTTTACAACAGTCAATTCCACCTTCCAGCGATAAAAAAAGCGTTGATGAAATCAACGCTTCTCCCGAATGCTTATTTAATTAGTTACACGGTTTTCTTTGCATCTTCCAGGAATTTAGCAAGACCGATATCCGTCAGGGGATGCTTCAGTAAACCCAGGATAGAATCAAGGGGGCAGGTACATACATCAGCGCCGGCTTCAGCACATTTTACAATGTGGAGGGCACTGCGGATGGATGCCGCCAGTATTTGTGTTTTGTAGCCCTGTATAGAATATATCTGCGATATCTGGGCGATCAGCTCAACGCCGTCCCAGCCACTGTCATCAATTCTGCCGATAAAGGGAGAGACATAAGTGGCGCCCGCTTTGGCAGCCAGGATAGCCTGCCCTGCAGAGAAGACCAGAGTACAGTTTGTTTTAATGCCATTATCAGTAAACCATTTCAGGGCTTTTACCCCATCTTTTATCATGGGCACTTTAACGATAATGTTCGGGTGAATAGCAGCCAGCTTTTTCCCTTCTTCCAGGATGCCGTCAAAATCAGTCGCAATCACTTCAGCACTTATATCACCATCCACCATTTCACAGATGGTTTTATAATGATTCATCACGGCTTCAGTCCCTTTGATACCTTCTTTGGCCATCAGGGAAGGATTGGTGGTAACACCATCAAGGATACCCAGCTCATTTGCTTCTTTGATCTGAGCAAGATTGGCTGTATCGATAAAAAACTTCATATAAAGAGGGGAATTGTTTAAGAAAAAAAATGGCAGGCTTATTACATCGCACCGCTCAACCACCTACTCTTGCTGCCTTCCGGCCCTGGGAGGGTTCAGCAGGAGCTGGTCGTGTAAGACCTGCCGGCGCAAAGATAAGAATTTAGAGGCGTACGGGATGGGTTGAAAGGAAGCAATATTGAAAAGAGACAAAATTTATTAATTCTTGTTCTTGTTTTTCCGCGGTTTGCCGTCATTCATCATATCATCCCGGGTAGGCAGCGCAGGATCAGGCTTTTGTTTGATCCAGATTGTTTTTTCTATCCATACCGCCGGGTTTGACTTTAAAGCAGCTTTCACGGTTACTTTTTCCCCGGTGAAACCGGCAGGTATAATAAGCTCATTTCCTTCAAAACTGGCAGTAGGGCAGGAGAAATTAATGTCTTTGGATGTAAGCGGCATCCAGCGGCCATTGGACATTTTGCCGTCCACGTTGATATAATTGTGCTGTCCTTTTTTGAGACTGTCGGTATAAAGATGAAAATAGATGCTATCTACCTTTTGAGCGAATAGCCCGGAAACAGGAACAAAAAGAATTGCGGCAAGTATAATTTTTTTCATGTTTTATTCTAAAAGTCGCAAATCCATGCCAATTGGTTGTGTACGGGGATGATTCAGCTTTTTTTAACGTTTCCCTTCCCTCTGGGCCATTATTTCCGCACCAGCGGCCCGGAAAGCAATCATCATGTAAAGGGCCGGGTAAGCTCTTTACTCGCTACCGGACCTGGCCGCAAGGGAACGCTTTTTCCCAAATTACACAAGATACCGTTATAGTTTTTTTAACTCCAGCAGGATCGTTTTTTCCCTGGCGGGCTGATCGCATTGCGCCTTGCCGGAAGTATTGTCGCTGATGATAAAAATATTGCCAGCTTCGTCCAGTGTGATGCCTTCCAGGTTCATACTGTAATCGAGGTTTTTGAACCGGTTGGAAATATCTGAAAACCGTTCAACCGGTATGTTTTTAAGCGTTGCGGCAGAAATGCGGCCCATGCTGTCAATATCAATGGCTTCCAGGTATTGCTGACGGAGTTTACCTTTTGAATATGATTTCAGGCAAAGTAACCTCGAATTTTCCTTATCAAAACAAATATCAGAATACCGCCACTGGGGGTCAGCAAGCGTCAACTCGATTTTAGATTCATATTTCAGGGTAAGCACGGCGTTTTCACCGGCCTCTTCGATGCTGAACGTATAAATTTCCGTTTGTGTTCTTTCTTCATTTCTTTCCCGGAGCAGGTAAAATTTACCGTTCACTTCATTGGCGGCAACACCTTCCATGCCATCCCCGTTTTTGGATTTGGGAGGCAGTGCAACAGAGGTTTGAACCGTTTTCAGATCCCCGTTTTCCGGGTTGACTTCATAGAGTGCCGCCACATTTTCCGATACCAGGTACAATTTGTTCTTATAGGATGTCATGCCTTCCATTTCAAATTCCTGGGGTGCCTGTATATTGATGGTCTTCAGGATCGCACCCGTTGCAGGATCTGCCGCGAAGATCACCGGGCAGCGTTCGGAAGCAAACCAGAGTTTCCCATCCATGTACTTCATCCCGGAAATACAAACCTGTTTGTTCATCTCTTCAGGCAGTGGTATGTTATTGATGGAATAAAGGGGTACGTGGGGTGGTTGGGCAGACAGCACTGAAAAAGAACAGATGGCTGCAACCAGGAAAAATGACCGCATGGGTGGAGTAAGTTTAATGACTGCTAATTTGAACCTTAAACAGCTAAATTAAACCAAAGTTTGTTGCCGGACAATAGATAACAGTAGTTAAAAGTTTATCAATTGATTAAAATCATCAGGATTCACTCGCCTGGCCCGTGGTTTTACGAAAAAAATATCGACCCGGTTCTGGCCGGGAAGGAGCCAGTTTTAGGATAAAGGGATGGGAACCGCCCGTTTAAGCAGTCTTCCTCCGGTTAATACTTTCAAAATGCTTTCTTTTCATCCTTTTCATCCTTCTTCCCGGATTTTTTCACATACTGTTCCAGCCAGTTGAATTGTTCGGCCAGTGTATGCAACACATTTTCCCGTGCCTGGTATCCGTGGCTTTCGTATGGGAGGCTGATATATTTTACCGTGCCACCATGACCTTTTATAGCATTGAACATTCTTTCACTCTGTATGGGGAAGGTGCCGGTATTATTATCCATGTCCCCATGAATTAAGAGGATTGGTGTTTTTATTTTATCTGCATGACTGAAGGGGCTCATTTTCGTATACAATTCCTGCGCCTGCCAGTAAGTGCGGTCCTCGTTCTGGAAACCAAAAGGCGTAAGTGACCGGTTATAAGCACCGCTGCGGGCGATACCGGCTTTAAAAAGATTAGTATGCGCCAAAAGGTTGGCCGTCATAAAGGCCCCATAGCTATGCCCGCCCACCGCAACCCGGTTCTTATCTCCAACACCCATTTCGTCCAGTATATTGATAGCAGCTTCCGCATTCATCGTTAACTGTTCAATAAAATTATCATTGGGTTTTTTGTCTTTATCGGTTGCGACAATCGGCATCTCGGCATTATTCAGCACTGCATAACCCTGGGTAACATAATAAACCGGGGTACCCCAGTTCAGTAACGTGAATTTATGTTCACTGCCACGAACCTGAGCCGCATCCGCGGCAGAGTTGTATTCGGCCGGGTAGGCCCAGATGAATACCGGGAGTTTTCCATCACGGTTTTTATTATATCCTTTCGGTAAATAGAGCTCACCGGTCAGGTTAACACCGTCTGACCTTTTATAGTTGATTTTTTCTTTGGTCACTCCTTCCATTTGCGGGTAAGGATTGGAAAAAGTAGTCAGTTGCCTGTCGGCTATCCGCAGTTTCAGGTTTTTTAACCAGTAGTTGGGAACTTCCTTCTCACTTTCCCGCCTGGTAAGCAATTGTAATTTGTCTGCATCCAGCACTTTCACCACGGTTTCAAATGAGCCTTCCGCGCAATGCCAAAGCGTATCAGCTTTCTTCGTATGCACGTCATAGGACAGAAGAAAAGGAAGATCACCTTTGGGAGAACTCCCAGCCTGGTTGTTAAATAGTATTTTATTTCCATTGTCAATCGTCAGCAGCACTTCCCGCCCATACTGGTTCTGCACAGTTACAGGATTCCCGGGGTTTGCATAGGCATCTGTGGTATTGCGGCTGATCAGTTTTTCCAGGTCTTCTGTTACGGGGTTGAAACGATCCAGTTGCACCGTTTGTTTCCCGGTTAATCCTTCTGTAACGAGGGCCAGGTTCTTATCACCCCAGGTGGTAAAGCGGTAACGCATTTTGGTTTTAAAAAGCATTTTCGCTTCCATATTGAATGGTGCGCTCATGGCATATACGGCATCATGATAGTCAACATTCTTCTTAATAAAACCGCTGTCAAGCGGCATACACCAGACCACCGTGGCCGGTTCATCATCACGCCAGTCAAACCCGCGGGGTACATACTGCACATTATCATTACCCGCCGGTGCTGTTTCGGATGAGGGAAGATCAGCTAATTGCTTTACTGTTTTCCCATTGATATCCGTGATCAGCACTACAGCAGGAAATCCAAAGGCGGGCACCGTATAGGAAAATGGTTTTTTCAGTTTGCGCACCAGTATATATTTCTTATCCGGCGATACATTGATACCCGTGTAAATGCCGGGCTGGCCAATTTTTGTTTCTACCCCGTTTATATTTTTTACCAGTTGGGTAGTGGCGTAAAATTCAAAAAGCTGTTCATCATATGGACTCTTGATCAGGTCCTGGAAAGTGGGCCGGGGTGAAGCCTTGCCATAGTTTTCCTGCGTAGCGGGGCCTTTGGGTACTGCCGGCTTGCCCGGTGCTGCAGATCCGGGCTTTACTACCGTCCGGTAGAGAAGGGTGTTATTATCATACCACTGTGCACCGCCCGTGATCACATTCAGCGTTGTCTTATTCACTTTAACAGCCTTCTGCGATGCTATATCAATAACAAAGAGATCGACTTTATCGCCGGTGGTTTGCGTGAATGAAATTTTTTTATCATCAGGACTCCAGCTGATGTTCCCGGCGTATAACGGGGAAGGTAAACCGGATATTTTCATTTCCTTTCCGCCGGCAATATTCTTTAAATACAGGTTATTGATAAAATTCTGGCGGCTGGGTGCAAAGTTGGCGGGATTGATCCGGAGGCCAGCTATTTTTAATTCAGGCCTTGCCAGTTCTTCAACCGAGGGATAGCTGCCGGATTCCATCATCAGCATCCACTCACCTTTATCATCCACGCTTACATTCGGGGCGGTTTTTGCCAGCAGCATATCCGCAATATCCTTAGGGGGCAATTTATAACCAGCATCATCCTGGGCTGCTATAACATTAGTGAACGCCAGGAAGAAAAAAGCAGCAAAGAAAGTTTTTAGTAAAGGCATGAGCGGGAATTTAGGTCTTCAAGTTAAGCAAGTAATGGGTTTGGCGGCTGCCGCTGATGGAAAAAATTTCAAAATGGATCCGAACCGGGAACGACTGTTACCCGGCACTCTGCGGATTATTGTTTATAGATTTTCCCGTCTTTCATCACCAGTTTTACGTTACGAATCTGTTTTATATCAAGTGATGGATCGCCTTCTACTGCAATGATATCGGCCAGCAAGCCTTTTTTTATCCGGCCGATCTTATTCCCGTAACCAAACACATCCGCATTCACCGAGCTGGCAGATCTTAATACGTCCGGGGCTTTCATGCCATAATCTACCATCAGTTCCATTTCCCTGGCATTATCCCCATGGGCATAGACACCCACATCACCACCCATGCAGATCGTAACCCCGGCTTTTAATGCGAGCGCAAAGCTTTTTTTCTTATTGGTAATTCGCCCGGGTTCGGGATCAGTTCCTTTTTTCCATCCCCGGTATTGTTCGATGGCATCCCCGGCAGCCAGGGTGGGGCAGAGCGCCACAGCTTTTTCTTTCATCAGTTTAAAAACTTCTTCGGTTCCATCATCTCCATGTTCAATAGTTGAAATACCGGCATTCACTGCTCTTTTCATACCCTCCGGTGTTGTCGCATGTGCAACGGCCTTTCGCCCGCTGCTGGTCGTGTTACCGTTGAGCCAACCTAATTCCAGTTCGCTGAAGGTTGGTTGTACTTCTCCCTGCGGCCCGTACCGGTAATCAGCATATACTTTTAGTAAATCCGCACCATGACCAATTTGGGATCGTATGGCTTTACTGAGTTCTTCAAGCCCTGCAACTTCTTCCGCACCCTGCGGAAGTTCAATATCCGGGTTATTACTCCGCGGTCCGTAAGTTCCCCTGGCTACGATTGCACGGGTGGCAACGATCATCCGGGGCCCAGGTACCACTCCTTTCTCAATGGCATTTTTCAAACCGGCATCATCATACATGGCGCCTTCGGTTCCCAGGTCCCTGACAGTGGTGAAACCAGCCAGCAGGGTGGCTTTGGCATGATTGACTGCCCGGGCGGTCCGCTCTGCCCTTGATTCTTTAAGCACCTGGTCATCCCAGCTTGTTTCATTATAGGGATGAAGAAATAAATGCGAATGCCCTTCGATCAGCCCGGGTAATAAGGTGCAACCTTTCAGTTCAATAACCTGGGAGCCCGCCGGCAATTTAAAACTCATCGGCCCTGCCTGTTCTATCAGGTTATTCTTAACCAATACCACCCAACCGGACCTCATCTGTTCCCCATCAAATACCCGGTCTGGTTTTAAAAGCATGTATTGATCTTTCTCCTGGGCAACCGTAAAAAATCCAACGCAGACCAGGGTTAAAAAGCAGGATAGTTTTTTCATGACAGCGCATTAAGGATTTAAAAGTGTGTCTGCATATTCAGGCTTCTTTTTAAAAACCGCATTGGCAAATGGACAAAGGGGAATTATTTTCAGGTGATTTGCCCTGGCATACTCAACAGCGGTATCCACCAGGCGGTAACCCACATTTTGTCCTTTCAGTTCGTCGTTCACTTCTGTATGCTCAATGATCATTTTATCCGCAGCAGGCATGGTATAGACCATTTCTGCCAGGATCTTACCATTGGTCTGTATAAAGAACAGACCCTTACCATTTGTTTGCTTGTGCTGTATTATCATAGCAGATCATTTAAGGACCATGTTCCTGAAATATTGTTCGGTAAATTCCGCGTTAATGCTGTTATAAAACCGGATGAGTAACATCACTTTTTCCCGGATCCGCGGAAACTGGTCGGTTGTTTTCCAGAACCCTGCAGAGGGACTGAAAAGATTTTGAGCAACCGTATTAATATCATTCTCCATGCCTGACAAGGCATACTGGGTAAGAAACCCCCGCTCACAAAGGATCGTGTCCAGGTCCTGTGATGATTTGTTTTTGCGGATAGCGCCTACCCCGCTTTCCGGGTCCGTGTAATCAAAACCTTCCGGGTTGGCTTTATTCCACCCTGCTGTATCCATCCGGGAAAAATAATTACGGTAGAGGATGCTGGAAAATTCATGATGCAATGTTTGTTCAAGGTATAAGTCCGAATAGCCCATGGCCGCGCCATCATTGGTGAGATATAAAGCATCAGTTGAGTTCGTGCCGCCGTATCCAACATTATAAAACTTCATGGACCTGAGAAAGTAAATGGCCTTCAGGTTTTTTTTCAATAGTGCATCCGGGTATTTATCCAGGGCTTTCAACACAATCTTTTTACTGCGCCCTGTTTCCCCTGCAGCTATTGCCTCACCCTGGCCCTTCACCGGGTTGACCTGCCACGAGGCCGGGAAAATTGCCGGGGAATAACTGAACCGGATGGAGACTCCGGCTATTATGGTATCCGCAGTACCCGACTGCGAATGAGCTTTTATTGCAAACAGCAGGAAAATCACAACCGCATATCGTCTTTTCATATGATAAATCTAAAAAGAATTTGTCAATGTTTTTTTTGCTTCTATATTTGTCCGGCAATGAAACAACAAACAATAAAACTATGGTGGTGGCCTGCTACGCTAAAGGGGCTGTAATGTCATAACTATATTGTTTCAATATATTCAGACCCCGGCAATGTTCGGGGCTTTTTTTTACCCTTTTTCCGGGAGGGCCTGGAAAAATAAAGCGGAAAGAGTGGCAGGAAGCGAAAGAAAAATATGCGGAAGATAGAAGTCAATACAACCTGTAAAAGAATGCTGGCGGATGTGTTTACCCCGGTAGGTATCTACCTGCGCCTGCGGGACCGTTTCCGCGACACCATACTCCTGGAGAGTACGGATCATCATTCAGCAGCCGATAGTTATTCTTTTATCTGTATCAATGCCATTGGCGGGATGGAGATCAGTTCACAAGAAAGTATTGAATTCAAATTTCCCGGCCAAAATCCCGAAAGGGCGATCCTGAAAAACAAAAACGAGGTTCCGGAACTGCTGTGGAATTTCATGCAAAGGTTTGAGGTAAGGAAAGGGGAGGATAAAGAAGCCGGTTTCGCGCAGGGACTATTTGGTTACACCACCTATGAAGCCGTCCAGTTTTTCGAAACAATTGAACCCGTTCATCGTGACTCAACTCCCCCGATTTCACTGATGCGTTACCGGCTTTACCAGTATGTGATCGCGGTTAACCATTTTAATGATGAACTGTTTATTTGCGAGAATAAAATAAGTGGCCTCGAAAGTGATATAGCGGTAGTTGAGTCGCTGATCAGGAGCAGGGATATCCCGGTTTATCCTTTCAATACAACGGGGGAGGAAAGCGTAAACATGCGTGATGAGGAATATAAGGAGATGGTGGAAAAGGGAATGGCCAGTTGCCACCGCGGCGATGTTTTCCAGGTCGTACTCAGCAGGAGGTTTCAGCAAAAGTTTACCGGGGATGAATTCAATGTATACCGGGCGCTGCGGAGTGTAAATCCTTCTCCCTATTTATTTTTCTTTGATTATGGTGATTATAAACTGATGGGCTCTTCACCCGAAGCACAATTGGTGATCCGGGGCGGAAAAGCCTTTGTTCATCCAATTGCAGGAACGTTCAAACGAACCGGCGATGATGAGGCCGATAAAGCAGCGGCCGAAAGATTATTAAAGGATCCCAAAGAGAATGCGGAACACGTGATGCTGGTGGACCTGGCCAGGAATGACCTGAGCCGTGTATGCGATGAAGTGACCGTGGCACAGTACCGGCAGGTTCAATATTTTTCTCATGTTATTCACCTGGTAAGTGAAGTATGCGGCCAGGTGAAAGATGGTAGTAACCCGTTTGAACTGATGGCCAAAACATTTCCCGCGGGCACATTGAGCGGTGCACCAAAATTCAGGGCGATGGAACTGATCGAAACATATGAACCGACATCCCGGAGTTTTTACGGTGGTGCAATCGGCTTTATGGGATTTGACGGCAGTTGCAATCACGCAATTATGATAAGAACATTTTTGAGCCGGAACAATACGCTGACTTACCAGGCGGGCGCAGGCGTGGTGGCTGCCAGTAACCCGGAAAATGAATTGCAGGAAGTGAATAATAAACTGGGGGCCTTGAAGAAGGCGATTGTCCTGGCCAAAGATATTTACGCATAGCATGAACTATCAATTATGAAGATTTTAGTTTTTGATAATTATGATTCCTTTACCTACAACCTGGTTCACCTGGTTGAAAAGATCACCCATGTAAAAGTAGCGGTGTACCGGAATGACCAGCTGCTACTGGAACAGGTGAAGGAATATGATAAGATTATTTTATCCCCCGGCCCTGGTGTGCCGCGGGAAGCAGGGTTATTAATACCATTAATTAAAGAATATGCGGCTTCTAAACCGATCCTGGGCGTTTGTCTCGGTCACCAGGCGATCGGCGAAGCCTTTGGCGGTAAACTGGTAAACCTGTCGACCGTGTATCACGGGGTAGCAACGGGAATTGAAACCGGGGAGATCAATTCAGCAGGAAGAAGTCCTTTATTTAAAGGGTTGCCCCGCCGCATCGAAGTAGGGCGCTATCATAGCTGGATCGTAAGTGATGAAGGATTCCCCGCTGAACTTGAAGTGACCGCTCGGGATGATAATAATTATATCATGGCATTGCAGCATAAAAACTATGACGTCCAGGGCGTGCAGTTTCACCCCGAAAGTGTATTAACACCTTTGGGAGAGGATATTTTAAGAAATTGGCTGAAGAGTTGATTTGCAAATTTGAAAATGAGAAAAATACTTCAATACCTGTTTGAACATAAAACGCTGGGGAGGGAACCGGCAAAAGAGGTTTTGCTGAATATTGGCAAAGGCAGTTACAATGAGAACGAAATAACGGCTTTTATGACGGTATACCTGATGCGGAGTATCACGATTGAAGAACTGCAGGGATTCAGGGACGCATTACTGGAGCTGTCTGTAAAAGTTGATTTAAACGGTTACCAGGCAATGGACATTGTAGGCACAGGCGGCGATGGCAAAAACACGTTTAATATTTCCACGCTGGCCTGTTTTATCGTTGCGGGCACCGGGCAAAAAGTAGCAAAACATGGTAACTATGGTGCATCATCTGTCTGCGGGTCCAGCAATGTAATGGAGCAGTTGGGGTATAAATTTAATAATGATAATGAGCGGTTGGTAAAAGAGATTTCAGCCACAAACATTTGCTTCCTGCACGCGCCATTATTTCACCCGGCATTGAAAATCGTAGCACCGGTAAGAAAGAACCTTGCGATGCGGACATTTTTTAATATGCTGGGGCCGCTGGCAAATCCCGCGAATCCCGCTTACCAGTTGGTGGGTGTATTTAACCTGGAGATGGCCAGAATCTATAACTACCTGCTGCAACAAACCGGGAAACCTTTTACCATCATTCATGGTTTGGATGGCTATGATGAAATATCCCTGACAAACGATACCCGCGTAATAACCAACGAGGGTGAAAGAATCATGACCCCAGAGCAATTGGGTAAACGGATGGTATCAGCACAGGATATCAGCGGTGGTAACAGCGTGGAAGAAGCGGCAAAGATCTTCACTGGTATTCTGAAAGGCGAAGCCAGCTGGGCGCAGCATGCCGTGGTTTTGGCCAATGCGGCAATGGCGTTACATTGCACCGGAAGTTATGAAAGCTATGATGATGCCTACCAGGCAGCGGTGGAAAGTTTGGAAAGCGGAAAAGCGAATGACTGCCTGGTTAAACTAATAAGCTTGCAATAGCTTTTTAGGCGATACCGTATTTGAATTCGAAACTGAAAAGATGGATATTTTAGAAACGATAGTGGCGGCCAAAAAAAAACAAATAGAAAAATTCAAACCGATGAGCAGTATCGAAAGGTTTGAGCGGGATGGATTTTTCTGGGAGGTAAGAAACAGGTCGCTGGTGCAAAGTTTACTGCTCCCCGGCAGTACGGGTATTATTGCTGAATTTAAACGGAAGAGTCCCAGCAAAGGATGGTTCCAGACAAAGGAACTGGAAGTAGAACCGGTGGTGGTTTCGTATAATAAATTTGCGGCAGGCATTTCTGTGCTCACAGATGATGAATTCTTTGGCGGTGACCTGGATGACCTGATCCAGGCAAAAGTGGTGAGTGATATCCCGGTATTGCGCAAGGATTTTATCATTGATAAATGGCAGATAGCGGAAGCAAAGGCTTTTGGTGCGGATGTGATCTTATTGATTGCTGCCTGTTTACCGGGGGCCGGGGTAAAGGAACTGGCCGTCTATGCCAAAAGTATTGGGCTGGAAGTGTTGCTGGAGATTCATGATGAGAAAGAACTGGAACATATTTGTGACGAGGTGGATCTGGTGGGCGTAAACAACCGTAACCTGAAAACCTTTGAAGTTAGTATTGAAAATGCATTGAGCCTGGTGAATAAAATTCCCCGGGAAAAGCCGGCGGTGGCAGAAAGCGGCATCAGTAACCGGGAAACGATTCAGCAATTAAGACAGGCTGGCTATAAAGGGTTTTTAATGGGCGAAGTGTTTATGCGGGAAGAAAACCCCGGGAAGGCATTTGAAGAATTTGTAAATAATTTAAAACAAGAATCATGAACATCAAAGTATGCGGCATTACCGACATGAAGCAACTGCAGCAGCTTGACGGGCTGGATATTGATTTTGCGGGACTTATATTTTATAAGGAATCTCCGCGGTATATCGGCGGCAAGCTTTCGAAAAAAGATGTGAAGAGCGCCGATTTTGATTTGAAGAAAACAGGTGTCTTTGTCAACCCGGAAATGATCGAAGTGCTCGATGCTATTGATGAATATGGGCTGGATGCCGTGCAATTGCATGGAGAGGAAAGCCCCGGGATGTGCGAAGACCTGGGCAGCGAAGTGGAAGTGATAAAAGCTTTCAGGGTAGTGGAGGGGACAGATATAGATAAACTCGTTGCCCCTTACGATGCGGTCTGTGATTATTATTTATTTGATTCAGGTGGATTGAAGGAAAGTTTTGGAGGCACCGGGCAGCAATTTGACTGGACTGTTTTAACGCGTGCCAAAATTGAAAAGCCATTCTTTTTAAGTGGTGGGATCGGTGTGGAAGATGCGGCCAAAATAAAAGTGTTTAAACATCCGGATTTTTTCGGGGTGGATATTAACAGCCGGTTTGAAAAAAGCCCGGGCGTGAAAGATATGGGTGCGGTATTGCAGTTCAGGCAAGCGATGAAAAAGTAACATGGCCCCCAAAGGAACATACCAGCAACCCGATGAACAGGGCTATTATGGCCAGTTTGGAGGTGCCTACATTCCGGAGATGCTCTACCGGAATGTTGAAGAGTTGCGGACAAAGTACCTCGGGATTATTTATGAAGATTCTTTTCAAAAAGAGTTTCACCAACTATTAAGGGATTACGTGGGCCGGCCAACGCCTTTATATTTCGCGGAACGGTTGAGCCGGCAATTCAGGACAAATATTTATCTAAAGCGGGAAGACCTTTGCCACACCGGGGCGCATAAGATCAATAACACGATCGGGCAGATCTTACTGGCGGAGCGGTTGGGGAAGAAAAGGATCATTGCAGAAACAGGTGCGGGTCAGCACGGCGTTGCCACCGCTACGGTCTGTGCATTGAAAGGAGTGGAATGCCTCGTTTATATGGGTGAAAAGGATATTGAACGGCAGGCGCCGAATGTAGCGAGAATGAAAATGCTCGGTGCTACCGTCATATCCGCGATCAGCGGCAGCAAGACCCTGAAGGATGCAACGAATGAAGCGATACGCGACTGGATCAATCACCCGGATGACACACATTATATCATCGGGAGCGTGGTAGGACCGCATCCTTATCCCGATTTGGTAGCAAGGTTCCAGTCTGTGATCAGTGAAGAAATACGCAAACAGCTAAAAGAAAAAACAGGGAAGGAATTACCAACGCATGTAATGGCCTGTGTTGGGGGCGGTAGTAATGCAGCCGGGGCATTTTATCATTTCCTTGAAGAACCTGCCGTGCAATTGATAGCGGTAGAAGCCGCGGGACTTGGGCTGCATAGCGGTTTGAGTGCAGCCACCACACAACTCGGAAAGCCGGGGATTTTGCATGGCAGTAAAAGCCTGCTGATGCAAACAGCCGATGGCCAGGTGTTGGAACCGCATAGTATTTCAGCCGGCCTTGATTATCCCGGCATCGGTCCGATGCATGCCCATTTATTTAAAAGCGGCCGGGCCACTTTCCTGAGTGCTACTGATGATGAAGCCTTAGTTGCTGCTTTGGAACTGGCGAAACTCGAAGGAATTATCCCTGCGCTGGAAACGGCGCATGCACTGTCAGCTCTAAAATATCTGAACCCCGGCTCTTCTCCGGGAGAAGGAGCTAAGGAACTGTTCTTTAAAAAAGAAGATGTGCTGGTGATTTGTTTGAGCGGGAGAGGGGATAAGGATTTGGATACTTACATGAAACATCTTTGAGCTCACTCCAACAATTATGAGCAGACTAACAGATACATTTCAGCAACCAGCCAAAAAAGTATTGAATATTTACTGTACTGCAGGCTACCCGAAGCTGGATTCGACGCTGGAGGTGATGAAAGCGCTCCAGGAACATGGGGCTGATATCATTGAACTTGGCATTCCTTACAGTGACCCCTTAGCTGATGGACCGGTTATCCAGCACAGCAGCAGTATGGCATTGAATAATGGGATGACCATTGCCAGGCTCTTTGAACAATTAAAAGATTTCCGGAAAGATATCAGCATCCCGGTTATATTAATGGGCTACCTGAATCCAGTTTTGCAATATGGCTTTGAAAGATTCTGTGCCGATGCGGCCATCGCGGGTATTGACGGACTGATCATACCGGACCTGCCAGTGTATGAATTTGAAACAGTGTATTGCAGCATCATCAAAAAATATAAGCTTGATTTTATTTTCCTGGTTACACCCGAAACGCCGGAAAAAAGAATAAAAAAACTTGACAGCCTTAGCAGCGGGTTCCTCTATGCCGTTTCCTCTTCTTCCACAACGGGGAGCGATCCAAAAGCGAGGAAGGCGGGGAATTACCTGCAAAAACTCCGGGATTTGCCCCTTAAAAACCCGGTATTGGTGGGTTTCGGCATCAACAATAAACAAAGCTTTGATACCGTTTGTCAGCAGGCCGGTGGTGCCATTATCGGGAGTGCCTATATTAAAGCATTGGAAAACAGCACAGATGTTAATGCAGCCACAAAATCCTTTCTTTCGTCCATACGGAGCTGATAAGGTTTTTACTTTCCGGCTTCATTTTATAAATTTGCATACTTATTTATTTTCTGTATCAACTTGAAAAATTACAGGCACTGATGAAAAAAATACTGCTCCTTTTATTATTATCCCCGGTCTTTATCTGGGCCCAGACAAGCTCCAATGCATTTAGTATTGAAGGTAAACTTGAGGGTTATCCGGATGGGACCTCCATCAAGTTGTACAGGAATGGAGATAATGCCGAAATTGCCTCTGTTAGTTTGGCCAAAGAAAAATTTACACTAAAAGGTAATGTCAGTGAACCGGTCCTCTGCTTTCTTGTGATCGGGCAGGAAAAACCCGCAGAAATTTATGTTGAAACAGGGAAGCTGTCTTTTAAAGCACATAAAGCACAGCCGCAGAAATTTGAAATAACAGGATCCACCTCCCACCAGGATTTTATTGATTTTACCAAAGCATTTATTCCCATTGCGCAACAACTGAGTACCCTGGCCGGAACCATAAATGCGACCATGCCCGGTAAAGAACGGGATGAGATGCTGAATACCTATAAGGGAATTCAGCAAAGCCTGCAGAACGAGATTGATAAATTTGTAAAAGCCAGGCCCAGGTCAGTGGTCACCGCTTTTGTGCTGGAAGCTACCTACCAGTTCAACGAAGATATTATTATGCTGGAGAACAGGTTTAACCTGCTCGATGCTGCGGTCCGGAATTCAGAAGCCGGAAAAAAATTACAGGAATCTATTACATTGAATAAGATAGGGGCAGTAGGAACCCAGGCACTGGAATTTTCCCAGCCCGATACCACCGGGCACCCCATATCCCTTTCCTCTTTCCGGGGTAAATATGTGCTGGTGGATTTTTGGGCCAGTTGGTGCGGTCCCTGCCGCCAGGAGAATCCTAATGTAGTTGAGAATTTCAATAAATTCAACAGTAAGAATTTCACGGTGCTGGGTGTGTCACTTGATAAGCCAGGGCAAAAAGATAAGTGGATAGAGGCTATACACAGGGACGGTCTCACCTGGACACATGTCAGCGACCTGCAGCATTGGAATAATGCGGTGGCCAAAATGTATCACATACAGGGAATCCCGCAAAACCTGCTTTTGGACCCGAATGGTAAAATCATTGCTAAGAACCTTCGGGGACCGGATCTCCAGGCCAAGCTTTGCGAAGTGCTGGGTTGTAACTGATCCTATTCTTTAATGCCCATTAACTTGCTGATGGCTGACCAGTTCTTCTTTCGCTGGGTATTATAATCATTCAATTTTTGTTGTTTTTTGGTGTTCACATAGTCCTCCATCAGCTGCGCCTGGCTTTTTAAGCCATTCAGTATGTTGATCGCGGCATTGGCATAATCAATGTCGGATTGCGAGCTAAATGTTTTTTCATCTTTTAGATCCCTGAACACTTTCATGAGATTATCGGCAAGCTTTTTTTGGGCATCCAGCAGGTCATTCACGGTTACTGCATCATAGGCATCATGTCCGTACCCGTCGCCGATGCTCCCGATGGCGGCATAGGTATTATACATAGTTGCTGCAGAAAAACTTCCTGTGGCTTCCAGCAGTTTTTCTAACCGCTGCTCGCAGGTTTGTGCAGACAGGGAAATGGAAGTAACCAGGATGACCAGGATAATAAACAGTTTTTTCATACCCATTATTTTTTCAAAAATAAACATTTGAACCTTAACCGGGAGGATGCAAAAAGACCGGCCAATCAGGGGCCGGTCTTTTCAGCAAAGTTTACTGCTGGTATATTAAATTGTTCAATTCACGTCTTTTCCTTCCTTCAATTTGTCGATCATGGTTTGCACACCGGCTTTTTGGGGGGCCGGCGCCATGGGTAAGGCAAGGTTGGCATATTTCAAAGCGTTTTTATAATCACCCAAGCCTGAATAGCCCCTCATCAGTCCCATCAGTGTGGTAAACTGGTTAGGGTTTTTATCATAATTCATTTTGAAAACATCAAACGCCTCTTTATAAAGTTTCAGCCCCAGTAATTGACGGGCATACTGGTGTATCTCGTTCATATTTCCGAATGGAAGCGCAGTCTTCATCACGGCAGCGGCTTCAGCGTTTCTGTTTAGTTTCTGAAGTATCTGTGCTCTTGTGCTCCAGGCTTCAAAACTCCGGTCGCCCCCAAAACCGCCATTGGTGGCCGAATCCGTCCATAACAAGGCTTCTTCGAGGTTGGTGTTGTGCTGAACGGCCCACTGGGCAGCCTGGTTCCAGCTCTGCCAGATAAATCCATTCTCGGTTCTTAATTCCCGGCGGAACGAGGCAAGCTGTTCTTTGATATAGTCCACTTCTATCTTAAAAGGAATGGATAGCTTTTCCCACTGCAGGGCCACCACGGCCGTATTCTCTGTTTCATTCAGGAACTCATATTTTAACCACTCCACACTCTTATCCAGGGCCTGTGGTTTTACTTTTACCCGCAGCGCATCTTCCCTTTCATTATAAAAATAGCTTCCCCAGGAGGAATTATTTTTCGAGAAGATCAGGGTACATTCATTGGGATCGTACGCGATAAAAAATCCATATTTACCTGCTGGCAGTAGTTGACCTTCAATCTTTACCTCCGTTGAAAATTGAATGGTGCTGTTTTCATTGGCGCCTGCTCGCCAGGGAGCTGCCCTGGAGGTTCCGAACTGCTGGTCAACAAAACCAACATGTACCAGTTGCCCCCATATCTTTCCCTCCCGGCCTTTCACCCCCGGCCGGTCATAGTGAATACTGACATCAGTGAGGCCGATCCTTTCACTAACCGAAGCTTTTTTATTCCCCCCGCTCGGAGAAACGGTTAGCGGGATCTGCGCAACAGAAATAATGCATGACAGAAAACCAATAATTAGTGTGGTAGTTTTTTTCATATCCTTTATTTTGAACAGGGAAGCTAACTCCAAAAAATTGCCGTGCCGGAAGTATTGTTACCAATGAAGCACGGGGCGGATGAAATGCATAAAGAAAGGATATGAGGCTGCCGGGGACGTCAAATTCCGGGTACATTTCTAAGAATAACGTAACTTTCTGTATTAAATCTTTCCACGCTTATTCAAACCTGGCGATATGAAAACTCTTATCGGACTACTCCTGCTGTCGGTTGCGCTGAATTGCCCTGCACAATTACTAAAGAACATCAAGAATAAAGTAGTGAACAAAGGCAAAGGCGAAGTGAATGAAGCCAAGTATAATGCTAAACAGAAAGCCAGGGAAACAGCAAAAAATGAACTCGATGGGTTTAAAGCCGACTTTGATTCTACGGATCTCGACTATGCTATCTTGCTGAGTGACAATTCCGGTTTGTTTGGAGGAAGGGGAAGAGGCGAGTTCGGAACAAAATTCCTGCGCCTGGCAGGTATTGCCCGTTCATTATACCAGGATGCTGACCTGACCGACGAAGAAAATGCAAGACTGAACCTGCAGATGGGGCAGTCCGGCTATGCCATGGGGAAATTTGTATTTGCCGAAAAAAAATTCAGGGCAGCCGAAGGGTTTTTTGAAAAATCCGGTCTTCAGAATGATCTCGGCTATTTAAAAACTATTTCGGGCCAGGGTTTACTCTACACCACGATGGGGCGTTTCAAGCAGGCAGAAATTTTTACATCACTGGCCCTTGATATGCGGGAAAAGCAGTTTGGCCCGGGTAATATGGGAGTGGCTGCTTCTGTCAACAATTACGCGGTGCTGCATTATAACCTGGGACAATACAACGAATCAGAAAAAGAATTTGCAAAGGCTCTGTCTATTATCCAGGACAACAAACAGCAATCTTCTATGCCGTATGCCATCGTACTGAATAACCAGGCGATGCTTTTTCAATCAATCGGCCGCTATGAAGCAGCGGAAAAAAACCTGAAGGAAGCGCTGGCAATTACAGGCCAGTCGGAAGTGACAAAAGCAAGAAATCATTTAAAATTTTTTTCCAACCTGGCTTTGCTGTTCCAGCAAATGGGTAAATATGAGCAGGCGGAAGAGATCTACCGCGGATTAGAGAAAAGACTGGATAAGGCAAAACCAGAGTTTGCCAATATGCTGAATAATGTGGCGATCCTTTTGCTGGTCATGAACCGGCACGACCGTATCGAAGGTTTGCTGAAGCAATCCGCGGAGATCTATAAAACAAACCTCGGGGAGAACAGCCCGGCTTATGCCAAAGTAATCAGCGACCTCGGCAATTTTTACCGCTTCAAACAGCGGTATGCAGATGCGGAACCCATGTTGCAAAAAGCATTACAGGTAAGGGAGCAGACCCTGGGAAAGAATCATCCCCTGCTGGTGCAATCCATGGAGGATATAGCCATTCTTTACTGGAAGAAGAAGGATTTTGAGAAAGCATCGGTCCTCTACAGGGAAGTGATGGATAAGTCGCTGGATTTTATCAATAAGTATTTCCCGCCAATGAGCGAGGCGGAAAAGACCAGGTACTGGGATATATTGTCTCCCCGTTTCCTGCGCTTTTACAATTTTGCGCTTGAATCGGAAGGGGATAATAAAGACATCCTGGAAGACCTGTTTGAATACAGGCTGGCTACAAAAGGGCTGTTATTGAGTTCAACACGAAAAGTCAGCGAAAGCATACTGGCCAGCGGCAACGAGCCACTGATCAAGGATTATTTTGCCTGGATCGATAATAAAGAGCAACTGGCATCCATGTATGCTTATTCAAAAGAGGAATTGAAAGAGCAGAGCATGAATTTAGATTCGCTGGAATCCGCCACGAATTCCATGGAGAAAAGACTTTCTGAAACCTCCAAAGACTTTGCGCAATATTATTTCACCTCCAAAGTCAGTTATTCGGAAGTACAAAAAGAGTTAAAGCCGGATGAAGCGCTGGTTGAAATCATACGACTGCGTAATTACGGGCAGACATTTACAGACAGCTGCCGGTACCTGGCCCTTGTCGTAACAAAAACCAACCTGCAACCTAAACTGGTCGTACTCGAAAACGGGTTTGATATGGAGAATAAATTATTCAAAGCGTACCGGCGTTCCATGACGGCACGGGTTAATGATGAAAAGACCTATGAACATTTTTGGGCGAAGCTGGATCCGGAGGTAAAGGATAAAAGAAAGGTATATGTATCACTCGACGGGGTTTATAACCAGCTGAATTTATATACGCTGAAAAAACCAGGGGCTGATTTCCTGATCAAACAATATGATATCCAGCTGGTCGGCAATCCCCGCGACCTGGTGACCAATAAACGTACAGAAGGCAGCCCTGGCAAAAAAGCAACCCTTTTTGGTTACCCGGATTATGGTTCTTCCTCCATACCACCTTTGCCGGCAACAAAAACAGAAGTAACAGGTATCAATAAACAATTGAAATCATCAGGGTACGCCGTAACCGAATACACGCAAAAAGAGGCTACCGAAGGGAATCTAAAGTCTACGAAGAAAATATCCATCCTGCATATTGCTACCCACGGGTATTTTTTGCAGGATGTACAAAGAACGAGCTGGCCAATCGGGGTACATGCGGATTATGCCAGGGACAATGTATTGTTGCGTTCCGGGCTGATGCTGGCCGGCGCTTCTGATGCGGAAAAGAATAATACCGGTCTTGACAATGCAAGCAATGGCATCATTACTTCTTACGAAGCCATGAACCTTGACCTGCGTGGCACCGACCTGGTGGTGCTAAGCGCCTGCGAAACAGCCCTGGGCGAAGTAAAAGCCGGCGAGGGAGTATATGGTTTGCAACGGGCCTTCTTAATAGCGGGCGCGGATGCACTGGTTATGAGTTTGTGGAAAGTGGATGATGCGGCTACGCAAATGCTTATGGATAATTTTTATGCTAACTGGACAAAATCAGGCCATATACAAAAAGCATTTAAGGAAGCACAGCTGCAATTGATGGCCAAATACAAAGAGCCGTATTATTGGGGCGCGTTTGTGATGATTAAGGATTAAGGAACGATGAACCCCATTTTATTCGGGGAATAAATTTAAAGGTGATTTGTCGCCCACCAGCCAGATATGTCCAAACGGATCAATGAATCCTCCCTGTCTGTGTATGCCCCACGGTGCTTTATGATTCCTGATATTATCAAAACTGCCATTTGCACCTGCTTCAACAGCCTGCGCAATAAAACAGTCCGGGTCATCGCAGAATACTTCTATCCTGGCAGAAGTGATACCCAGTTTTGAAGGGCTTTCCCATCCATTACCTGCCGGTTCTCCCAGGAAGATGGGCGCCCCGGCAATACTTAACCCGGCCACTGAACCAAAGTTCCACAGTTCGGTAGCTCCCAGCGCATGCTTATACCAAAGAACAGCTGCGGGGGTATTAGCAACTGCTAACATAACAGATATGACCAGCTCTGTGTTTCCAGGTATTTTGCCGGAACCTTGTGTGTTACCCATAGCTATTTTTTTAACGGGGAGATGATTCAATTTTTAATTGTGATAAAACGCCTGCAAAAGAATTATAAGAATCAATGATGTTGCCTTTGTTGTCCATGATAATATACGTGGGGAAGGCACTGATTCCAAGTAACCCGGTAAGTGTAGGAGATTTGTACTGCAGGTAATTGGCCCATTCATAATCATGTTTATCGAGGTATTTCTCCCATTTCTTAAAATCAGTATCGGTGGATATGCTGATCACTTCAATGCCCTTTTGCTGCAGGAGCTGCATGTTCTTTTTTATCTCAACATGCTGCTGCAGGCAGGGTGGGCAGGCCAGGAACCAAAAATCAAGCACATAATATGTTGCAGCGCCCGGTAAAAGGGTTGTCTTTTTATTTTTTGTATTGATGAGTGTATATTCAGCGAGGTTGAGCTGGCTGACGGATAGTATTTTTTCAAGGCGCTCAAACACGGAAGGATAGATCAGGAACCAGCTGAAATTATCACCCTGTTTAGCTGACAAGGTTTTGAGTTTCATTAAAGCCGGTCTTGAATTCTGGTTCAGCATCACATAGTAATAAGCTGCATGAATAGAAAAAGGGTTGGCCATGTTTTCCTGGTATGCATCAAGCAGGAATTGATTGACAGCAGCTGTGTCTTTCCGGCTGAATAAAGCCTGGTATTCCCTGTTGAATTCCCTCACTTTATAATAGAATGGCGCATTAATAACAGAATCAATCACCAGCCTGGCGCTGTCAATATGAGCGAGTATGGTCACATTCCCCGGCTCTAGCCAGACCTGGCTATAATATTTTTTCCCATTTTCATGATACCTGATATTGTAACAGTCAATATTTGTTTTGGTAAAATGGAGTGTGACCGTGTCCTGGTAGGCCGCCGTATGAAATTCTTTTTGACTCAGGTCAAAAATATCTACCTGGCTGATCTTAGCGGCATGTGGGTTTTTGAACACGACCCGGATAGTTGTCTGTGCGGGTCCAGCCAGGTAAAGAAGGACAAAAAAAATGGTTGCTGGGAACGATTTCATACGGACAAATATATTAAATCAGGTTTGCCGGGTGGATCCGGATTAAAGCAACTGTCTTTTATACAATTGTATGGCATTTTCAAATCCCAGGTACAGGGCATCGCAAATCAGTGCATGCCCAATGCTTACTTCATTCAGCCAGGGTAAGTTTTGTTTCAGGTATCTTAAATTCTGCAGGTCAAGATCATGGCCGGCATTGATGCCCAGCCCCATTTCCCTTGCTTTAACAGCTGCCTGCACATAGGGCCTCACTGACTCTTCACGACTCCCGGCACCAAACTCCTTTGCATAGCCTTCGGTATACAACTCAATCCTGTCTGTCCCGGTTGCTGCAGCACCTTCTATCATGCTGATATTTGGGTCCACAAAAATGGATACACGTATACCCGCTTTTCTAAAAACATTGATCATATCCTTTAAATAATCTTTATTCTTTATCGTGTCCCATCCATGGTCTGAAGTAAGCTGACCCAGTGTATCAGGCACCAGGGTAACCTGCTCGGGTTTTGTTTCAAGCACCAGGTCTACAAATTTTTGTTCGGTACAGTTGCCTTCAATATTGAATTCTGTTGTGATGATCTTTTTGATCTCTCTGACATCTTCATAACGGATATGGCGTTCATCCGGCCGGGGATGTACCGTCACTCCATCGGCACCGAAACGTTGCGCGTCTATTGCTGCTTTTACCAGGTCGGGGTTATTCCCGCCTCTTGAATTTCGGAGCGTTGCGAATTTGTTGATGTTGACAGAGAGTTTAGTCAAGGTTTGAGGTTTTGGGTTTAATGTTTAAGGTTTAAGGTTTAATGAATAGCAAAGTTAAATGCAATCACCGACTCACAACTCCTTCCAGGTATGGTCAGCCAGCAGTTGTACGGCTGCTACAAATTTTTTAAATGGCCCGTTTTGGCCCCATTCTTTTGGCGAGACCAGTGAAAGGATAAAACTGTTATCTTTTTTTTCGTAGAGATAATAGGTTTGCCCGATATTAGGCTTGAACGACATCCTGGCTCCATAGATCGTCAGCGAAAGATCTTTTCGTTTCTGGATCTCATGCGCCTGCAGGGCCAGCAGCTCAATTTGTTTCCGTATCTGTTCCAGCTGCATATTGGTCTGCTCTTCCATGGCCGTAAGCGCCTTGTGTTTGATGATTCCCTCTTCATTGGCCTTTATCACTGCCCCGGCTACAGAAGCGGAGTAGGGGAGCACACTCAGCTGCTTGTGATACACTTCCATATTGGTATAAGCGGAACCATCTGCTTTCATTCCCTGCTGGGTGATTCTTAAATAACCATTGGGCATGATCTCATGAACCACATGCAGCACGACCATACCCATTTTATAAAAATGAATTTCA
>JANWIJ010000022.1 GCA_025449935.1 Chitinophagaceae bacterium
CCAGTTTTTTGGTAAGCAACTATCATGCGATCAAAGGCATGAGTCCACTTAAGAAGACGATCACTTTTAATGCTGACACTTTATATTTGAAGTATCCAATAAAGAAATCACGTGATTTTAAGATCATGGCAATTAATATTGGTGAAGAGATTACCGGTAAGACGGAAATATTTAGTATGGTTGACCGAATTGATCTTTTGAAAATACCGGTGGAGCCTCCCGCTGATGCAGACATTCTGTTTATTAACGACCGTATTGACGAGAACTATCTTAATGCAGAACCTGAAGAGGTTGTTGTTTTTGGTTTTCCAACTAACCCCGGCAGTATTCCCGCATTTTACTCGCGGCAGCAACGACTCGAAGGCAGAGTAAATCCCAACGGATTTACTGACTATGATGCTTCGCTTCAGATTAATTTTCCTAATACTTCTGATAGTGCACGTGCTATTATGAACAGAACCGCCCGTTATTATTATTTTATCAAACCTTATGCGGCGCAGGGATATTCCGGTGCCCCTGTTTTTGGCAAATTCAGGAATGCAGACAATGAAGTGATCTATCGGTTTACGGGGGTTATTTTCGCGGGCCAGCCTACTACACGGCAAACCTGGGCCATTAAGGGAAGAGTGGCGCTGAAATATTTACAGGGTGAATTATAAAAATTGCTCGCACAACGTTCTGTTCCCAACAAAGTGCTAACGCTACTGAAAAGCCGGAAGTACCTCAAGTGTCCGCTCTGCGTCGCCGGTACCACCATCCAGGCCTTTTAAGTAAAACGTATAGGCGTGTCCTGCCTGCAGGAGAACATTATTCAGCGAAGCGATTATCGTTGAGGTACCGGCCAGCCTGACCTGGATATTATGAACGTCAATTTCCGTTGCCAAAAACTTGTTTAACGTTACATTAAAGGCATTATCAGCATGGCCGCGGCCGCTTTGTACTTTTACGGTATCGATATAAAGATCTACCGGCCCTGTATTCGGACTGGCATGAAAGAAACGATAATAGGGCTTGGTCAAATTTGTAAAAACTTCGGTAAAATCATCTTTGATTCTTAATGCCCTCACCGGTCCATCAGTAACCAGGTTATATAAAAAGATGGTATAGTAATTCAGGGAATCATACTGTGCAGGCCCTACGTCTGCTACCAGGCTGTCGACATTTGCTTTTTTGAATTTAATGGAAAATGATCCTTTATCCACGGGGTTGTATGCCACGGTCACATAGCCCGGGGCAAATGGAGTGCTGGAGGCTTTTTTGTCATCAAAAAAAATATCAAGCGCTGGCCCCGTCGGGGCCTGGTGCATAATGGAAAGATAAGTTGGTGGTGGAGGGTTAGGCGTATCGCCTGATTTCAAGCAACCACTCAAAACAACCGTCACAGCTGCAATCGCAAGGCACGCTCTCAAGATATTGATTTTCATCTCTTGTTTGATTATATTTTTAGCTTTAAGAAATAAGAGTCTAATATAAGATACAATGGCTTTTCAATACAGCGGTGGGGATAAGAAACTGCCACCGTTGAATACCCGTTTATTGGCAGATAGCTAGACAGACGCCGTCTTGTTTTCGTTGCACGGAAAAAGGGTTTTAGGCTTTTATGTGCATTCGCCTACAATCTTTTGGATTAAAACGAAGGTTTTTTAGGTCGCTGTCCACTAATCATCGTGAGAGTTGATGCTGAGTGGTCAACTATATTCCGGCCCCGGCAATTGGTAAACTTACCAGTTTACTTCAATTTTCCCACCTCTTCATTATAATACTTCACTGTTTGTATCACCGAAGGAAGATTGCTCGGCTGGTCCTCCGCATCGCGCTCAATGTAAATATGACCCTTGAAATTTTGTTTTTTCAGCTCCGCAAACACAGCAGGGAAATTCACAACGCCGGTCCCGGCAGGCACATCTTTAAGCGTAGGATCGTTGAATGCTGCTATATCTTTTAAATGCAAACTAATAATATGACCACTTAATTTTTTTATCCCTTCGACCGGATCAATACCGCTTTTGGGCCAATGACCCAGGTCTGCACACGCGCCAAAATTGGGATGACCCTTTATGGCCATCAATACGGTGTCGGGATTCCAGTATTGGCTCACGCCTTTCCAATGTTCATGAATAGCCACTTTTATTCCATACACGCCAGCGAGGCTGTCAATGCTGTCCCACATTTTTATTGGGGGCTCAGTGGTTACAAATTTTGCACCCAAAATCTTTGCGATATCAAACTGTTTTTTCCACGACTGAATAGTAGAGTCGCCCACGATATAAACTGATTCAGCAGTCAACCCCTGTTTTTCAATAAGCGCCTTTAGCTTTTCAATTCCGGAGGGAGACAGCTGGAAGATCACCGAGTCTTTCAGCTCAGGACCTGCTTTATGAAAGGTATTCGGTTCAATGTATTTTAAACCGGCACTGTCTGCCTTGATTAAAGATTCCGGAAAATTAAATGTATGAAATGTCCAGAGCGCAACACCAAATTTCCAGCTTTTGGTCACATCCTCAGCGGTAGCATCGGCTGTGGTTGTATTAGTTTCACCGCTATTGCACGCAATACAAAATGTTGAAATGATTAAGAGGGAATAAAGTAATGTTCTCATTGAATATATTTTAGTTGTTTTTTCCGGGGTTGTTCATTGAATCAGTACGGCTGTTTTAATCAAATGACCAAACTGAAGATAGCCATTTTTCAAAATCGATAACCAGAAGGAAGGAATTTATTAAGTTTTTACAGCTTCGTACGATCAGTAAGGCGACCATCGCGATCATTATAACAAAATATCCGGCGGGTCCACCCGACCGGATATGAAATCGCTTTCTTGTTTTCCTACTGATGCGTATGCAACAGCGGTGTTGAGAATTATTTGAATATTATGAATGGATTTAAATCTAGTTTAACCATATATTATAACCCACCTGCAGGTGAAATGGGACTAATGGCGTCGTGGAAAAATCCTGTGTCAGGATTTTTCCTGCCTTCAGATAAATATCATTTCGCTTCAAAGTTAATCCAGCCTGTAAGCCATAATAAAAATTGCCCCCGGTGGCCGGTTCGTACCAACCATCCTGCACCGATGGAAAGTTTTGTTTATAGATCGCGGAATGCTTGAAATGAGTAACAATTGCTTTATCAAAACCTGCTTCCCCGGCCACAAACCATTTTCGTTTATAATAACCGGCTGCAACTCCCATATCGCTTCCGAAATTTAAAAGTCTTGCATATGAATTTTCAAACCGCCTGAATACGCCCAGTATTTTGGCACTGAACTGAAAGTGATCAGCCTGGTACAAATTGATATAACCACCTACGCTTGTTTTAAAATCATCAACGAGATTTTCACCGGACGGAATTGAGAAATCAGCTATTAGTAGAATTGGTATTGTTGACCGCAAATGGTAACCATACCGGGCGCCAAAACTTATTCCGTAATCAAGGCCTGCATTTACATTTATTAGATGTTTTTGATCTTTTTGCAGCTTAAACCAGTTTATTTCCTGTGATAAGAGTTTTGCCGGCTGCATTAGTGTCACGGCGAAAGCTATTAATATTATATTACGTTGCATTTCATTATTATTTTAAAGAATTCAGGTAATTTAATCCGACAGGAAAAAAATTATTCCAGCCGGTAGGGAATGATAACATGTCGTGGCCCGCGCCATAAACTTTAAATAATTCTGCGTGGGGATAGGCAGAGGAGACCTTTTGTGCATGAGCAAGACCATATGCCCGGTTGCGTTCACTGTAAACAAACAAAACCCTCGTGGTGAACTGTTGTAAATGGGTTGTCCAATTCGGTTTTTCTTTGTCACCGATCTCAAATAATGCCTGGTTAACTATTGCACCTGCCCGCCAGAAAGGAAGTGGTCCTTCGTTGCCGATAGGGCTGTCTTTACTGTCGTCAAAGGAACCTAATAAGCTGTACTTATAATCCAAAATGGCATGCTCGTCTTCGCGACCGGTAATAAACTGGTCAGGATACAACAAATCACTCATTGTTTCACTGGTGATTTTTATATCTCTTGAACGGCTTACATAGTCTTCAATATCTTCCCATATAAAGCCTCCCGGTTCTGCTAATATTGCGCCATCGATGGCTGCCGGAAATTTATTGATGTATGCAGTAGCAAGCATAGCGCCCCAGGAATGCCCCAGCAGAAAAACTTTTTGTGACGTAGATTTCCTGTAATGAGATATTACGGCAGCCAGGTCATCCAGCATCACCTGGATGCTATACGACGATTTGCTATGGCGTTTTGACAAGCCGGACCCCCGCTGATCATAAAAGACAAGGTAATAACCCTGGTTGGCAAATTCTTTACAGTTGAGCAGGTAACGGTAATCGGAGCCAGGGCCGCCATGCAACACAACTACCATGGCACTGTCGGGACTTCCAAAGGATTCCGCATGAAGTAAGGTGCCATTTAACGAAATGGCGGGAAGGGTCTTGTCATCTTCAACTGTTTTTGGTACCAGGTTGCCCTCCTGGGCAATGCTGATTTCTTTCTTGCAACTGAACCAACCTAAAAAACAGATCAGCACAGGCAGGATGAACTTTGCTTTTTTCATAACTAAAGGTTTAATGATTTTATTTATTGCAAAGCTCTGCCCGCAAACCTCGTCTGCTGCTCCGCCCTATAAGATGAACCAAAAAAGATGTTTGGAAACTGTGCATGTAAAATTTTGAAAACCAGGATGCCTGTAAGATGACACCTTATAGCCTGTGAAGTGAATCCTGTTTCAGCGCGATATTTTGCTCTGATAGATATCCGCTTGGAGAAATGCCAGTTACTTTTCTGAAATTCCGGTTAAACGAAGTTTTGGAATTAAATCCGCATTCATAGGCCATTGAAAGGAGCGTGTAATTTTGATTATCTGGCCGCGATGCCAGCTTCTTGAATTCTTCCACCCGGTAAAAATTTATATAATCATAGAAATTTTTGCCCTCGTAACTATTGATCACTTGCGAAAGATGGTTCGGATGTACATTCAGTACTTTAGCCAAAGCCGCCAGTGTAAGTTCCGATTCAGTAAACAATTTCTGGTTGGTCATAGCTCTTAAAAGCTGTTCATATATCTTCCCGGCCTGGTCTTCGGCCAAGCCCGATTTTTCATATTTAATTTTTGTGACGATTCCCGCTGTCTCCGTCTTAGTCGAAATTTCATCTGGCCATGATTCCCCCTTGTCCACAGGAATGGATTCTTTTAGCTTTTCTGCTTTGGTTGAAATTAGTTTCGGACCGGAGTGAGGCTGTCCGGTTATAAATATTCCTGGTTGCCTGATCCCAAAATATCCTAAAAAAAATACGAACACAGTAGCGATGCTAAAAACCATGGCATCATTTCCAAAAATTACAGCAAGCCAGATTACAGTTAGTCCGAAAACCAAGTACCGGAGCCAGGCAAGATTGATCTTCTCGATATTTGAAAATTCATCTTTAATGGATATCCTGTACCTCCGCAGCAAAACCAGGGAAGCCACTATGTATGCGATTCCGGAAACGAAAATTGAAATAAGATTGATCGCCATCAGGGTTTCATGACCGGCGCCCTTATTCCGGTAAACGTTTATTTTTTCAGCAGCGGGCAACATGAAAAACGGGATAAGAAACAGGTATAGAATGAACACCGGTATAAAATGGATCAGCCAAAATGCTTTGAATCTTGCAGGTTGGCGGGTCAATGCTGTCGTGTACAAAAACAGGAACGGGCCATGTAAAAGGGGGTACGGCAGGTGACCCAATAAGGCCGGGTAGTCATAAATTTTACCAATGATGAACAGATAAAACAAAAATAAATGAAAGGCAATTACAAAAAGCCATACGATCAGCACAATGTCCGCCGTGGTTTTATGTTTTTTGCCGATCAAAAGAACCGTCAGGAAGATGGTTATGACAATACCGGCTAAATAAACCATACGATATTAATCCACTTTCTTTTCTTGAGGATTGAGCACAAACTTAAGATAATTGATTTTGCTTCCCTCTTCGTGTAGTATGGAAACCGGGGACCATTGTGCTTAGCCATGGCGCGTTGATGAACAGGCGGGAAGATTTATTTTTATACTGGTGAGGTTGAAAGATATTTTTGTGTTTATAGCTTAAAAGTTATTTTTATTTACCCTTACGGATCTTTAATTATCGGAAAGAAGACTGCCAATCTTGTGGTTATATTTCCGACTAACATATGGAAATATGATGTCCTGGATTACTCTCCATTTAAATCTGATACAAGCAAACCCGTTTCCCGGTTTACCAAATTTAAAAATAGCTTAGCCAAAAAATAGAATCTGAATTTTTCCGGACAGTAATTTTGTAAACAATTCAGGCAACTTTAGCCTGGGCACTCATTTTTTTACTCCATAACACATACGAAACAACACCCGGCACGATCCATAGCAACATGGTTAACATCATCGGGTCAAATTTGCCGGATGCAGCAATGCCGGAATAAATGGAGCTGGTCAGGTCAAAAAATAATCCTGCATAGGCCCATTCTTTTATTTTATTCAACCCGGGAATTAAGATGGCGATCACCCCCAATAACTTAGCAAGACCAATAAAGGGAATAAAATAAACCGGGTATCCGAGGCTATCATGAATCAACTGTATCGATTCAGGTGTGTTCAGCAGGTTAGGCACGGCAGTAAATGCCATAAGCGCCGCAAATAAAATGGTGAAGATCCAATAAAGCAGGTTGGTTGTTTTGGGAGTCATAGATTTTGATTTTTATGGACAATTTAATTATTTCTGAGATCATTGATCTCGTGAGCATAAAAAAAGCGCCCCGACTATTCGGGACGCTACAGTTCAGGAAAACCTACTCTTATTTTTTTATCAGGTAACCAAACAGCCCGTCCTCCTCGTCCTCCGGACCGGCAGTAAAATAAAGCCTGTTTTGATCAATGGTGGACGTTGCCGGGGCGAAACCAATTGCCCATAGTCCCTCAATGGCAACCGGGTGTCCATGTGATTGGAGCTGACCTACAAATGCTCCATGAGTTGTATAAACATTTATTTTTCCATCGCCGAAGTTGCCAATAAGGATCACTGTTGAATCCCGGAGGTTGTCATCTTTATGTCCGCTGGAGGAATTATCAGTTACCTCTTCTTCGGTATCTTCAAAAAACCTCTTATGAGCCCGCGTTATTCCCCACGGTGCATTTAGCAGATCCCTGGTGGCAAATCTTTTTACAAAGGTTCCGTCTGTATTAAATATGCTTACTAATCCCTTACCGACACCTGCTTCTTCTTCTCCGTCGTCTCCTACTTTAGCATATGTCACGTATAGCCATTCGCCAATAGCCTGTATATTAAAAGGAGAATAATCATGCGGTAACCAAGGGTCTGTAAAGGACATGCTAACCGGATCAAAATTTTTGTCCCATACATCAATTTTACCAGATTTTAAATCCGCTGCATAAATAAAATTGGAGCCATTGCTCGCACCGATTGCCAGGCCGGTATATACTGAATAAGCTGAATTGTCTTTTATCAGTATTGCATTATCTCCTGCAGCGCCGTTCCAGCCGGATAGAACTCCATCTTCGCCAACAAACAGGAAACGCGCCGCCCCGCCATTGCTAAGTACAAAATCTGCACTGCCATTAAATACAATTCCGGTAGGATTGCCGGTGGCAGGCCCTGCAGGTCCCGGAATATTTACAGGTTTCCTGGGGGCAACCCCTTCGCCATTATAAAGAGCGCTTACATGCCCATCCTCTGAATTCACCCACGCAATACCAGACGGAGCCCATGCAAGACCCCATGCATTAATTTGCAGGGGATCAATATTTGGCGCACCATAGTTGCCATTGTTGGCAACGAGATTAACCTGTTCAAAGTGCTTGAGTTTTATTACATCAACTTTTCGACAACCCGCAACAAAAACCAGGAGCGCAAACAACGTCAGGTAAGCAGGAATGCTTACGGCAAAGAGGCTCCGTTTCATGATTTTTTTCATAAAAACAAATTTTAGAAATGAACAAGAAATTTAGTAACGTCTTCCATGGGGCGGAGACAGAGATCCCATGGGTGTTAATATATTCGTGTAGTTTTTGAAAAAGGTTGTCTGCAAAAATTTATTGACGGTAAAATAATTATTAACAGCAGGACATAAACTGCTGCCAGCGCTATCCGGGAAGCCATCAATATGAATTCAAATTCCGGTTGCGCTTTTCCTTGCCTTTATTTAATCTTATTAAATTTCAGGTGCATGATCCTGCCTGAATTCAGTTAAATCCCGACACGGTACATAAATTCACGAACCGGGGCAACTGAACCCAAACCAGGAATACTATTTATCGCGAATAGTAAGCGGGCAGCATGCACTCATGCCCCTAACTTGTTCAGGGCTTCATAAACCAGAAAGGCCGGCCATACAATTGCTTTCAGAAAACCCATTACGCCCATCCAAAAACCGGTTGCCTGCATAATGTAATAGATGGCTGCACCTATAAACCCCAGGCCATATACTGCATTGCTTGAAGTGTTGTGATAAATTACTTTTTCTTTCATTGAACTTCAATTTTCAAATTAAATATTGAAAGACTTAGATATGAAAAGGTGGAAAAGCGAAGTATTTAAAGGTAAGCGATTGGTAAGCTGCCACCGCGAAATTTCTTTTGAAAATACAATTAGTCACCGGGTATGGCCGCAACTCCAATAGCTATCAGGACTATATGCAATAAAGTTTCTAAAGGCTAAGATCAGCAAGGGAGAAAAAGTTTTGAATTAAATTTTGTTTAACTTAATAGCTACTATTCTTTCACCTAAATCAACAAAATCATGAACACAAACAAATTTATCATTGGGGGAATCATTGGTGGTGTTGCCAATTTCCTTCTTGGCTGGTTAGTTTGGGGTATGCTGCTTTTGAATTTTATGAATGGGCATACTACGGAGGCAGGAAAGGCGGTTATGCGTGCAGAGGAAAACACGATCTGGTGGGCACTGATTTTAGCAAACCTCGTACTGGGCTTTTTGATTTCTTACATTCTGAACAAAGCCGGTGTAATGACTGCCGCCGCAGGCGCGGCAATGGGGGCTGTTGTTGGGTTATTAATGAGTGCAGCTATTGACCTTTTCAATTATGCCTTCATGGATTTAAGTGACAGCAGCACACCTATGATTGTAGATATACTTGCCAGTGTCGTCGTAACAGCTATTGTTGGTGCGATAATAGGCTGGTACAATGGCAGGGGTGTAAAAGCCACCGCTTAACCGTAATAAATAATTTGTGATAAGCCTCTTTTCAAAAAAAGGGGCTTTTTTGTTTTGGCGCTATTCAACTATTCGCCTTGTTGTCCGTTCGGAAAAGCAGGTCGCCCTTTGTATTGCGAATAGGTATATGAGTACGTGGTTCGGCAAGCGCTCCACCCACCAACCCAATCGAGAAAACCTATTCTCTATTCATTAACGTGGTTGATGTAAAAGATAGGTCTCTTATACCAATAAGATTCTATTAATTATTAAAACCAAAATCAAATATAGCTGGCCTGTTACGCTTATGCATTCATTTTTTTATTCCAGAAAATAGTGAAGAAAAATACCAGGGAAAGTTTTTTTTGAATAATCATCTGTCTAATTGTTGTTGGTTAAATAAGATAACTAAGGTGATTGGTTGTAGTAATTCGGCTAAAAATACCGAATATTAGTTCACATACTAATGCCTGGTTGTTTTCCTGACGCACCCTCATTTTAATTCTCCACGCACAAATATTTTAAACAGCGATTTTTGTTCGTTTAGCTGAGATGCGCTGCCAAAGAAAAAATACTAACTTCAATGATCAACTGTTAATCAATATTGGTTAGCACTCTTATCACCAATTAAAAGGAGCTTTATGGTTCAGAAATTAATTCCTAGTCTCCTTACCCTCCTTATAATATTTTTATTCGCCAATTGCAATACAGCTGCAACTGATGAACTTACGGATTACGACATTAAATACCTGAAGTCTATTTCAGACCGGGATGGAGAATTGGTAGTGGGTAAACAATGGGACACTTTAGCTGCTCAGTACACCAGTGATGCTGTTCGTCATCCACCAAACGGATCACCGATCGCCGGTCGCGATTCAATCCGGCAATGGTACAATTATCTGCCGCCAATCAAAGCTTTTCATTTTCGCATGGATGAACTTAAAGGTGACGGTCGTTATGCATATATGCGTGCGACCTATGATATTACTTTGTCTCCGCCGGGCTACCCAAGTATTAGCGACACGGGGAAGACACTGATTGTGTTTAGAAAAGAACCCGATGGCCGATGGCTTCGCGTTGTGGATGCATGGAGTTCAAATCTACCTGCTAATTGAGAATACGATACCTGGTTGATTCGAACTTTTAAGTTACGACGATATTCATGGCTCCGGTTCGTGAGACACGAACAGGGGCAAATGAAAAAAGAAGAAACCGATTAATATCCCTTTTCCTTGTCGACAACATTCATTAACGGCAGGCCCAACGAATACCGTCTTACATTCTCCATCACAAGACCAAACATTCTTTCATAGCGGCTGTCCGCTTGCGTCGAATTGTGGGCGGTAATTACCAGGTTTGGGCAAGTCCATAATGGATTATCCGCCGGTAATGGCTCCGGGGTGACCACATCCAAACCCGCACCCCTGATCTTTTTAGATTTCAACGCTTCGACCAGCGCATCCTGTTTTACCAATCCACCCCTTGATACATTAATGAAATAGGAGCTGGGTTTCATTTTACTGAACACCTCGTCATTAAACATCTGTCTCGTTTCCTTGGTAAGGGGTGCAGCGCTCATCAGCACATCTACTTTGGGAACCATTTCCATAAACCATGTCGGGTCATGCAATTCTTCCACGAAGTCCGGTTTAGCCAGAGCTTTTGCATCGGTGGCGAGCACACGCATATTAAATCCGTAATGAAGTCGTCTTGCAGTTTCCGAACCGATGCCACCCATGCCCACAATGCCGATCGTTTTATGATACAGGTCATCAAGTTTAGTTTCGCCGCGGGGATCGCCCTCCCATTTTTTCTGTTGAAAATTTGGAATGGCGAATTGTACCAGCCCACGGGTCAGGCTTAGCAAAAGAGCAATGGCGCTTTCAGCAATCACCGGCGCAAATATTCTTTGCATATTCGTAAGCACCAGGGGATGCGCGACCATCTCCTTTGGCATATTTTCCACACCGGCATGCAATACCTGCACCCATTTTAATTTCGTCGCCCGTTGAAGCACGGAGCCGTCCACATTACCAATCACCACTTCGGCCTCCTCCAGTGCGGAAGATTTTGAATCCGGTACAACCTGCAGGTCGATATTTTTTGACACCGACCTGATCTTTTCCTGTTCTTTTTCGGAAAAGTTGCTGGTACTGAGGATCCGGATTTGCCGATCAGGAGAATCCGGGTGCTCCTCAGGTATGATGTTGGCGAAACCCTGTAGCGGGTTGAAATTAGCAACAGTAGTAGCACCGGCCGCGACGGTGGTAATAAAATTGCGGCGGGAGAAACTGGAGATAGCCATAAGATTAAATTGAGTGTTGCCTAATTTACAAAAAAATGAGGCCGGAAGGCCAGCGGGGAAGTATCCGCAGTGCTGTCCTGAATAAATTCCCTTCCAAAAATGCAAGTGAGGCCGATAATTTGCTATAATTTCATACCGGGCAATCGCGGTGATGGTCTGAAAGCAGCTGTGATCACCTCCCAAATGAATTTTATGACAAAAACATTAAAACCAAAAACCGAGGTAGCAAAAAAGGTCCTGGTTGTTGACGACGAGGGTCAGATAGGCCTGGTACTGGATATGATCCTAACTGAAAAAAAGTATCAACTGGACTATGTGAGCAGCCTGTTGTCTGCTGACGAGTATCTTAAAAAACAGCAACCGTCCCTGGTCATATTGGACAATAAGCTGCCCGACGGATATGGGGTTGATTTTCTCCTCTATTTGAGGAAAAAATATCCTTCGCTCAAGATCATTATGATCTCCGGCTTTGGCTCTGCCAAGGATGTTGCGTTGGAAAACGGAGCTGACGCATTTTTTGAAAAGCCCTTTCCCCTCGACGAATTCAACGATACGGTCAATCGCCTGGCACCATGACATCTGCTATACCTGGTAGTGCTTTACCCGGCTAATTCTTCATTGAAAAAGAGACGCAGTTGATGTCCATGCCTGAATGACCGACCCATTTATCGCATTCGTATAGAAATATTCAACGACCTCTTTTTGTTAGGTTTGAGCTCAAAAGAAAACCTTTGCAAATCCTTCTCCTATGTTTTGCCATAATGCTTAATTCCCGTAGTTTCAAAATCAGCGCTAGCCAGCCGCCTATTCACTGCCCGGCACCATTCTCGTCATTTTGTACAGGAGTTGCAATGCCGAAGGATGAAAACAGACTCCTTTGCGGATTAAATAGAAAAGTATTCCACATCCACTTGTTTGCCTGATAAATTCGAGCTAATTTGAGCCCTCCAATCTTTGCTAAGCCGAAATATCCTTAGTTAAGCCGCTCAAAAAATTTCGGCAATGATAACATCTTACTGCAAGGGTATTCTCCTTTTTGTTTTTTTGCTTATTCAGCTTAGTGTCATCAGTCAGCCTTTTACACTAGTAAAAGATATTAATCTTGGTCCAGCAGATGGTCCTGTTCGTCCTACTAATCTTACAGAAGCCGGTGGCTTTCTTTTCTTCAGTGTTAAAAGTGGGGCCATGGCCGGTCTTTGGAAAACCGATGGCTCAGGGGCTGGAACAGCCAGGGTAAAAGAAGTATTGCCAGGAGAATCAATAGAATCACTTGTTAAAGTAAATGAAGTACTTTTTTTCGTAGTAAATAATTCAGCCTCATCCACAACCTCGTTGTGGAAAAGCGATGGCACCGCAGCCGGATCGGTTATGGTTAAGAGTTGGTCGGGTTTAAGAATACTTTATCCGGCAGCCGCTAATGGAAATCTCTTCTTTACGGTTACTAACATTTCGAGAAGTCCTTCGGAGCTATGGAAGTCAGATGGTACACCTGGAGGAACGATATTGCTAAAATCCGCCTCCTACATTGAAAATCTTACAGACGTTAACGGTACTTTATTTTTTACTGCTGCCGAAGACGCGGTGCCTTATCACCGGCTCTGGAAAAGTGACGGTACGGTAGCAGGCACGGACTTAGTAAAAGACATTTCCGCGAGTACCGGTAATAGCTACGTCTATTCCCTGTTTAATGCAAACGGTATTTTGTATTTTATCGGTAACGATGGTGTAAATGGTTCAGAGCTTTGGAAAAGCGACGGAACCGAAACAGGAACCGTGATGGTAGAGGATATGGAGAATGGCCCCGGTGGAAGCTTTATTCGAAGCTTTGCATTGGCGAACGGCACTGTCTATTTTTTTGCAACTACTTCACTCCATGGGTATGGTTTATGGAAAACAGATGGAACACCAGCAGGTACAGAAGTAATAACCAGTTTCACTGGAATCCCTGACTATTTAACCAATGTAAATGGTGTATTGTTTTTTAGCGGATTCGATGACGTTAATGGATGGGGACTTTGGAAAAGCGATGGGACAGCCGGGGGAACGATGATAGTAAAAGACATTGTTTCCGGGTCATTAGGCAGCAGTCCAATAAATTTTTTCAATTCAAACGGTGTCCTCTATTTTACTACTTCCGCTGGTAATATTCAGGTTTGGAAAAGCGATGGCACTCCGGCTGGAACTGTTGTAGTGAAAGATGGTTACCAGCAAATTCTTGTCACCTTGCCATTTGAATTTGTTAGTGCAAACGGCATAACCTACTTTTCAGCATTCGAACCACAAAATGGTTATGAATTATGGAAAACGGATGGAACCGCCATCGGCACTGTATTAGTAAAAAATATAGTGCCCTCACCTGACGGCAGCCCCCAAAACTTCATTGCTGCAAATGGCGTTGTTTACTTTTCAGTCCTGAGTTACGTAAATAGCCCGGGCCCGTTTGTAGGCAGGAGCGTCTTTCAAACAGACGGAACATATTCAGGAACTGTAAAAGCAGAACGAATTAATGGGCGAACACACAGTTATCCGTTGGACATGATAAACCATAATGGTGTATTATTTATTTCCGGCACCAGCAGTCACAGTAACAATTTTGGCGGATATGAATTATGGAAGATTAGTGCAAATGGAGCCGATGCGGTCAGGGTAAAAGATATTAATACTGCGCCGAATGGTATAGGCAGCGAGCCCGACAACTTTCAGTCTGTGGGGCAATTTTTATACTTCTCTGCCAATGATGGCACCACTGGTTTCGAACTTTGGAAAAGTGACGGGACAGAACAAGGAACGGTGCGGGTAAAAGACATTAACCCTGCAGGTAACAGTAATCCTGCCAACCTGGTAAATGTAAATGGGGTACTATACTTTACTGCCAATAACGGAACTGATGGTATCGAGCTTTGGAAAAGTGATGGCTCCGAAGCAGGAACGGTGCTGATCAAAAATATAAATACAACCAGTAATAGCAATCCTTCATTCTTAACAAACGTAAACGGAAATCTTTTCTTTACTGCAGATGATGGCGCCAATGGCGTTGAACTCTGGAAAAGCAACGGTACCGAGGGCGGAACTGTATTGGTAAAGAATATCAATGCTTCCGGCAGCAGCAGCAATCCTTCATTTTTAACTAATATCAATGGAGCACTTTATTTTGCCGCTGATGATGGAGTAAATGGTGTTGAAGTATGGAAAAGCAATGGCACCGAAGCCGGAACTGTTTTAGTGAAAGATATCAACAATGGACCAGCAAGCAGCAATCCAGGTTTATTTACTAATCTGAATGGCATTGTGCTTTTTGCTGCCGATGATGGCGTAGCGGGTCGCGAGTTATGGGGAAGTAATGGTACTAATAGCGGAACCATTTTGGTAAAAGATATTAAACCCGGGGCTTTTGCCAGCAATCCAACGGCCCTCAAAAAAGTTGGGCCCAATATATTGTTTGCTGCCGATGACGGTGTGCATGGCAATGAAGTTTGGCTGAGCAACGGTGCAGAGTTGGGTACAAGGCTGGTGAGTGAAATACAACCCGGTGCTTCGGGGTCGAATCCCACTGAAATTTTCGAATACGGTTCAAAGATGTTGGTAGCGGCTACCCATGAGTTGTTTGGCAGCGAGGTTTGGATAGCTAATGTTCCTGCTGATATTCCGACTTTAATCGCAACGATTACAGCGGAAGGACCGGTGGCAGTGTGTACCGGTAAGAGTGTGACGTTGAAAACAATCAAAGGAACTGGTTATACTTATCAGTGGAAAAAAGCGGGTGTGAACATTGCGGGAGCCAATCAATCAAACTATACAGCAACTCTTGGCGGTTATTATTCGGTTGTCGTCACGGATGCCTTTGGCAAATCTTCAACTTCTGAAACCGTTATTGTAACAGTAGTCAATCCTCCACTGGCGACTGTAGCAGGAACTGGTCCGGTATTGTTCTGTGCCGGTAAAAATGTAATGCTGAAAGCTACTGCCGGCACCGGTTATACTTATCAATGGAAAAAAGCAGGAGTCGATATCGATAATGCCACTTCGTCGACTTATACAGCGACAGCAGCGGGAGCTTATTCGGTAGTGGTCACAAACGCCACGGGTTGTTCAGCAACATCAGCAGCAATAAATGTAACGGTAAACAATGTACCGCTGGCAGCTTTAGCAGCTGCGGGAGCAACGACATTTTGTGAAGACAAAACTGTGCAACTGAAAGTTACTGCAGGCGCGGGCTATATCTATCAGTGGAAAAGGGGAGGGGCTGATATCGCCGGGGCTATATCATCAACCTATACAGCCAACACCACGGGAAGTTATTCGGTTGTGGTCACCAATGCCTGGGGATGTTCTGTTTCCTCTGCTGGATTAAATGTGGTGGTTAAGCCGTTGCCGCTGGCAACAATAACTCCTATCGGGTCGACGACTTTCTGTTCAGGCAAAAATGTATTACTCAGGGCAAACACGGGGACTAATTATAC
>JANWIJ010000023.1 GCA_025449935.1 Chitinophagaceae bacterium
CGATATGAGTTTATCGTAGAACAAAAGAATGACCTGGTAAATGCCAAGGACAGTCTGATGAAAACGATAGAAGAAGTGGAGGCAACGGCCAACCAGAAATTCCTCGACACTTTTCACCTGGTAAGGGAGAATTTCCAGAAAGTATTTAAAACATTATTTACAGATGACGACCAGTGCGACCTTGTGCTGGAAAACCCCGAGAATATCGCGGAAACAGGCATTGATGTTATTGCAAAACCAAAAGGCAAACGTCCCTCTTCCTTAACCCAGTTAAGCGGGGGAGAAAGGACCCTGACAGCAACGGCCCTGCTGTTTGCCATTTACCTGATCAAACCAGCGCCGTTTTGTATACTCGATGAGGTGGATGCGCCGCTTGATGACGCCAACGTAGGTAAGTTCACCAATATGATACGGCAGTTCAGTGAGAATTCACAGTTCATCATTGTTACACACAACAAAATGACGATGAGCACTGTCGATGTGATCTATGGTGTGACGATGCAGGAACCGGGCGTGAGCCGCCTGGTGCCGGTGGATTTCCGGAACCTGGAAGTTCAGAATTAGTTGCGCGGTCTGAAAGAGGGGGCCGTGAAAGTATAAAGTAATGAGAGTCCTGCGGGTGCAGGACTTTTTTTATAAAACAATAAGCTGAAGTTGATATGCGCACAATTATCCTGCTCCTTGCTTCTAACATCTTTATGACTTTTGCCTGGTATTATCATTTGAAGCAGGAGGGTTGGCCCCTATGGAAAGCGATATTGCTGAGCTGGTTTATTGCTTTATTTGAATACACGCTGATGGTACCTGCTAACCGTCATGGTTATGCAAAAGGATTGTCTGGCTTCCAGTTAAAGATGATACAGGAAGTGATTACACTGGTGGTGTTTGCGGTCTTTGCTGTGCTGTATTTGAAAGAGCCTTTCCATTGGCGTTACCTGGTGAGCTTCGCTTTCCTGGTCGGGGCAGTCTATTTTATGTTCAGTAAAAGATTCGGGTGAGCTTATACGGAATCAGCCGTAAAGGTCTTTTGCTGTTCCCTTACTTTTTGTCTTTTGATGAGATCGGCCTTTATTTTATGCACGATGGCCGTCAGGAGGAAGAAAAGCCCGGTACAGATCAATACGGAAGCGATAATGCCCCAAAAATACCAGTCACTTACCTGGGATTTTTCAAAACAGGCATAAAGAATAGAAAAGATACCTGCTATAACAGCGGAAAAACCGATCAGCAGCTTGGTAATATACTTTTCCTGGTGAGTGTTAGACATGGTTCAGTTTTTAAAGCAATCCCGCAAAAGTAAGAAAAAAATAATCTTATGTTAATCGTCGCCTTCCTGACTATAAGTTGAAATGCTTATCTGTTAGATTTGCAATATAACCGGGTATTATGAAAAGAATCTTGACGTCAGTCTGTTTTGTATTTACGGTGGTGTTCCTTGCGGCACAGGAAGCACCGGAAGGTCTTTTTATAGGCTCAAAGGCCCAGGATTTCAAAGCTAAAGACCAGCATGGCAAACCTGTTCAATTAAAGGAACTGTTGAAAAAAGGGAAAGTCGTACTCGTGTTCTACCGCGGTCAATGGTGCCCTTATTGTAATAAGGCATTATCCCGTTTACAGGATTCCCTCCAACTGATAACGGGTAAAGGTGCTACGATAGTGGCAGTTTCACCGGAGAAACCGGAGAATATTGCATTAACCGTTGAAAAAACAAAAGCGGAATTCCCGGTATTGTATGATGAAGGACTGAAAATCATGAAAGCATACGATGTGGAGTTTGAAGTGCCTGAGAATACTATTACCCGGTATCGTAATGCGGGACTGGATATTGAAAAAAGCAATGGAGCTAATGGTAAATACCTACCAGTTCCTGCCGTTTATATCATAGACAAAGAGCAAACGGTCACCTACAGGTTCTTTGAATCGGATTATAAGAAAAGACCCAGTGTAAAGGAAATACTGGATAACCTGTAACAACTATTTCCAGGTGATCTTTGCGATTTTACCATTGGCACCAGCCAGGTAAATGGCCGTGCCTCGTTTTGCGATCCGGCAAACATGGAAACCCTCCCGGCTGATCCATTGAAAATCCTTTCCACCATTGGATGAGTAATCCACCCCGTTCAGGCCGCAGGCAAAAATATCCTTATCGGATACAAACTCCACACAACTGCGGTATCCATGGGGTGCTGTTTTGGGAACAAACCATGTCTTTCCGGCATTGTGTGAAATAAAACAATTTTTAATAGTCGAGGAGTCAGCACTGAAGTCGCCGCCCACAACGATCATTTTTTTCCCGCCATTTTTTTTGAAACGATCCCATACGGAAATTGAATTGGCACCGGTGGTTTCTTTACCCTGTATAATAGGCAAGTCGATTGCTTCATCTCTTTTAAACAACCTTGACCGGCGTCCACCACTGACAAAAACGGCTTCGTCATTATCCAGGGCCCGGATATTGGTGCCACTGGCGGCAAAGCAGGCTTCACCACTGTCGGCTTTGGGTCTTTTATCCAGGGGGATATCCTGCCAGCTGGAACCACCATCAAAGGTGCGGGTCACAAAGAATCTCCCATCCACCGGGTCGCCGATCACAATGCCTGCCTGCTCATTCCAGAATTCCATCGCATCCAGGAACATCCCTTTCGTTTTATTTTCATACACCACTTTCCATGATTCACCGCCATC
Organism: Chitinophagaceae bacterium; assembly: GCA_025449935.1. Lineage (GTDB taxonomy): Bacteria > Bacteroidota > Bacteroidia > Chitinophagales > Chitinophagaceae > JJ008. Next base: position 2,686 of record JANWIJ010000023.1, read on the forward strand.
TGTAGTTTTCAATATATAGGCAGGCGTTTCCACACCCATAATAATAGCGGTACTGGCATCAAACGCTTCAATATCCCGGAAGTCAATTTTTTCAAAACCCTTAACGACTACCCATTTCCAGTTCTTTCCTCCATTGGTTGACCTGCCCACTGTGCCGTTGTGGCCGCTCACCCATACCACATTATCATTTACGACACTCAACCCCCTGATATGGGTGTTGGTGCCCGACGTAAGCACTTCCACCGAGGGACTCTGAGCCTGCAATAAAAAAGAAATAAAAAAAAACGGAAAGGCCGGTAATATTTTACGCATGATTTTTCCTGGTTCAGTTTTATGGCTGGTTATAGTTGACCATTTTGCGTTTCGTTGTTCCATCAGTAAAGAATTCCATCAGGGCATAGGCGGGAGCAAACTCCTGGAAGGAACCATTCCACCAATTGCCCGAGACGGCACCATTGCAATAGTACCTGACTCCAAGATAATCTAATTCATCCTGCAAATGAATATGACCGCTGATGCAGGTCCTGATATTTGGATACCGGGAAAATATTTTTTTAAGTGCCAGGAAATCGGTGTGCATCAGGTTTCGTTTGATCAGCAAATCACCGTTTGCTTCCGTTTTGTCGAAAAACAAGCCTGCACAAATGGAAAGAACCGGAATATGCGATACGATACAGATATATTTTTCTGCCGCCACCTGTTGAAGTTCCTGCTGAAGCCAATCCATTTGTTCCCCGTCAAGTTTGCCGGTATACCCACCGGCAGGATTTAATTGTGTGCTGTCGAGCACGATAAAATGCCAGTTGCCTTTGCCGAAACTATAAAACCTGTTTTTCATTTCCAGGACCTCAACCGCCCATATTTTGCCGTACAGGCGGTCATTATCCGGCTTGTTTTGTTTAATAAACCAGCCCCACACATCATGGTTCCCGATCGTGTGATAAACCGGCAGGCTGTTTTCTTTTTTCAGAATATTTCCCGCCAGGTCCCATTGCGTTTTGGTTTTTGCTTTATCGGCATCAAGGGCATCATTGATAAGATCACCGCCATTGATGATAAAATCAACAGATGGGTTTAATCCCTGGGCATGGTGAAGGGCTTTGGCCATGCCGGCTTCCTGCACCAGGCCCGGCTTTACATGGATATCTGTCAGGTGTGCGAAGCGGACCGGTCTTTTCTTTTGTTCGGTTGCTGTGACAACGGAAGGCAAAAAACTGCTCCCGATCACTGCCGCAGAAGCCCGCAGGAATGTTTTTCTTTTCATTTGCTTGTATTAAGAAAAGGGGTTATATACTTTAAATAATAAAACTGCGAACAAAACGTTTTTCACCCGGACAAGTTATCTCAAAATCAGGATATAGTTTTCCATGAAAATCAACAGGCATAGCCCTTTCCTCTCCCCGGCAGGGCTTTGGTACGGAAAATAGTCTTATTTTTAGGGGCTAAAAATAATTCTCCTTTTATGAAAAAACATTTGATTTACTGGCTGGCTTTGGGAATGTTAGTGATGACCGGGTGCCAGAAAGAACTGAGCTTTGAACTGGGTAATACGCCCGGTCACGGCAGCCTGCAGGACGAGGCTTCCGGTGATTGTCTTCCAAAAACGGTGAATGGGGTATACGAAGTAGCGACACCCCTGGTAGCTGCCACAAATACCATTACCGTGGATGTGGATGTAACCGAGACGGGTACTTATGTAATAACAACGGATACCGTGAACGGATTTTATTTTCGTGCCACGGGAACATTCACAGCCCTGGGTATGACTACTGTTACTTTGAGAGCCAATGGAACTCCATTTGCTGCAGGCACTCAAAATTTCGTGGTTAGTTTTGACGGAACAGTTTGTGACGTGCAGGTTACAACCCTGCCATCCGGAGCTGGCGGACCTGCCACCTTCACCCTCGAAACTTCGGGTACAGCGACGCCACCTAATTGCTCCGGCGCTACAGCAGCCGGGACTTATATAATCGGAACTGCGCTGAACAGCAGCAATACGGTTACTTTGTCTGTTAATGTCGGGACCATCGGAACCTATACTTTGTCATCTACGGCGACCAATGGAATGACTTTTACTAGAACAGGTGTATTTACAACCACCGGCGTGCAGAATGTAGTCCTGACAGGAACACCAAGTTCCATCCCAACCGGTACCCCGGGTACGATTACCGTACCCATCACGCACGGTGCCATTACCTGTAATTTCCAGGTTATAACTGTAGCCGGGGCTTCCTATTCATTTGACTGCAGCAGCGCAACCGTAAATGGGACTTACCAGGCGGGTGTTGCGCTTGGTGCCGGAAACACGATTGATATTACCGTGAACGCTACGAGCGGCGGACCCTATAACATCAGCGCCTCCATTAACGGGATGACTTTTTCTGCATCGGGAACCTTTACTACCGGGGCCAATAATATTACACTGGCAGGTTCAGGCTCGCCAACTAACAGCGGGACATTCAATTTACCACTCGGTACGCCGCCCTGTACAGTGTCAATTATCTGTACCGCGGCGCCGAGCATTGACTGGAGTTTCAAACAGGGTACTACAACCTACCAGGGTAATACGGACAATGTAACCTACCAATCCATTATGGGTTTTACCAATTTTGGATATTCCGGTACGAATGCAGCTATTGAAACCCTTATTTTTTCGCTGGTAGACCTTGCCGGTGGAATTACAAGCAGTGATACCTACAACACAGCGTCGACCACGAGTAACACAGGTGCTTTCATTTTTAATTTCCCTGCGGGGGATATCTGGACGGCCGACCCGGGTACAGCGGGGACAAGTGTGATATTTAATAATATCACTCACAATACGGCTACCAAAACGATAACAGGAAAATTCGCAGGTACCGTTAAAAACATGGCAGGCGGATCGGTGTCTATTACAAACGGAACCTTTACAGCTGTGTATCCATAATCGTTTACAACACTTATTGTAAAAAGCCGCCCGGTATGAAGTGGGCGGCTTTTTAATTCTATCAATCAATTTATGCTGTCAGAATCCTTTCTTCTTCCCGGATTCTAAAGGTGGTAACTTAAAATCATCGATGGCACTTTTCTGAGCGATCATTTTTTCGATATCCTCAATTTTGCGGGGCGCAAAATGGGAGAGGAGTTCATACCCGTCCTGGGTAACAAGCAGGTCATCCTCAATTCGGACAGCAATGCTCCACCATTTCTTATCACAATCGCTTCCCCGGGGAATATAGATACCCGGTTCAATAGTAATAACCATGTCCTTTTTTAGCCGGTCGTATGTACCGCGGTCATGCACATCCAGCCCGATATGATGGCCAAGCCCGTGCGGATAATATTTATTGGCTTCATTTTTATTTTTGGCAATGCCCAGTTTTACAAGTCCATCTGTAATGATTTCCCGGGCTGCATTTTCAGCGTCTGCCCATTTTGCCCCATCCCGCAGCGTTTGGAAAGCGGCCTCCTGTGCGTCATACACCAGTTGATAGATCATTTTTTCTTCAGCAGAAAACTTCCCGTCGACCGGAACCGTGCGGGTCACATCCGCGGTGTAGCCATGGTATTCTGCTCCCACATCCATCAGGATCATTTCGTTCCCGATTTTAGTCTTACTGTTTACTTCATAGTGCAACGTGCAACCATTTTCACCGGATCCAATGATGGAACCATAGCCAACATGTTCGGCCCCGTATTTTTTGTGCACAAATTCATGCAGGCCCTGTATTTCGAGCTCAGACATATTTGCATGGACCGCTTTCATTACTTCATTCTGGCCCTGGCAGGAAATCTCGACCGCTTTGCGGATCAGGTCCATTTCCTCCGGCGTTTTTATTTCACGTAACTGCGCTGTTAATTTCCGGTAGGTGGCAGCATCAAATCGTTTATCCTTTGACAGGTCAGCCGGTACGGAGGCTATTTGTTTAAAGACCTGGATGACATCATACAGGTCCGCTTTGTCGCGTTTGTTGTCAGGTATATCCACCGGGAAATTATCCAGCAGTATCTTATCCAGCTTCGAAAAATCAAAACTGAATTTTTTCAGGTCTTCTCCATTGTAAACGGTGGCAAAACCCAGTTTTGATTGCGCCCCTTCCACACCCATCCGTTTACCGGTCCATTGCTCCATTTGCGGGTTTCTTTTCTGAACAAAAAGAATCTCGTTATACTTATTACCGGCAGAATCAACCTGCTCTTCTTTAAAAATAAACAGGGCCGAGTGAGGTTCTTTGTAACCGCTGAAATAATAGAGATCCGGGTTTTGGTGAAAGATATACTCCACGTCGTTCGAAAACGTACGGGTGGGATAAGCAAATACTACGGTCACCGAGTTCGCCGGCATGGCTTTCCGCATCGCCTCCCGTCGTCCCGCATGAAAATCTTTTGTCAGGTAATCCGTGGGGGTATTTTCCTCCTGCGCTACGGGTGCCGGTTGTGCCGCTGCCAGGGAGGAGCAAAGAACAGCCGTTGCGATAAGGAGGTTTCTCCCGGTTGAAAAATTAGTCATAAAAAAAGTGATTGAAATAAACCTGCCTACCGGTCAGGTAAGGCTAAAATAGGTTATTTCAATCACCGGTAAAACGAATTTACATGAGCGGATCGCCAGATCATTCATCATCATCTTCTTCCTCATAATACGCATCCTCGCTGCTTTTGTAATGCTCTTCCCAGGTTTTCACCGCTTCATCACTCAGGCATTCGATAATGTCATGCAGGCTGTCTTTTTTCAGTTTCCACTCTGTTTCTGTCGGGTCATCAAAACGCTGAATGAACAGGCAATGATCAGATTCAACTGCAACTTTAATCAGTGTAATCGGCGAATCCTCTTTTTCCTTCACCAGGTAGTAACAACCGGTCTCCAGCAAATCATACGAGTACATAAGTCCTCCCTTTTAAAATGGTTGTGCAATACTTTTTCCGTGTTAATAAATTGAATTTAATGGGACACTACTGCAGTCGAAAATGGGGGAATCTGATGGGTTAGGAGTATGAGTCAAAATTAGGGTTTTGACCCAATGCAAAAGTGTAAAATTTTGACTGGTCGAAAATTGACGTATAAAAATAGCGTCTTAATTATTAATAGTCAATTAGTTATACTAATTATTAGTAATTTTACATCAGGCCCGGCTTAATCCTGTTTTAGACAAGAGATCCTGGCCGGGTATTCCCAGGTCGATCTTTTTACCTCCTCCGTAACCGTGAACTGGCTGGCACTTTCTTCAAATGATTTTTCAACCAAGTCCCGGTTAGCATCGATGGAAAAGGGAACCAGTAACGCGCTTATATCGCCCTCCACAGCCTGGTTCATATTCCATATTTTCGAGGAAGCCCGGCAACTAAAATCAACAGCTGAAAAAGACAGGGATTTCTGCTGTGGCTGTTCAGCTGTTTTAAAATAGATTTTTTTGTGGCCGATGTCGTACACAATACTCCATTTTGTATGAGAGCCCTGCGCCACTTTGCCGAGTATATTGAAGGCATAATCAATAACAGGCACACCCAGGTCCGTTTGCTGAAATCGCTGCACCATATTGCAGGCAGTGGCAAAACGGTCAATTGAGTTGTCTGTAAATGAACGCACATTTCCACCCGAAGATTTTATGGCAGCGGCGGTTTGGTTTATGGATTCCTCGTAGGAGTTATTGGTCAGGACAGCAAATGGAAGATCCTTTCCTTCATGTACCAGCATTTCACCGTCGATGAATTCAATCGTTGCCACATTACCTGCACCGTCAGCAACTAAATAATGCAGGGGCGTGGTTCCTTTGGAAGCGATCCTTATCTTTTTATCTGTAGCGATAATATCTTTTACAGAACCACAGTTGTCAAGCTGGTATTGTATCCATTGCAACACACCGAGGGCGGGTCTTTGATCTGGTTCAGGGTACCGGGTACCATCCAACCACATCAGCTCTACCACTAAACCCTGCTCATTCATTCCGCCGGTGGGAAATTCTTTGCCGTACTGGTTAAACGTAATGCTGCCATAACGGGACACCCAGCTGATCGTCTCTCCGTCATTTGTCTTACGGGAGGTTTTGGATAATCCCTTCTGGTTGGTGCAAACCATCCCATTCCCTGTCACCCAGTCATAATTGCGGCCGAATACCATTTGTCCGTCTTTATTGATAAAAAAGGTGGTGCAGGCAAAAACATCCACGGCCAACAGGAGCAGGAAGGCAAAAAGCGGGAAGATCTTTTTCATGTATTGAAATTACCGTCAGCAGAGAGGATTGACAAGGAAATTAGTACAGGCGGTCCGGTTCTGAAACAAAATACTTCCTGCAGGCCGGCTGGTCCCTGCAGGAAGTATCAAACTTTTTTGAAAATAGCTTAACTGAAAATACAGGTCCGCTTACATTCTTTTTTCATTTCCTTTTTCTCGGCCTTTTTTTCAATGTTTGCTTTTTTCTTATTGGATGTGAAACTGGCAAATGCGACTGCTGCAACACCTGCCATCAATGCTACGGCGACCACCAATTTTTTCATGTGCTGAAATTTTATACTTAAAAGTTACAATAAAACCCGGTTATTTCACCCGGTTGTTTTGATGAATGGCAAAAAAACCATACAAAGCGGAAGGCCTGTTCGGATCACCCGTTCAGTAATTATATTTGCTGTCCCGACTCCGTAGCTCAGTTGGTAGAGCTACTGACTCTTAATCAGTAGGTCCAGGGTTCGAGTCCCTGCGGGGTCACGAAGGGATACCGGGCAATGCATAGCATTGCCTTTTGCTTGCAAAAACTGGGAGGAGAAGTTTATCCCGCCACGGCGGGAAGTCCCTGCGGGGTAACTGAGGGAAACCAGGAATATTTTATTCCTTCATGGATTCCGGTTTGACCAGGATATTTTTCTTTACCAGGCTGGCCGCCATCAATTGACCGTAAGTGTGGGCCAGTGTTGTTTTAGTAGTAATATCAAATGAACGGCTTCGTGCCGAATAAATCATTTGTTTGGAAACAAGGTCATAAAAATTGTTTTCCCAGACGTATTTGGTTTCTTCTCCATAATAACCAGGGGTGTAGATCTGCTCGGCCACGGTATTGTAATACCTGGTGAACCCGCTGAGCTGGTTGAATTTTGTATAGTCAGTTACTTTCCCGGGAACAAAATAAGGTTGCTTCGTTTTATCCAGTAGGACGATTGTCATGACGGCATCAAAACCCTTTCCTTCCAGGGCCGTTTTTGCTTTGGCGGTATCGCCTTTCGCGAATGTCCCGGCAGGGTATATTTTGTTGCTGGCAATGGCCAGGTAGCCCATTCCCCGGAGATCATCCGCCAGGTGGTTTTCAATTTTCACCTGCAGGTCATTTTCTGATTCGGGAAGTACACCCAGCACAAGTACTTTCTTATATTTTTTGGGAGCAGCCTCATTTGCCGTCCATATCTGTGTTATTTTAGTGGGCTGGCAGGAAGTGAGTAAAGCCAACAGCGGAACGAAGCATAGATTTTTCATGATCATACGTTAAAGAACTAAAGTATAAAAGATATGAACACCGGGTAGTGAGTAAGGTCATGGGTGAAGAAGAGTTTGGTCAGCCGGCATTTCCAGGCACATGAGGTTCTACGGGCTCATCTTTAAAAACCGTTTTCAACCGGTGTAATTTTTTTGATTGAAGAAACCGGGTCACTCTTTTTTCCGTGATATGATGCAGGGGTACAAGGAGACAGGCGATCAGGACCTTTATGCCTAATATGGGTAAGGGTGCTCCATGAAACAAGTGATGGAGTCTTGCATCCAGGATGAGGATAATAAACTCAAAAATGAAGATAAATGATACAAAGGTCAGTCCTCTTACCAGCCATTGGGGCGGGTGAAAGAAGCCAATGATCAGCAGGACTGTCAATAATAAAATACCACCAAGGATAATGACCCGGTATTGAATATCATGTTTTCTTTCAGTTGCTTTTATTTCTGCTTCCTCCGCTTTTTTCATACTTTCTTCCTCGGCAGCTATTTCCTCTTTTAGTATCTCGTCCTTTCTGCTCAGGTTGTCAAGACTGTCCCGGTACATGTAATAATTGCCTCGGGCCTGCCAGGCATTCTTATAATCGCTTAATGCTGTATAAACAGAGTCAAGATTCTGATAAATCAAAGGAAGGTTCCTGATATCAGCAATTGAATCATATATTGCGAGTGACAACTTCATTTGCTGTAAGGCTTCCGGATATCTTTTACATTCATCTAAAAAATCTGCGTAATCATATATTTTACTTGCCAAAATTATCTTCGGCGAATATTGATATGCATAATCAATTGACTTACGATAATAGAAATCCGCAGAATCCTGGTTGTTGGCTATAAATTGATAAGTAGCTTTAATATTGAAGGAAGAAGCTGTATCACCTATCTGGGTAAAATAATCTTCCAGTTTATACTTTTTTCCTGCTGCTGCTGCTTTAATAAGTTCATTCTGATCATAATAGATTCTCCAAATTCCCAATACTGCGCTGTATTTGTAATTGAAATTAGAGGTCAGTTCCGCTCTTTTAATAACATCTTCGAATAATTTTTCCGCCATGGAAAAATTCTTCATTTCTCTGTAAGCATCAGCAATTAAATTGTCATCGTTCAATACTCCGGCAACCAGGCCAATTTTTTCAAACTCTTTTTTTGCTGCCTGGTAATATGTTATTGCTTTTTCAAATTCTTTGATCTCTGCAAAATTTCCCCCAAGTACCTGGCTGACTTCGGCAATATATTTTGGATTGTTTGAGGCAATTGCATATTTTTTAGCTGCAAATTGATTTTTGAATACTTCCAGTCTGTTTCCCTGCATGAAGTACATGTGCGCTTTGCGGTAGAAATAATTATACCTTGTACTATCTTCAATGCCGTCTTTATTAAGGTCTACCCGGTTATAGTATTCATTGGCTTTATCAAAATCTCTCTGGCTGCTGTAAAACCTGCCGAGTATAGATAACATGACTATTTCCTCATTTGACATTCTTTCTTTAATGGCATAGTTAAGTGCCTGGAGATACCAGGTCACCGCCTTTTCGGAATTAGAAGAATTAGCATAGCTGGACCCGCCCGACCTGTATGCTGCAAACATATCCTGTTTCTTTCCTGAACTAGTTGCCCATTCGATCATCAATTGAATCAGGCTGTCGCCGGCGCTATAATTTTTACGGATAAAATGAAAGGTGGCGAGGCTGCCGGCATTTCTTATTTTTTCAGTTACAGTTTTGACTGAAATTACATTTCCCTCCAGTTTACGCTGTTCAGCCAGTTTTTCATCTTTGTTCTGGCCATGTATAAAAAAAGATCCGTAAAAAAAAGAGAGAGCCAATAATGCTATTATTCTGGCCAGGTTGCGAAACGGCATTAGTTGGTTTTACTTCAAAAGTTAGGCAACTTGTGCGTGCCGGAAAAGTGATTAGTTACCTATTATTTTCCCCACCTGTGAATAACTCCAAATCTTGGGCACAAAGCCTGTTTTGGTATATTTGCCCGGAGGGTCAGCCATAAATTGACCTGAAGCCGATAACCAACGGAAAAACACACTATTTACCATTAGAACGTACCGCTGAACATGGCAAAAGAAAAGGAAACTTCCAACCTGTTTGACTATACCGAAGAGAGTATCAAATCCCTCGACTGGAAAGAACATATCCGTCTCAGGCCGGGTATGTATATCGGCAAACTGGGTGATGGCTCATCGCCCGACGATGGAATTTATGTCTTGGTGAAGGAGGTTATGGATAACTGTATTGATGAATACACGATGGGCTATGGCAAAACGGTGGAGCTGACCATTGACGGCAAAACGGTTTCCATCCGTGACTACGGCCGGGGTATACCTCTTGGAAAAGTGGTGGATGTCGTCAGTAAGATCAATACCGGGGCTAAATACGACAGCAAAGCTTTCCAGAAATCAGTAGGTCTGAATGGGGTGGGCACCAAAGCCGTTAATGCACTGAGTCATCATTTTAAAGTGACGGCCATCCGCGAAGGAAAAGAAAAGACGGCTGAATTTGAGAGAGGTGTTTTGATCAAGGAATACAAAGAGGCAAAAACCGGGGAGCAAAACGGCACACTGGTCACCTTCATCCCCGATGAAACTGTTTTTAAACATTTTAAATTTCATCCCGAGTTTTTAGAGAACCAGATCTGGAATTATTGCTTTCTAAATGCGGGGCTGAAAATTATTTTTAACGGGAAGAGTTTTGTCAGTAAAAACGGTTTGCTGGATCTCCTGCAGCGAAAAACCAATGAAGATGAGATCCGTTACCCGATCATTCACCTGACCGGGAATGATATTGAAATAGCCCTTTCGCACACCAATGAATACGGGGAAGATATTTACAGTTTTGTAAACGGGCAGCATACCACGCAGGGCGGTACGCACCAGCAGGCTTTCCGGGAAGCCTATGTAAAAACGATCCGGGATTTCTTTAAAAAGGATTATGATGCTTCTGATATACGAACGGGCATTGTTGCAGCCGTTTCAGTGAGGGTGGTGGAACCTGTTTTTGAGTCGCAGACGAAAACTAAACTTGGTTCGGCGAATGTGGATGTGAACGGGCCCAGCATGCGGCAGTTTGTAGGTGATTTTTTAGCCAAAGAATTAGACAATTACCTGCACAAGAATCCAGCCATAGCTGACGGTTTAAAAAAACGAATTGAACAAAGTGAACGGGAAAGGAAGGAACTGGCGGGTATAAAGAAACTGGCCAATGAAAGAGCTAAGAAGGCTAATCTTCATAACCGTAAACTCCGGGATTGCCGCTATCACCTGGATGATGAAGCCCCGGCGAAAGGAAAAGAGGAATTTGTGGCGAAGCAAAAAGAAACAACCATTTTCATTACCGAAGGAGACAGCGCCAGCGGCTCGATCACGAAAGCAAGAAACGTGGAAACACAGGCTGTATTCAGCTTGCGGGGCAAGCCGCTGAACTGCTTTGGCCTTACCAAGAAAGTCGTGTATGAGAACGAAGAATTCAACCTGCTGCAGCATGCGCTGAATATCGAAGAGGGACTCGAAGGTCTCCGGTTCAATAACGTGATAATCGCCACGGATGCGGACGTGGACGGCATGCATATCCGTTTATTGTTAATGACATTCTTCCTGCAATTCTTCCCCGACCTTGTAAAGCATGAAAAAGTATACGTGCTGGAAACCCCTTTGTTCCGGGTGAGGAACAAGCAGGAAACGATTTATTGTTTCAGTGAACAGGAAAAACAGGCGGCGATGAAAAAACTGGGGGTCAAACCGGAGGTAACGAGGTTTAAGGGGTTAGGTGAGATCAGCCCGGATGAATTTGCCCAGTTTATCGGCACAGAAATGAAAAAGCAACTGATGCGGGTCGAAGAAGGGGAACATATACAGCAATTGCTGGAATATTATATGGGCAAGAATACACCCGACAGGCAGGAGTTTATTATAAATAATTTGAAAGTGGAGCTGGATGCTCCGGTCGAAAATAATTAGTGATTAAAAATTAGTAATTAACAGTTCCGTGAAGCAGGAAAATCTCATACTTACTAAGACCTATGATTTCGGGTTGCGCGTATTGAAGCTTTACCTTCACCTGAGGAAAAAGAAGGTGGATCCCGGAATATGTCAGCAATTACTAAGAAGCGGAACTTCGGTTGGCGCAAATACAGAGGAGGCTGCCGGCGGCTCATCCAGGAAAGACTTCATTAACAAACTGCAAATAGCCTACCGTGAACCAAGAGAAACAAGGTACTGGTTACGTTTAATGCGGGATGCGCAATTATTGGAAGCGAAATTTGCTGAATCGTTTATATCAGATTGCGAGGAAATAATTAAGATATTAACAGCTATTATAAACTCTTCGAAAAGGGGAACGCCTTAATTATTAATTGTTAATTCTTAATTACTAACTATAACGTGTTCGAATTTCACGCCGATAGGAAAAGATACTTTGACATCCAGGTTTTAAACGCCGAGAAGTATGTCATTCCGTTCATTGAAGAAAAATTTCCGATTAAGCCAGGAATGCGGGTGCTGGAAATCGGCTGCGGCGAGGGAGGAGTCCTGAAAGCGTTTATCAATAAAGGATGTGAAGGGGTAGGCGTTGAACTGGATGCCCCCAGGATTGTGGATGCCCAAAGATTCCTGCCCGAAGATATAGCAGCGGGCAGGCTGCGGTTCGTGGTAAAGGACATTTATGAAGTGGATGTGCAAAAGGATTTTAACGGGTTATTTGACATTATTGTATTGAAGGATGTGATTGAGCACATCCATGACCAGCCAAAACTGATCGGGTGGATGAAGCATTTTTTAAAACCCGGCGGAATCGTGTTCTTTGGTTTTCCACCCTGGTATATGCCCTTTGGCGGTCACCAGCAGATGTGTCAGTCAACGATTTCAAAACTACCTTATATACATTTGCTGCCAGCCGGTATGTACCGCTGGCTGTTAAAAAAGAAAAAAGAACCGGTAGACGCGCTGATGGAAATAAGGGAGACAGGGATCAGTATTGAGCGGTTTGAAAAGATCTGTAAAGAACAGGGATACCGTTTTTTTCATACCCGCCATTATTTTCTGAATCCCATCTATGAATGGAAATTTGGCTGGAAGCCGAAACGGCAATCCGTAATCATCAAGGCCATACCGTTTGTACGGAATTTTTTTACAACCTGTGTTTATTATATTATTCAACCTGATAAAAAATCTATATGATACATATCGTTTTTAATGAAAGTGAAGTTGACCTGATGAAAGAGGTGATAAAGATCGATGAAAGCATTGCCGGGGATGTGGTACAGATCAAAGATGATTTTGCTGTTGGCCCCCTGCGCGATATAGAGTCCGAAGATGGCTGGCAGGCGAGAGTGGGATGGTGGAAAACCTTACTGCAGGATTCTCCCTACGGCGAAGGGCTGGCGGGTAGTTTTGATGACCGGGAAACGGTGAGACAACTTAAAGACCGGCTCGACGAAAACCCGGAGGAACAACTCTGGATATGGATGGGACAGAACCAGCATGATGTGACCGGCTATTACTGGCTGATGCCGCAGTTCAGGCAATACCAGGGAAGGGTGATGATCCTTTACCTGAACAACCTGCCATTTATCAATGAGAAGGGACAACTTTTTTATCCTTCCTGGCTGAACGAAATACAGCCCAAAGAATTTTTAAAAGCTAAAAAGCTGGCGAGACCGGTCACGCTGAGCGAATTTGAAATTGACCCGGATGAATGGAGAAAAATTGCGGAGGAAAATGCCATGGTCCGCATACTCGAAGGCGGCAAAAAAATTGCCGGTAAAGATGAAAGTTTTTATGATAATGAAATTCTGAAAAATATTACGGGGGAATGGCAGAAGGCCACCCGGGCGCTGACGAATACCCTGCACCGGATGAAAATAAAGACCGGGGATGTTTTTATCATGTGGCGCATGAAAAACCTGGTTAGCCGTGGAAAAATTGAAGTGACCGGTGAAATCCATAAAGGCTGGAAAGATTTTGATGTAAGATTACCCGGTACCAAACAGGAACCGTCTGTACAACCAGAAGACGCAACATCTGCCAATGAAGAATATCATTAAGCTCGAAGAAATGGCCATGCTGGGACTGAGCCTCTATGCTCTTTCCTTTTTAGACGCTGCCTGGTGGTGGTACCTGTTGCTGGCACTGGGACCGGACATCAGCATGATTGGTTATGCCGGGGGGAATAAGACGGGGGCAACCGCCTATAATTTGTTTCATCACAAGAGTGTTGCTGTAGCCCTGTTTGTAACGGGATTACTGCTTCCGCATACCGGGTTGCAGTTGATTGGAATCGTTTTATTCGGGCATTCCTCTATGGACAGGATTTTTGGATATGGATTAAAAACGGCCCGGGGATTTACTTATACTCACCTGAGAATGATCGGAAAGAAATAAACTATGAGTGCTGCAAAAAATAAACTAACAGGAGTACAGCATAATGACATGGGCCTTCATGGACAGTACAAGACCTGGTTCCTGGATTATGCCTCTTATGTGATCCTTGAAAGGGCAGTCCCGGCGATCGAGGATGGGCTAAAGCCCGTACAGCGACGGATTCTTCATGCCATGAAGGAAATGGATGATGGCCGTTACAATAAAGTCGCGAATATCATCGGGCAGGCTATGCAATACCATCCCCATGGGGATGCCAGTATTGGTGATGCCCTGGTAAATATGGGGCAAAAAGATTTGCTGATCGACACACAGGGTAACTGGGGCGATGTAAGAACCGGTGATGATGCAGCTGCAGCCCGGTATATTGAAGCCCGCTTAAGCAAATTTGCGCTGGAAGTTGCTTTCAATAGTAAAACAACGGAATGGCAGCTCAGTTATGACGGGAGAAAAAATGAACCGGTAACGCTGCCCATGAAGTTTCCCCTGCTGCTGACACAGGGAGCTGATGGTATTGCCGTCGGTCTGTCCACCAAAATACTTCCTCATAATTTCTGCGAGGTAACGGAGGCGGCGGTAAAACATTTACGGGGTAAACGGTTTGAGCTGTACCCGGATTTCCTGACAGGCGGGATGGTTGATATTTCAGATTACAACCAGGGAAAAAGAGGCGGAAAAGTAAAAGTGAGGGCTCATATCGAAGAACTTGATAAAAGAACGTTAGCCATAAGAAGCGTTCCGTATGGCGTTACGACCACCCAGGTGATGGAATCGATTGTTAAAGCAAATGACCAGGGAAAGATCAAGATCAAAAAAGTAACCGATAATACCGCGGCAGAGGTAGAGATACAGGTTGATCTTGCGGCGGGTATTTCACCGGACATAACCATTGATGCCCTGTACAAATTCACTGATTGTGAAATCTCGGTTTCACCCAATGCCTGCGTGATCGTGGAACAGAAGCCACAGTTCCTGGGGGTGCAGGAATTATTAAAACTCTCCGTTGAAAAAACAAAAGAACTGCTGGAGAAAGAATTACAGATAAAGCTGAAAGAGCTCCAGGAGAAATGGCATTATACATCGCTGGAAAAAATATTTTTTGAAGAAAAGATATATAAGGAGCTGGAAAAAAAGCATGAAACCTGGGAGAAAGTACTGGAGGCGATAGATAAGGCATTTGCCCCGTTCAAGAAACAGTTAAAGCGGGCCATTACCCGGGAAGATATTATTAAGCTCACCGAAAAACCTGTCCGGCGCATTTATAAACTGGATATTGATGAACTGAATGACCAGATAAGAAGCCTGGAAGCTGAAATCAAACAGGTGAAGCATGATTTAAATAACCTGGTGGATTACGCGGTCGCCTATTATGAGAGTCTCCTGAAGAAAAACGGAAATGGCAGGGAACGAAAGACCGAAATCAAACAATTTGAAGTGATCGAGGCCAAGAACGTGGCGATTGCGAATACGAAGCTCTATGTGAACCGCGAAGAAGGTTTTATCGGTACGGGACTGAAAAAGGATGAATTACTGTTTGAATGTTCAGACCTCGACGATATTATCGCTTTTACACGGCGGGGAACCATGAAAGTGGTGAAAGTATCTGACAAGACATTTATCGGGAAAGATATTCTTCATGTGGCCGTGTTCCAGAAGAATGACGAACGTACGACCTACAATATGATCTATATGGATGGTAAAAGCAGGAAAAGCTTTGCCAAACGCTTCAACATCACCGGGGTGACCCGTGACAAGGAATACGATCTTACCAAAGGGGATGAGAACAGTAAAGTGCATTATTTAAGAGCCTGGCCCAATGGGGAAGCCGAAGTTGTAAAGATCGTGCTGACACCCGGCAGCAAAGCCCGGATAAAAGAACTTGAGTTCAATTTCGCGGAACTGGAGATCAAGGGACGGAGCAGCATGGGAAATACCATCACCAAGTACCCGATAAAATCTGACGGGGTACGGCTAAAGGAAGCTGGTGTATCTACCATCGCGGGCAGGAAACTCTGGTATGATGACCAGTTTGGAAGGCTTAACACGGATGAAAAGGGAGAATTCCTGGGTACATTCGAAGGAGACGATAAGATACTTGTTGTGTACAGCGATGGCAATTATGAAATAACTGACCAGGAGCTCACGCAAAAACTGGATTCGGAAAAAGTGATCTTTATTGAAAAATTTAACCCCGGTAAGATTGTGACAGCCGTTTACGCGGATATGAAAAATAAGCAGTTCATGGCCAAACGATTTAAAATTGAGACCACCACCTTAAAGAACAAATTCCTGTTTATAAAGGAGGGAGAGGGTAATTATGTAGAAGCCGTAACGACAGCGGAAGAACCTGTCCTTGCGATGCAGCAGGGCCGGGGCGCTCAAATAAGGAAAGGCAAATTAAAAATTGCCAGGATCGCTGAAGTGACAGGTTACAGAACCGTGGGAACAAAACTGGCTGACTACAGTAAATCCACTGAAATGGAATGGGTGAAAACAAAAGAAACCAACCAGGCCGCGCTATTTGATTAGCGGGTCACTTTTGAATTTTTGCGGGGTCTTTTTTCCGTTTGATCCGGATTGTTGAATTTTTTTCGAGACTGCTTGACAACCGTATATCATGCTGTTTCTTTCCATCGCTGATCCGCATCAAAGCCGTATTCGGCGGGATCAATCCCAGGTTTTCCGCAAACATGGATATTTCGTTCACCTCTTTCGCAGGGTCAAGTGAAACATCTATATGGATGGATTTGTGCGTTAGTTTCTGGTTAGACAGGATAAGCTGCTTGTTATAAAACACGGAAATGATGTCACCATCTATTTCCCCGTTATCGTACACATCCACCCGGAGACTGTCGGAATCCACTTCTATTTCATGCATAACTACATTCTCCCTTTTAGTGAACTCGTTTTCGGTAACATAATTCACCACCTTACGCGGAATAACAGTTACCGATACATCTGTATCGTTATAGGAGGGAGTCCACACCTGGTAGTTCTCTTTGTATTCACTGATCGCTTTCAGCACCGAATCTTTCTTACTGATGTCGGCATTATGGGTAAGGTTCAGCCGGATATCCGCACAGGTATAACGGTAATCCGGCAGGCTGATAAAAGCACCCACCAGGTTGGACCCCGACCTCGTGACCCTTAAGGTGGCCTGCATATTCATCATGCAGTCAACTTCAAAATTGGTCAGGGATCCATGGTACACAACCGGGATATCATACAAACTCAATTGGCGGTTGGCGGTGTTATAATTCCCTTTTACCTGGAGGCTGCGGTAGGAATTCTTGAAGTAGTAATTGAGGATGCCTTTTACATATCCCTGCTCCGGTTGCAGGACCAGTTCCACGAGGTAGTTATTGGCTGAACTGTTGGTTTTTACATTGGCATAGCCATACCAGTAACCAAATACCGATTGTGCCTGGGAATAAACCGACGTGAATAATAACAGTATAACCAGTGCTTTCTTCATAAAACGGAAGATCGTCAAATATATCTCCTTTTCTCAACGAAGTTTTACACAGCTTTATTTCAGGAAACGCTTCATTTCTCTTTCCACATCTTTTTGTTTGATGCTTTCCCGTTTATCATGCATTTTTTTCCCTTTGGCCAGGCCGATCTCGATTTTGACCAGCTGCCGGTCCGTAAAAAAAATCCGCAGGGGAACCAGCGTATATCCTTTTTCTTTCAGTTTGGCTTCTATTTTTTTTATCTCTCTTTTTTGTAACAACAGCTTCCTGTCCCGGAGGGGTTCATGATTGTTGACCGTACCATGTGAATATTCTGCGATATGCAATGATTTCAACCACACTTCGCCTTTGTGAACGAGGCAATAACTGTCGTTGAAACTGGCCCGGCCTGCCCGCAGTGATTTAACTTCGGTTCCCAGCAATACCATACCTGCTTCATATTTTCCATCGATGAAGAATTCATGAAAGACAGAACGATTTTCTATTTCAGGGGTATTAGTAGACACAGTATTTATAAATGCGCGGTAAAGGATATGCTGATTACAAAACCGGGGATCCGAAAGGCAAAAGGTCTCGGCATAATGTAAGTCATTAGTTCTTGAACAGGCCCAGCACCGTCGTTAATTTTTCTTTCAGTTCTTTTCTCGGTACAATGAAATCGAGGAAGCCATGTTCCAGGATAAATTCGCTGCGCTGGAAACCTTCGGGGAGATCTTTTTTGATCGTTTCTTTAATGACCCGCGGACCTGCAAACCCGATCAGGGCACCAGGTTCGGCTATATTCAGATCTCCCAGCATGCCAAAAGATGCAGAGATACCACCGAAAGTTGGGTCGGTGAGTAAGGAGATATAAGGAAGCCTCGCATCGCTTAGCTGGGAGAGTTTGCCGCTGGTCTTAGCCAGCTGCATCAGGGAAAAAGCGCTTTCCATCATTCGTGCCCCGCCACTTTTACTGATTAGCAGGTAAGGCAGCTTGTGTTCAAGACAATAGTCTACGGCGCGGGAGAATTTCTCACCCATCACACTTCCCAGCGAACCACCGATAAATTCAAAATCCATACAGGAAACCACGACCTCGTGCCCGCTGATCTTTCCCACCGCTACCCGCATGGAATCTTTCAGGTCAGTTTTGCTCCAGATCTCTTCCAGTCTTTTTTTGTACGGCTTCAGGTCTGTAAACTCCAGGAAATCTTTGCTGCGGATATTATCAAACAATTCGGTGAATTCATTATTATCAAATACTATTTCATAGTATTCGCTGCTGTTGATCCGGTGATGAAAATTGCATTTGGGGCAAACAAACAGGTGTTCCCTTAATTCGGTGACCGTACAGATGAAATTACAATCAGGGCATTTTACCCAGAGTCCTTCAGGTGTTTCTTTTTTTTCAGAGGTTTTGGTATTAATCCCTTTTTTGATGCGTTTGAACCAACTGGCTTTCGTCTCTTCCGTTTTTCCTTCTTCCCCGGCCAGGTTGGCATCAAAATCTTCAAATTGTTTCGCCATAACCGATTGTTAGGTTACAAATATAAAGGATTATGGTTTATGCATTTGGTTTAAAGTCCCGGTTAGGTTCTTACAAATGAAAAACACTTTACCCGGTAAAGCCTGCCTCAATGCTGCGCAAGGCTGGCTGTCCCTAAACTTATCGTTTCAATAATTTTTCCAAAATTATACCGGCTCTTCAATTTCTGCAGCATTCTACTTTAAACCACCATAAACCAAAGGTCAGCGACTCATTTCTTCAAAACCGTTTCAAACAACTTAAAAATCCGCTTATACTCATCAGTCCAGCTGCTGGGTTCAACAAATCCATGATCTTCCATCGGGTAGCTGGCCAGCTCCCAATTATCTTTTCCCAATTCGATCAGCCGTTGAGCTAATTTAACTGCGTCCTGGTAATGCACATTAACATCCACCATACCATGACACATTAATAAATGTCCTTTGAGGCCTTCAGCAAAATAAAAAGGCGAGCTTCTCCGGTAAGCCAGGCTGTCAGTGAACGGCTCATTTAAAATATTGGATGTATAACCATGGTTATATTGTGCCCAGTCAGTAACAGGACGTAAAGCGGCACCTGCTGCAAATACACCCGGCTCATTAAACATACCCATTAGTGTTATGAACCCGCCATAGGACCCTCCGTAAAGACCAATACGTTTGGGATCAACTCCAAAATTTTTTACCAGGTAACCTGCAGCATCCACATGATCCGATAAATCTTTTCCACCCATGTGCCGGTAGATTCCTGTTCGCCAGTCCCGGCCATAACCGGCGCTGCCCCGGTAGTCGATATCCATCACATAATATCCGTTATCAGCAAGCATATTATTAAACATATACTCCCGGAAATAACTGCTCCACCATTTATGTGCATTCTGTAAGTATCCCGCGCCATGCACAAATAACACAGCTGGTTTGCCAGGCTGCGGATTGGCGGGCTTATAGATCCTGGCGTATACCTGTGCTCCATCCTTTGCCGGGAATACGATTACTTCAGGATCTTTCCAGTTATAAGAACGGAATTCGGGACTCTGCGCCTTGTCAGTGACCTGGATTGCTGTTGCCGGCTTTGCCTGCCTGCCGGCAGGCGGGTTTTCCTGCAAGTAAAGTTCCCATGGCCTGTTGGAATAAGAGTGAAGGATGGCCAGCCATTTTTCATCCGGTGAAATCGTGACCTGGTTGGCGCCGGTCATTGTGGTTATTCTTTCTTTCTTGCCGTCAGCAATGCCCAGCCTGTAAAAATGTTGTTCACCGGGATGCACTTCATTGGTGCTGATATAAAAATATTTTTTATCCCTGGATAATTGAGCCTGGAGTATCTCGTAGTTTCCTTTAGTGAGGGCTTTCTTTTCCCCGGTGATGATATTGATGGTATACAAATGAGAATAACCAGTGGCTTCTGACTGGAACCAAAAAGTGTTTTCATTGGTCCAGCCGGTTCTTCCAAAACCAATACCGGGTCCACCGACCCAGGCCTCATCCCGTTGTCGATCGAGTAATTTCAATTTCCCGGTTAGTGTGTCCCATTGCATCAGCCACCTGTCTTTATTATCATCAGACCTGATATCAAGGATTGCGTAGGTCCCTTTTGGTGACCACGAAGGGCCAATAATTGTAACCGTCCTGGCCGTTAATTTTTTTGTTCTTTCTTCTGCCTGCTTCGGGTAATCCGCCAGGTAATCCGGAAGATCACGTATCCCGGGAACAGAATCCGTTTTGATGCTCATCACGGTATCTTTCTCCCGGTCATAAATAAAAAATTCAGCGATTCCTGGCGGCGCACCCACTTTTGTCCTGGCGGGTAAGTCGGTGGTAAAGCCGGTTTCTGTTACATAGCTTGGAACGATCGTTGCTTTCGCATTGGAGGCAGCTTTGAAAAGCCGGTAGCTTACAAATCTTCCATCGGGACTGATGCTGAGACTCTGCAAATTTTTATCATCAATATTAATAATACGCAGTTCTTTTTCCTTTGGTAATGAACGCGAGTATGCATCAGTAGCATCCTTTTTTTCTTTCCTGCTTTTTAAAACTTCAAAATACTGCAACTGGTCATTCTTTAACCACTGTTCCTGCTGGTTAACTGTTCTTGCTGCCGGGGGCGACAAGAGGGTTGATTCTGTCCTGCTCTTCAGGCCGGTAAGCTGCGTGGTTTCACCGGTGGCAATATCCCAGGCAAACAGGTTCTGGTTCTGGGTAAAAACAATCTTGGATTCATTAAAAGAAAATTGGGGGTTTGATTCCCTGTCTGCGGTTTGCAGGACCCTTTTTGTTTTTGTAGTTTTTAGATCGGTATAAAAAATATCTCCATTTCTTGTATAGACATACGCCGTACGGTCATTATTGAAGACGAAATTGCCGCGGTTGTTTACCACCTGTTTCTCGCTAACTATAATTTTTTGCGGTATAGGGTTTGTCACAGTGATGGCATAGAGTGAATCACTGTCAGCATTCTCCGGGTTCCAGAGAAAATAAAGTTTGTTTTCCTCCTGGCTCCAGGAAACTCCCGAGGGGGAGGTCCCTATCCATTTCGGGTCCCGCATTATTTTTTCAACAGTCAGGTTCCCACTACCGGGTTGGGTGAAACTAATGGCCGGGATCAACCCTAAAATAAATACACAGGCATAGCTCCTCATGTTAAACAGTTTTTGCCATAAATATATTGATAAAGGCTTGAGGAAGTTGGAGACGAGGGATAAAAATAGATAACCGGTCAACAGCCATTTAATTGTTGGGAGCCCCGCTATCGATCCAGCAAATGATCGTGTTTTTTTGCGCGGCTGTCAGCGTTGTATTTTGGGGCATCAGACCTGCCTGCACCTGCGCACGGATATTGGTGCGTGCATTAAACACTTCTGTATAATTGGTTAACGGACCGGGGCCGTTTACACTACCGGGATTATGACAGGCTGCCTGGTTACAAAAAGTCTGGATGATTGGATTTACATCAGCAGCAAAAGCTTTGGGAACAGCATTACAATTGTTATTATTTCCTCCTGTATTTTCTTTACTGCAGGATATAGTTACAAGGATCAAATAAAAAGGGACAACCAGGAGGAATGCTTTCTTCATACCGGATACTTTCATGGGGATGAATTAATCTGATATTAATTAACGGAAAAAGTTTAAATAAGTTGCTTCCCCGGGCTGCCTGGTTTCTATTGTTTTGGTTTACTGTTAAGCGGAGCTCCCACGGCGATATCACAACGATGGCCGGGTTTTCCATGTTCCGGATTAAGCCCGGTTGCGGAATTGCTGGTTGGCAGGGTTGGCGTCATTGGTGCAGGTTGTTGCATTACCGGTGTGATCGAAGTTGCCGGTTGCGTAGTAACGGTTGAGGCCGCCGGCTTGCTGTTAAGCGGGGCTCCCACGGCGATATCACAACGATGACCAGGTTTTCCATGCTCGGGGTTGAGACCCGTAGTTACGGTAGTATTGGCGGCTGGTTGGGCCTGTGTCGTTACCGGGATTATAGGTGCAGTTGGTTTTGATCCTGTTGCGGGAATTGTGGTAGTGGCAGCGGCAGGAGTAGGCTTGCTGTCCAAAGATGCGCCAACAGGGATATCACAACGGTGCCCGGGCTTTCCATGTTCAGGGTTCAATCCTTTCCCGGTGCTGATGGTAGTGGTGGGCGTATTCAGTTTTGGTACATCCGGGTTAGTTGTTGTGTTGTTAATCTTCATGGCACTATCGGGAGTACTGCCCTGTACCGTTGCCGGTGCGGAATTGACTGCCGGGTTTGTTGCTTCAGTTGTTGCATCTTCCGATTTACTATTATTACAGCCGGTAAACATTGCCATTCCACAGGCCAGCAGGATCAGCGCAAAATATTTCATGATTGTTGTATGAGTTTAAAGAAATGCAAAATAATCAACTTTTGGTCTAAATCGAAACGTGACCAAAAAATAACCCCGGCCAGCTGACCGGGGTTACCGAAAATTTTTAATTAGTTCTTGCCTTTGGGTTTTACCGTTGATTTGGTTTTTACCGGAATTGGTTTTCTTTCTCCCTTCAGGGTCGATGCCAGTTTAATAGCTTCGTAAGCGTTCACCACACCACCTGACCGGCTGATGTCTGCTAAACTCACCAGGTCGCCTGTTCCGGGATTCTTTACGTTGTCAGCCGGGCTTTGTGCCGACTTCTCGATCACCATTTTAACCTGCTGGGGGCTGAGGCTGGGATAATATTCCAGGATAAAGGCGGCAAGACCTGCAACGACGGGTGAAGCCATACTGGTACCCTGTAGGTTCTGGTAGGTATTACCACCCGGAACGGTGGCATATATTCTTACGCCCGGTGCAAAAACATCCACTTCTTCTTTTCCATAGTTGGAAAAATTGGCGGTTAAACCCCCGGCTTTCGGATCACCACTGGCGCCAACCGTTATCCAGTTGCCGGCTCTTTTCTTTTCAGTAATAAAAACAGGATTCGGGTAATTAAAAGTAGTATCAAGATTTTTTGCATCATTGCCGGCTGCGTGTACCAGTAATACGCCTTTGGTTTCTGCATATTTTACGGCCTCATCAACCCATTTCTTTTCGGGTGAATATCCTTTACCAAAACTCATATTGATCACACTGGCGCCGTTGTCCGCGGCATAACGAATGGCCAGGGCAATATCTTTATCATGTTCATCGCCATCAGGTACAGCCCTTAAACTCATGATCCTGACATTATCCGCAACACCGTCCATTCCTACGCCATTTTTTCTTACAGCAGCGATGATCCCTGAAACGTGGGTACCATGCAAAGCAGATTTATTGCTGACCATCACATTATTATTTCCGTAGAACCGGTCATTGAAATCATAATAATTGTCCTGTACAACTTCCGCCCTGTATTTTTTGGGAGGAGTGCTTCCGGCCTCGGCTTTCTTCTCTTCTCCATTTACATAATCGCCAAAGCCTTCCAGGAATTCCACATTACTCACTTCAAGGGCATCGTTCGCAGACATTAAGGCAAAGAGGGAGTTTTTTGCTTTTTTTACCTCGGGATCATCGGAGTTAAACTCACCCAGTTCTTTTCCCGTATACTTGTCTTTGCCCATGGCTTTACGAAGCAAACTATCGCTTTTCATACAACCATTGAATGCTCTCTTTAATAAAACAAGGTCAAGACTGCTGGTTTTAGAATCACTGCCACCCATTTCGGTTTCTGACCTTTTCCACATTTCATATTCAAATAACTCATCAGGTGCCAGGGTGCTTTTATCAATTTCTTTTCCCTCGTATTTTGATTTCAGGTTGTGATAAACCCGTGAAGCTTCATAGGAATCCTGTTCTACATTCTGTCCATCACGTCCTCCCAAAAAATTCCATCCGTGAACATCATCCACATATCCGTTTTTATCATCATCCACACCATTGCCCGGGATCTCTTTTGGGTTTTTCCAGAGTATGGCTTTCAGGTCTTCGTGCGTGGTGTCTATTCCTGAATCAATCACCGCGACTATTACTGTTTTGCTTTTAAGTTTTTTTGATTTCACAAACTCATAGGCTTTATCTGTGCTGATACCATAAAACCCGCTGGACGTTTTATCCATCAGGTGCCAGCCCTTTGGCACTTCATCTTTCTGGGCAAACAGGGCCAGGCCCGTCAATCCGCTGAGCGCAAGCAAAAGGGTACGTTTCATTATATTATTCATTTGTTTGATTTTATACTGCAAAATTGATAAAGGCGCAAAATTACTGATTACCATTCATACATTTTACATAAATAAAGCCCCTGTTTAAGGAGGCTTTAGCGATTTTTTGACGAATGGTAAGCGTTCTTAGTTGCTTAATTTCAGTTCAACACGTCTATTCTGAGCTCTTTCGGCGGTTGTAGTACCGTTATTAAGTGGTTTTGACGGACCAAATCCTTCCGACTCCAGCCTGGATCTGTCAATTCCTTTTGATACAAGGTAAGTCTCCACACTGTTCGCCCTGTCTTCAGATAATTTAATATTACCCGCAAGACTGCCATCCGCGCTGCTATGACCTTCAATCTTCAGGTTTAGAGCAGGGTTTTGCCGCAAAAGAGAGGCCACCTCATCAAGCACTTTTAATGATTGTGGTAATAAAATGGCTTTACCCGACTGAAATTGAATACGTTTTGCCGCATAATTGACTTTTTCAATCAATTCCTTTTTAATTTCCTCCGGACATCCGTTCTTTTCCCTAATTCCTTTAACGCCCGGGCATTTATCATCATCATCATTTACTCCATCCCCGTCTGAATCTGGAACGGGGCATCCGCCATAACGTCCGTAACCAGCTACCGACGGACATTTGTCCTCCTCATCATTAATGCCATCCTTATCTGTGTCGGGAACAGGGCAACCATTATATTTTATTAGACCGGCAACGTCCGGGCATTTATCATCCGCGTCATTTACCCCGTCATTATCACGGTCCGTGACTGGGCATCCGCTATTTGCTTTTATTCCCGGAGTACCGGGACATTTATCTTCCCTGTCAGCAATCCCGTCGCCGTCTTTATCGGGACATCCATTGGTTATTGCGGACCCCGCCTCCGAAGGACAATTGTCCTGTTCATCGGCTATCCCATCTTTATCCTTGTCTTTTATCTTCTTTTCTATCTTAACCGGATTGCCTAAAAATATCCCGAGCGTTCCGCCAATAACCTGGTGCTTAAACGTTCCTTCATAATCTGCGGATTCATAAAAATCATTCAGGCCGCGGCTGTAATTGGCCGTTATGAAAACACGTCCAAACTCAACACCTGCCAATCCGTTTACGCCAAAGTTTAATACCCGGTACTGACCTGGTTTTTTCCCCACCGGCAGATCATCATTTTCTTCATCCGTCGTAATTCCTGTTTCGGTAAATACCTGCAGCGTTTGTTTGCCGGTAAAGAAAAAACTGCCGTAGGGCCCGCCGCCAATAATGAACCTGGTTTTATTACCGAATTTCAGCACCAGGTTTAAGGGAACATCTATATAGTTGATGTATTCTGTGCTTTTAATGGATGTCACGGTACTGGTCGACGGATCAAATTGCTGGGAATATTTACGGCCTTTATTATAATAGATAACCCCCGGCTGAAAATAGAGTTTTGATTTTTCTGCGAAAGGAAGATCGGCCACGAAACCAGCATGGACACCGACACGGCCTGAAATGTTTTCTTTGATTTCATTCCAGTCAGGTAAATTATTTTCTTCAAGAACAGTTGCCTGGTGACCACCGGCAACAATTGCCACCTTTAGTTGCGAGTAAGAAACGATCGTCGCCGAAAGTAATATCAATAATGAAAGACTGGCCTTTCTCATGGGTATTGAATTTGGTTTAACAGGTATTGATTCAGACTGCAAAAGTTGCAATTTTTTCGCAGAAATCATAATACCGGTCCAATCTTCGGTTTCGTGACACGTTATACATGAAATTTAATACCCTGGGCCAGTGGGAGGGAGGTGCTGTAATTGATCGTATTTGTCTGGCGGCGCATATAAGCCTTCCAGGCATCGCTGCCGCTTTCACGGCCGCCTCCTGTTTCTTTTTCCCCGCCGAAAGCTCCGCCGATCTCCGCCCCGCTGGTGCCGATATTTACATTGGCAATACCGCAATCACTTCCGGCATGGGAGAGGAATTGTTCAGCCTCCCGCAGGTTCAATGTCATAATAGAAGAAGATAATCCCTGGGGAACTTCATTCTGGATAGCAATCGCTTCTTCCATTGTTTTATACTTTAGCAGGTACAGGATCGGGGCAAAGGTTTCATGTTGCACTATCCTGAATCCCGGTTTGGCTTCCGCAATGCAGGGCTTCACATAGCAGCCGCTTTCAAAACCGTCACCGGTTAATGCTCCCCCTTCTACAACAAATTTTCCCCCTTCTGCTTTGCAGGCTTCAATGGCTTTCAGGTACATGCTGACCGCATCTTTATCAATCAGCGGACCTACATGGTTTTTCTGATCCAGCGGATCACCGATTCGCAACTGGTTATAGGCGGATACCAGTTTTTCTTTTATATTATCATAAATATCTTCATGAATGATGAGTCTTCGTGTGGTGGTGCAACGCTGACCCGCAGTACCGACAGCACCAAACAAAGCACCTAAAACAGCAATGTCAAGATCCGCATTTTTTGAAATGATTATGGCATTATTCCCTCCCAGTTCCAGTAATGATCTTCCTAACCGCTGGGCCACCGATGTGCCAACTGCTTTACCCATCCGCGTGGACCCGGTGGCAGATACTAATGGTATCCTGGCATCAGCTGCCATCCATTCACCCACTTCGCGGCCCCCGGTTATTAACCCGCACACACCTTCCGGTACATTATTTTTTGCAAATACCTCCGCAACGATGTTTTGACAGGCTACGGCACACAAGGGCGTTTTTTCAGATGGTTTCCATACACAAACATTGCCACAGATCCATGCCAGCATACTGTTCCAGCTCCATACCGCCACAGGGAAATTGAAAGCAGAAATAATTCCCACTATACCGAGGGGATGATATTGTTCATACATCCTGTGTCCCGGGCGTTCACTGTGCATGGTCTGTCCATACAATTGCCGTGAAAGCCCTACCGCAAAATCGCAGATATCAATCATCTCCTGCACTTCGCCATATCCTTCCTGCAAACTTTTGCCCATTTCATAGGAAACGAGTTTCCCCAACGGTTCTTTGTATTGGCGAATGGCTTCACCGATCTGTCTCACTATTTCACCCCGTTGGGGTGCCGGCATCATGCGCCAAACGGGGAAAGCTTCTGCTGCTTTCCGTATTACGGTTTCATACGCTTCCTGGTCTGCAGCACTAACTGACCCGATCTTTTTTCCATCAACTGGCGAAAAGGAGTTGATTGTTTCCGCCTTTGTGGTGATCCATGCCGTACCGGTGCTTACTCCTTTGTTGACGGAATCCAGTTTGAGCTTTTTCAGAAAATCCATAGTTATTTTTTGAGAGGACAAAGGTAAAACAAAACCCCGCTTCCTGCGGGGTTCGGGTTAGTACTGTTCAGTGTCGTTGGGAAAATCTTTTCGTTTTACATCTTTGATATATTGCTGAACCGCGTCGGTGGCCTGCTGGTGTATATTCAGGTATTGACGAAGGAAGCGGGGTTTGAATTCTGTATTAATACCCAGCATATCGTGCATTACAAGCACCTGCCCATCACAATTTCCACCCGCCCCAATGCCGATGGTAGGAATAGTGAGGCTTTCAGATACCTGTTTCGCAAGCAGGGCCGGAATTTTTTCCAGTACAATCGCGAAACAACCCGCCTGCTGAAGAAGTTTGGCATCTTTACGGAGCTTATTTGCTTCATCCTCTTCTTTTGCACGGACAGTATACGTGCCAAACTTATAGATGGATTGGGGTGTTAAACCCAGGTGGCCCATCACCGGGATGCCGGCAGAAACAATTCTCCTGATGGCATCCACCGCTTCCTCACCACCTTCCATTTTTACGGAATGCCCGCCGGTTTCTTTCATGATCCGGATGGCTGAAGCCAGGGCAATGTCAGAATTGGATTGATAGGAACCGAAAGGCATGTCCACGACCACCAGGCAGCGGTCAATGCCGCGGATAACGGATTGTGCATGATAGATCATTTGTTCCAGCGTGATGGGCAGGGTAGTTTCATGTCCTGCCATTACATTGGAAGCAGAATCGCCCACCAGGATCACATCAATCCCCGCCCCGTCTATTATTTTTGCAAATGAAAAGTCATAAGCCGTCAGCATGGTGATCTTTTCACCGGCTGCTTTCATTTTTTGCAGCGTATTGGTCGTAACTTTCTTTATTTCCTTGTTAATAGACATAGAAATGATTTGCAGCCAAAAGTAGATAAAATCAGATTGATACTTATTTCCCCTTTACTTCTTCATACAAGGTATGGATCAACCCGTCGGCCAGGCCAATTTTGGGAACAAAGATTTCTTCTGTATCTGCCCATCGCATTACATTGATGTAAATAAGCAGGGCGGGGACAATCACATCGGCACGGTCTTCCCGGAGTTTGTGCAGACTGATGCGTTGTGAAAGGGAGAGGGTGCTGAATTCTTTATAATAGTCCCGCAACAATTCAAGCGATAATGGCTTGCCTTCTTTTCTTTTCGAAATGGAGAATATTTTATTGATGTTACCCCCGGACCCGATGGCAGTAACATGGTGGTATCCTTTTGTTTTGTTCCGGATAAATTCTTTCATTTCATCCCAGGTGGCTTCTGTCACCTGGTTTTTTAACAACCGGATGGTGCCGATATTAAAGGATTCTTTAAAGATGAGTTTATTATCGCTGAAAAAAGTAAGTTCAGTGCTCCCGCCACCCACGTCAATGTATAAATAAGATTCGTCGGCCGCCATATTCTCCGCAATATGATTTTCATAGATAAAAGAAGCTTCTTCCTGGCCGCTGATGATCTGGATCTCGATACCGGTCTCTGCCTTTACTTTTTTAATGATTTCACCTGAGTTGGAGGCATCACGCATAGCTGAAGTAGCACAGGCCCTCAGGTGCTTTACCTCGTACACATCCAGCAAAAGTTTATATGATTTGATCGTTTTGATGACCTTCTCCACTTTACCTGCGGAGATTTCGCCCTTGTCAAACACATCAAAACCAAGTCGGAGCGGCACACGCACCAGTACTACCTTGATAAATTCATTGACTCCCTGGGGTCCTGAAATCACATCTGTTATCAATAATCTTGCTGCATTACTCCCGATATCAATGGCTGCCAGTCTCACGATGCGGTTGCGTTTTTTTGTACAGATAATTATAGGTTTCTACCTGTGACCGGATCTTCTTCTTGGTCGTATGAACATATTCATTGCTCAGTTGATTATCCAGCCACCTTGCTTTTACATTGTCCTGTAGCTGGATGTTCAGGATGTCTTTCAATTCCTGCTGTAATTCTTCATGCCACACCGGGCAGGTTGCTTCTACACGATGTTCCAGGTTCCTCACCATCCAGTCTGCCGAAGATATATAAACTTTCTCTTTGCCTTTATTATGAAATACCCACACCCGTGCATGTTCCAGGTATTCATCTACAATGCTGATAGCCCTGACGGGTTTTTCAAATTTTTTACTTTCTGATAACATACAGAATATACCCCGGATGATGAGTTTGATCTGTACACCCGCCCGGGCGGCATCATACAGTTTCATGATCATCTCATCATCACTAAGCGAATTCATCTTTAACGTGATAGCCGCGGGCTTTTTTTTCCTCGCCTGCCTGATCTCCTCATCAATTAGTTTCAGCATTTCTTTCTTAACAAAATGCGGACTTGGGATTATCACTTTGCAATCCCGCAGGAAATTGAACCCGGTTTTGGGTTGTTCCAGGTAATTGAAAATCCGGTTGACATCTGCCATGATCTTTTGATTGGCGGTCAGCAGGCAATGATCACCATATAATTTGGCTGTTTTTTCATTCAGGTTTCCTGTACTTACGAATCCATACATGATGGTATTGTTATCCCTGGTCTTCTTCTTGATCATGCACACTTTGGAATGCACTTTCATATTGGGAATTTCCACCAGCACTTTAGCACCTTCTTCTTCCAGCCTTTCTTTCCATTCCAGGTTCGCCTCTTCCTCGAACCTTGCCCGCAGTTCCAGCATCACGATCACTTCTTTCCCGTTCCGCACCGCATTGATGAGTGCATTAATGATCTTTGATTGCTGCGCCAGCCGGTAGCAGGTAATTTTGATCGTAGTGACATCCGGGTCAAAGGCCGCTTCCCGGATCAGGTCGATCAGCGGGAGAAAGGAGTGGTAAGGAAAATGAAGCATCACGTCTTTCTCCAGTATCACATCCGTCACACGGCGAACGGTCAGTAAGGGGTGATCAAAAGGTTTTTTCCGGTGCCGCTTTTCTTTAAACACCTGCTCCGGGAAATCCATGAAGTGACGGAAGTTATGAATACGGCCACCTGGAATGAGGTTGTCTCTTTTGGAAAGATTCAGCCTCCTGATCAGGTACTCCAGCAATCCCGGGTCCATTTCACGGTCGTATACAAACCGTACGGGTTTTCCTTTTCTCCGGTTCCGGATGCCCTTTTCAAGTTTTTGAATAATGGTGGTGGAGACGTCCTCCTCAATATCAATTTCCGCATCCCGGGTTACTTTAAAAATATGAGCATGGTACTGGTCGTACCCGAAATAAGAAAAAATATCAGGAAGGTTAAAGCGGATCACATCTTCCAGCAGGATGATGTGGCTTTCTTCAGGTTTAGACGGAAGTATGGTAAACCTTCCGAGGGTACGGCTCGGTATTTCAATCAGTGCATATTTTTTCTTTAACGCACTTTCTTTTTTCCACATGACCACTGCGAGATAAATGGATTTATCACGGAGCATGGGAAACACCGGGATATTCTCAATCATCAGCGGGATGACATCCGAGCTGACGTCTTCTTCAAAATAATTACGGACAAAATTCTGCTGCTCCACGTTCAGTTCTTTCTCGGTTCGCAGGAAGATTTTCTGCTGGTTCAGTTCTTTGGACACTTCTTCCCAGATCCGGTTAAACTCACCCTGCTGGTTTAATACGGTCATCTGTATCTCATCGATGATCTGCTGGGGGTCGTTTTCCAGGTGCATATTGGCTTTATTGCCAAATTGTATCATCCGGCGGAGGGTGGCGACCCTTACCCGGAAAAATTCATCCATGTTGTTTGAAAAAATACCCAGGAACCGGATGCGTTCACGCAACGGCACGGATGAGTCGGCCGCCTCCTGTAACACTCTTGCATTAAAGGAAAGCCAGCTGATATCTCTTGCAATTGTTTTTCGCTTGGGATGATGCGCCATGATCGTGAATTATTCCGGGTAAAATATAAATTTAATAAACAGGAGCGAAGGATTATATTAAGTTTTAACGACCGGCGGGCCCGTTTTCTTTAAGCCGTTCAATAAGTGAGGTAGTCGAGAATCCTTCGATAACCGGGTTGATCACCACCCGTCCTTTATTGGCCATTACTTCTCTAGCGCCGGCAACCTGTTCAACGGTGTAGTCCCCGCCTTTTATTAAAACATCCGGCAGGATGGCCTTGATCAGCTCAAGCGGGGTATCTTCCCCGAACAGCACTACGGCATCTACAATGACCAGGGAAGCGAGGAGTAGGGCTCTTGATTCCTGTTTATTCACCGGGCGGGTATCGCCTTTTAATCTTTTCACAGACGCATCGTCATTTAATCCCACCACCAGGCAGTCCGCTTCCTTAGCTGCCTGCGACAATGAAAAGATATGCCCTTCATGAAGGAGATCAAATACGCCATTGGTGAATGCGATTTTTTTTCCCGTCAGTCGCCATTGTTTCACACGCTGCATTATTTCGGGAAGCGTAAGAATCTTTTGCGGTATCAGATCAGACCTGTTCACCTTTTTTTTTCTTGTTATAATATGGAATTGCTGCAAAGCTAATTAAACCACCAATGAGAATCACGGCCGTTTGCGCCAGCCACAATATCCACCCGAAGGCCAGCGCAATGCCTTCATTCAGCCCATACACCTGCATGGTTTTCTGAATAAGGTAAGCATAGGCGCCGATCCCGCCGGGGGAAGCAATCATGCCAATACTCCCCGCAGATAAAATAGTAAATGCTTCCCGGATACCATAGGTTTCCGTTTCCCGGAAAGCCATAAATCCAATATAGCCGCCTGAAACATATAGCGTCCATAGCAGGATCGTCAGGACGATAAACTGTTTG
The DNA here is from genome assembly GCA_025449935.1 of Chitinophagaceae bacterium. Lineage (GTDB taxonomy): Bacteria > Bacteroidota > Bacteroidia > Chitinophagales > Chitinophagaceae > JJ008. The sequence continues at coordinate 35,167 of JANWIJ010000023.1, forward strand.
CGTTTTTTTAAATGACGAATGGCGCCGATTCCCTGTATGATGCTTTTCCATATCCTTTTTGATAAGGAGACCAGGTCATTAATGCTCTTTTTTTTGATCAGCATCCATACCCCGATCAAAATAATAATGACGGCCAGCAGGATGAGGGTGATAAGCAGGGAAGAGAGGGTACTGGTTTCTGTTTCTTCAGCAGGATCAAAAAAAGCGTGAGTTATTTTTGAATATAGCTCTGGCTGGATCAGCAGCGTAACGCCAAAAATAACAAGCAGGGTAACGGCATCGATCAGGCGTTCCAGTATGATGGTGCCGATGAGTTTGTCGGCCGGAATTTTTTCATACCGCGCCAGCACTGTGCACTTTACCACTTCGCCCAGCCCCGGTACGCCCTGGTTGACGAGATAACCAATCATGACCGCAAAAAACGAATTGGCTTTCGACGGGTAATATCCCAACGGTTCTATCAATAATCTCCACCGAAGCGCCCTTACAAAATGGCTCAAAAAAAGGATGACGAATACAGGGATGACCAGCCAATGTCTTGCATTTTGAAAAGCGAGCCTTATTTGGGCTGTTTTTTCCCTATCGAGGTTTTTAAGAGAAAGCCAGGCGAAAAAAATGCCCAGCCCAAAGAAAAAACAATATTGGAGTATGGTACGAAGCCGTTTGTTCATTCACACCGAAAATAAGGTGATGCCGGGGAACGGCAAAGAAGAATGATTCAGGTAAGCAGCATATTGTCAATGAGTCTTACCTCATGCAGGAATGCGGCAACAAGTGCTACCGCGGGTTGACGACCGTCCCATACCCGGATCAGCGACAGATCATCCGCATCAGCAATCGCAACGTAATCGGTTTTGAAACCTGCTTTTGTCAATCTTGATCGCGCTTCAACTAATAAGTGTTGCACGTCACCGGGTTTAAAATTTTGTTTGATGCCGGAAAGGCAATTGAAAATTTCCGTTGCAATCTTTCTTTCGTTTTCGGTTAGCCGCATGTTACGGCTGCTCATGGCCAGCCCGTCTTCTTCCCGGAGGGTAGGGGAGATATTGACTTTTGTTCTTTCACTGTAAGCGGTCAGTTCCACCAGTTTTGTTATGACCATGCATTGCTGGTAATCTTTCTGCCCCAGGTATAAATTATCCGGTTGCACAATATCGAGCAGGCGGTGTACGACCCGGCAAACTCCCTGGAAATGTCCGGGCCGGAATTCCCCTTCAAAAACTTTTTCAAGAATACCAAGGTCATAATGAATTGTTTCGGCAAAACCGCCGGGATAGATTTCCCTGACGGAGGGGAGAAACAACACAGCACAACCTGCTTCTTCCAGCATGGCAATATCCTTTTCCAGCGTAACCGGGTATTTTGCAAAATCGGCAGGGTCATTGAACTGGGCAGGATTGATAAAGATGCTGCTGACGCCGACCTGGTTTTGTTTCCGGGAGGATTCAATCAGGGATATATGTCCTGCATGAAGAGCTCCCATGGTTGGAACAAAGCCAATTTGGTTTCCGGTTTTTCGCTGAATGTCAAGCCATTTATGCAGGTCACCTGCTTTTTTAAATAATATCATTTCAATAACCGGTTAGGGATGAACTTCGTTATGTACGCAAATCCGGCGTAAAATAGCTACCTTTGCCCCCTTTTACAAAAGGCTCATAAATTAAACGGGTTTGCCGATGTCAGCAAAGAAAAGAATTTTATTTATTGCCAACGAAATGTCACCCTACCTGGAGCTGACAGAATTTTCTGAAATAGCGAACAAACTGGCGATCAAAGCCAATGATAATAATTTCGAGGTCCGGTGTATCATGCCCCGGTTTGGCAGCATCAACGAACGCCGGCACCGGCTTCACGAAGTTGTCAGGCTTTCCGGTATCAATGTTTCGGTCGACAACGAAGACATGCCCCTCCAGATCAAGGTAGCTTCACTTCCAAGTGCACGGCTGCAGGTTTATTTTCTCGATAATGAAGACCTGTTCAGGCGGAAATCAGTTTTTCATGATGAGAATGAAAAATGGTTTGATGACAACGGGCTCCGTACGATCTTTTTTTGCAAAGGCGCCCTGGAGACCGTAAAAAAATTCGGCTGGCCTCCTGATATCATTCATTGCAGCGGCTGGATGACCGGGCTGATCCCCGCTTATTTAAAAACAGTTTATAAAAAAGAACCGGTATTTGCACACAGCAAGATTGTTTATACCATCGGCCAGAATACATTCAAGGAAAAACTGGGAAGTGACTTTGCCAAAAAAGCACTGATCCACGCTTCCCTGAAAGATAAAGACCTCGAAGTATTTAAAGAAGCAACCAACACCGCCATGTTCCGCGGTGGTGCAACTTATGCCGACGCCATCACGTTTGGCGCTGAGAAAATTGAAAAGAAATTAGTGGAGGAATTTTCTAAGGTAAGAGGTAAGAAAACACTTCCCTATAATGGGGAGGGAGATTTAACAGACTATTTACAACTCTATAGCGACCTTGCAAGCAAATAAAAATCACTAACCCGGTTATAAATTTACTTTGTGAAGAACAGATATTTTGTTTTATCATTCATAACAATCATCACTTCGGTTGTTACGCTCATCTCATCCTGCAGAAAGATCAACGACGCAACAGAACTCGGCGGGGGCCTGATCCCCCCGGTTGACAATATCAACACTTTTGATACTTCGATTGAAGTACAGGCTTTCAATGACACATTTGGACTCGCTACTGATTCACAATACCTGGGTAGAAATGAAGTGTATTACCTGGGAAGAATCAATAATGATCCGTTCTTCGGGAAAACAGACGCCCAGATGTTCCTGGAGCTGAAACCGCTTATTTATGGCGTTTACCCATTTGCAAGGAGGGACAGTGTCACGGTTGATTCCGTCGTGCTGGTATTAAGTTACCTGGAAACCTACGGGGATACTACCATCCCGCAGACGGTGAACGTGTATGAACTTGACCAGTCCAACAACTTTACAAACGACTCCTTGTACCTGGTCAGGAAACCGAATTTTACCTTTAATACAGCTGCCCCGCTCAGCTTCCCGGTGAACCAGCAGTTTATACCCAAAAACCTGGATGATTCTGTAAAAGCTTTCCGGGATACTACAAACAGGCAATTGCGAATCCGGCTGGATACAAATTTTGCCCGGAGATTATTAAACTACGATACCAATTTTGCCTATAAAAACGATTCAATATTTAATGCCCGGTTCAAGGGCTTTGCCATCCGTTCGGAAGGTCCGGGCAACGCCATTGTGGGATTCAACCTTGCAGATATTAATACCAAGCTGGCTATTTATTATAAAATACCCAAGCGGAATTCGGCTGCCATTGACAGCAGTACCGTCAATTATTTCTTTTTCTCCACGCTGTCGGCCGCGGCCAACTATGTAAAGAGAGATTATTCCGGAACACCTTTGGAAGCTTCTGTGGGCGGTTTGATACAGGACCCCATTGTATACCTGCAAAATTCCCCGGGCACTTTTGCTACCCTTAAGATCCCGGCGCTGACCACGATCGGTAACCGGGTGATCCACCGGGCTGAACTGATCATGGAACAGGTTTACGACGTAAGTGACAAGATATTTCCACCCCCGGAATTCTTATATGTAGATGCATATGATCCCACCATTGTGTCGAACAAGAAATTCAGGTCCATACCGTATGATATCATTCACGATAACTTTGGTTCACCGGGTAACCTGAATGCGTTTGGAATTGTTCCAAAGGTTACTACGGATGGTTCAGGTAATATGATAAAAGTCTGGAAATTCAATATCTCCCGGTATGTGCAGCACGTGCTGACAGGAACGGTACCTTCCTATGACCTGCGGCTTTATGCGCCATTTACGGTGTCGAATAAATTTATTTTCCCCCGGCCCGATGCCAATGACTTCACCACCAATTTTAACCTGAACCCTACTATTGCAAAAGGGCGTGTCAGGATAGGCGGAGGTAATCACCCGACCCAGAAAATGCGGTTGAGACTGGTGTATTCCAAACTCTGATAATCGATGTTATTAAGATATGTTTAAAAGTCCCGGCTGATAATAAAGCCGGGACTTTGTTCATTCATAGCCACACCCTTATCTTTGCGCTTCAAAATTTTAATACATGCCGTATTTATTTACATCAGAGTCTGTTAGTGAAGGACATCCAGATAAAGTAGCTGACCAGATATCTGATGCCCTTATTGATAATTTCCTGGCATTTGATCCCCAATCCAAAGTGGCCTGCGAAACGTTGGTTACCACCGGGCAGGTTGTACTGGCTGGTGAAGTAAAATCGAAAGCCTACCTGGACGTCCAGGAAATCGCCCGTGGCGTTATCCGTAAAATCGGTTATACTAAAAGTGAATATATGTTTGAAGCCAGTTCATGTGGCGTCTTATCTGCCATTCATGAACAGTCCTCAGACATTAACCAGGGCGTTGACCGTAAGAAAAAGGAAGAGCAGGGTGCCGGCGACCAGGGAATGATGTTTGGTTATGCCACCAATGAGACGGAACATTACATGCCATTGGCCCTGGACCTGGCGCACAACTTACTGATCGAACTGGCTGCAATCCGCCGCGAAAAGAATTCAAAAATGCCTTACCTGCGCCCGGATGCCAAAAGCCAGGTAACCCTCGAATATAATGACAGGAATCAACCCGTAAGGATTGACGCGATCGTTATCTCCACACAGCATGATGATTTTGACCAGGAGGCGAAAATGCTGGCGAAGATCAAAAGCGATGTTATCAGCATCCTGATCCCGCGGACAAAATCCAAGTATAAGAAGTATGCAAAATTGTTTAATGATGATATCAAATACCATATCAACCCAACTGGTAAGTTTGTAATCGGGGGGCCGCATGGCGATACCGGTTTAACAGGCCGTAAGATCATCGTGGATACGTATGGTGGTAAAGGGGCCCATGGCGGCGGTGCTTTCAGCGGCAAGGATCCTTCCAAGGTTGACCGCAGTGCAGCTTATGCCACAAGGCATATTGCAAAAAACCTGGTGGCAGCGGGTGTGGCTGACGAGGTGCTGGTGCAGGTATCTTACGCGATTGGCGTGGCCCAGCCAACCAGTATCAATGTAAAAACATTTGGCACGGCAAAAGTAAAATTGACTGACGGACAGATCGGAAGGATCGTAGAAGGGATTTTTGACATGCGTCCTTATTTTATTGAACAGCGCCTGAAACTCCGCAGCCCGATTTACAGCGAAACAGCCGCTTATGGTCATATGGGGCGTAAGTCAGAGATCGTTGAGAAAACCTTTACATCTCCCGACGGCAAGACCGTGACCAAAAAAGTGGAGTTATTTACATGGGAGAAACTGGACTATGTTTCCAAAGTGAAAAAAGCTTTCAGCATAAAATAAATTTTCTGAATCGTTCCGCCGCTGGCGGAAATTTTTAAGACCCTGCCAGTTGAAAAAGCTTGCAGGGTTTTTAGTTTATAATACATTTGATAAGTGAAAAATTTCAGGCAGCAACATCGTCCCAAAAAAAGTTCGCTGGTTATCGGCCGCGCGGCGGTGATCGGAGCCCTGGCGGCAGGCCCCCAACTCGACAGGATCTACCTTGATACAAAAGCGCAGGGGCAGGATATTAATGAAATCAAAGGCCTGGCTTCGCAAAAGGGCGTGCCGGTCAATTATGTACCGGTGGCCAAACTAAATGCCTTTAATATTACGGATCATGAGGGCTGTGTTGCACAGATAGCGAAAGTGCAATACCACGACCTCCAGGATATCATTTCTTTTGTTACAGAAAAAGGTGAGACTCCATTGTTCCTGGTACTGGATGGCATCACAGATATCCGGAATATCGGGGGCATTGCCCGGACCGCTTATTGCACCGGGGTGCATGCGATCATTATTCCCGATAAAGGGGTTGGCGCATTGCAGGAAGATGCCATTCTTACTTCTGCGGGGGCGCTGGAAATGATACCCGTTTGCAGGGTTAACAGTTTAATGAAAGCAGTGGATGAACTTCACCTGAACGGGATTAAAGTGTATGCCAGCGATATGAAAAGTGATAAGCACATTGCGGATGTGGATTTTAAAGATCCCTGCGCGATTGTTATGGGCAGCGAAGAAAAAGGAATTTATCCCGCGTTGATGAAAATATGTGATGATAGAATAAAAATCCCCATGGCGGGCGATTTTGAGTCGCTCAATGTTTCTGTAGCCACGGGGATCATCTTGTATGAAGCCATGAAACAACGAATGTCATGACCAGCGATGCGAAAATAAAACTGATTGAATGCCCCCGTGATGCCATGCAGGGCTGGAAGACGTTTATTCCTGCGGAGCGTAAAATTGAATATATCAATTCCCTGCTGCGGGTGGGATTTGACACGATTGATTTTGGCAGTTTTGTTTCGCCCAGGGCCATTCCACAGATGGCAGACACGGCGCTGGTATTAAAAAACCTGGACACGGCGAACAGTAAATCGAAGCTGCTTGCCATCATTGCCAATACCCGTGGAGCAGAAGAAGCCGCTGTTTATGACGAAATTACTTACCTGGGTTTCCCGTTCTCCGTTTCTGAAACATTCCAGCAGCGCAATACTAATTCTTCCGTAGAGCAGTCCCTTTTGAGGGTTGAAGAGATCCAGAACCTTTGTGTGAAAACAGGTAAAGAGCTGGTCATTTATATATCGATGGGATTTGGCAATCCCTATGGTGACCTGTACGATGAAGAAATTGTTTTTGAATGGGTAAACAGGCTGGTGGCCATGGATATCGGAATTATTTCGCTTGCTGATACGGTGGGAATCGCCACCGCCGACCAGGTATATGATATGACCAGCTACCTCGTTGAATCCTTGCCGGGAACCGAGATCGGGGTTCATCTTCATTCCACCCCGCAGAACTGGGAGGAAAAGCTGGAAGCCGCGATAAAAGCCGGCTGTAAAAGATTTGATGGTGCATTAAAAGGAATCGGCGGGTGCCCCATGGCGGATGATGAACTGGTGGGGAACATGAACAGTGAACTAATGATCGCTTATTTTGAAGAACAGGGCTTATTGAATATCCTCCATAAAGAGGCGCTGGCGGAAAGCCTGCGGATAGCCGGTGAAATTTTTGTATAAACTGCCATGGACCTGCTCCTGAATATTGAATTGAAGAAGCTCCCCGAACCAATGGGTTACCGGAACAAAATCCTGTTAATGGGTTCCTGTTTTACCGAACATATAGGTGGTGCACTGGAAGAACTCAAGTTTTCTGTTCTGCAAAACCCGAATGGAATATTGTTTGGGCCCGATAGTGTGTGCCGGAGCCTGTTGTCTTATTGTGATAATAAACAATATAAGAAGTCAGATCTTTTTCAACTCCAGGAAGTATGGCATAGCTGGCAACATCATTCCAGGTTTTCCAACCTTGAACCCGCAGAAGCAATCCGCAACATCAATGAATCCACGCAAACCGCCCATGATTTTTTGAAACAGGCCGACTGGGTTATCATTACGCTGGGATCTGCTTTTACGTACAGGTTGACCAGCCAGGCTACAACCGCTGCGGAATCAGTGGGTAATGGTGTTGCAAATTGTCACCGGGCGCCGGCTAATTGGTTTACAAAGGAAATGTTGCCGGCAGCGGTAATAATCACGATGCTTGAAGAGTGTTTGCAGCATTTGAAAAAATTTAATCCGGCTCTCCGGTTCCTCTTTACTGTTAGCCCGGTACGTCATGCCCGGGATGGAGTAGTGGAAAACAACCGGAGTAAAGCCAGGTTGATTGAGGCTGTCCACCACATCGTTGATAAAATGGAGGAGTGTTTTTATTTTCCTGCCTATGAACTGGTGATCGATGTACTGCGGGACTATCGTTTTTATGATATAGACCTGGTACACCCGAATTATGCCGCCACGCAATTTGTATTTGAAAAATTTTCGGAGACCTGCCTGGAAGAAGAAAGCCGGCAATTGATGGAGGAAGTAAAAAAAATTGTCATTGCCCGGAAGCACCGCGCCTTTCAGCCCGAAACAAAAGCCCACCAGCAGTTTCTTATTTCGCAATTCGCGAAAGCAAAGGAGCTGGTGCAAAAATACCCATTCCTTGATTTAAAGAAAGAGCTGGTTTATTTTTCTCAAACCTGATATATGTGGTTAGTGAATATTGTTTTTTGGTTACAGGCATTTTTAAGCCCCGTTATTGTATGCGGGTTGATTGGTTTTATTATTACCTCAGGCATTTCTGTTCCATCATTAATTATTGGCGTGGTTGCCGGTGTTATTACAGCTGAGTATATCAGGAGAAAAATCGGGTTGGACAGTTTTTTTGGAAGAATATATGGACCCAATAAGATGGACGAAAAATGGAAGAAGAAAAAAGATTAGCTGACAACTTTATAAGTCGTTTTCTGGTAATAGGTTTCTCCCGGCCGCAAAACGGTATCCGGGAAATGAGGAATATTAACAGCGTTGGGGTGTTTGTGTGTTTCCAGGCAGAAACCAGACAGCGGACCGTAACAGTTCCCGTATTTACCCTTTATCGCCGGGATCCATTTCCCGGAATAAAAATGCAGAACCGGTTCGGTAGAGAATACCTGTAACAGTAGTCCGGATTGAACCGACCTCGCTTCAGCAACCAGGCTGTTTTGGGGCTGATCAACCACAAAACTTTTATCATATTCTTCCACCTGCGGCAGTCTTTCGCCAATTGCATGAAACTCCCGGAAATCAAAAGCAGTATTGGCAACAGGCAGTTCTCTACCGGTTGCTACCAGTTGTCCATCCTGTTCCAGCATCGTTGAAGCAGGGATTCTAACCTCATGCGCTTCAATCGTTCCCTGTCCGTTATTTAAATTAAAATAACTGTGATGGGTAAGGTTAACAGGCGTGGGTTTATCACTTACAGCCGTGAATGCATAGCTCAATTCATTCCCATTTCTCAATTCAAACCGGATGACCGTTTCCAGGTTACCCGGGAAACCTTCTTCACCATCGGGGCTTATGTATTTCAATTCAAGGAAAGGGCAGGGGGATTCACCCAGGCTCATTAATTGCCATACCTTTTTATCAAATCCTGTTGTGCCGCCGTGAAGATGATCATCGTTCCTGTTCTTTGAAAGAAAATATTTTTTACCGTCCAGTTCGAACTCCCCTTTCTTGATCCGGTTCGCGTAACGGCCTATCACTGCCCCAAACCACGGGTAGTTTTCCAGGTAACCGGCAGCCAGGTAACCGGATGGGTTTTCAAACCCCAATACTATATCATTTAGTTTTCCATCGTTGGCAGTTATTTTGAAGGAAGTAATAATGGCGCCATAGTTCGTAATCGTGACTTCAGTTCCAGTTGCATTGCCCAGTGTGAACAAATAAATATCTTCACCGGAAGAATGAGTAAAACAAAACTGCTGGCTGATCTTCATGATAAATGAAAATAATACAATTTGAAAGATGAAGGATAAGTTAATCAAAGAATTCCGCAATCGTTTTCACAAAGAACCGGAACATTTTTTCTTTTGCCCCGGGCGAGTCAACCTGATCGGGGAGCACATTGATTACAACGGGGGCCGGGTAATGCCTTGTGCTATTTCACTCGGAACTTACCTGCTGGTCAGTAAAAACATGGATAAAAAGTTGCGGTTCGAATGCCTGAATTTTCCCGAGACAGCTGTATTGCAGTTACAGACTTCTTATTCAAAAACCGGTAAAGAATGGTTTAATTATCCGCTGGGGGTCGTCAACGAGCTGCTGAATGAAGGTCATGGTATTTCAGGTCTTGATATGCTTTTTTATGGGGACCTTCCTGTAGCAGCGGGGTTATCCTCTTCTGCATCCATCGAAGTGCTGACTGCGTTTGCTCTTAATGAATTATTTGCGCTGGATATCAGCCGGAAAAATATTGTTATCCTGGCTAAAAAAGTGGAGAATGAATTTATTGGAGTCAGTTGCGGAATTATGGATCAGTTTGCCGTAGCCATGGGTAAAAGGGAAAAAGCGATATTGCTGAATTGTGATACGCTGGAGTATGAATATCTCCCGTTTGAAACAGGCAACTACATGCTGGTGATCATTAACAGCAATAAACAGCGTTCCCTCTCGGAATCGAAATACAACGAACGGTTTACTGAATGCGGCGCTGCGCTTAAACTGCTGAAACAAGAGCTGGATGTGCAGCACCTTTGTGATATTGACCCGGCTTCTTTTGAACTGAACAGGCACTTTGTCAACGACCCGGTACTTGAAAAAAGGGCATTGCATGTGGTCAGCGAAAACACAAGGGTGAAAGATGCCGCCGTGGCATTGCAATTGGGAGACCTGGAGCTTTTTGGGAAACTGATGTATTTATCTCACCAGTCATTGAAAGACTTGTATGAGGTGTCGGGCCACGAACTCGATACGATTGTGGATTTTTGCAAAGCGTATAAAGGCTGTATCGGCGCCCGGATGACAGGAGCGGGGTTTGGAGGCTGTGCTATCGCGTTGGTAGAAAAGCAACGGTTGGATGATTTCAGCGCAACGCTTTCCGTCTTTTACAAAGAGAGGATTGGTTATCTCCCCGAAATATTTGGTTCAGCGATATCGGATGGGGTCAGTGAACTCAAACTTTGAACTGGTAATTTTTATGTAAGAATTCTTCCAGTTGTTTCAGCAGCTCCAGCTGGTTGCTGGCCCTGTCAAAATTTTGTCCCGGGAAAGCACTTTTATAATAGCGGTCCCCGTCCAGGTAATCCGACAGGAACCTGAGTGCCTGCATATAGATCATCATTATTCCGGCGAAGTGCAGGTATTTTTTTTCAACAGCGGTCAGTTGTTGCTCCATTACTTCCAGGTACCCGGAAACAATCGCCTCGTAAAGGTCTTTGCGGATACAGATATCTGCCAGGTCGGTGCTGTTTTCATCCCGGCAACTTGCCATGGATCGGATCATATCACCTAAATCAGAGAAGATATACCCGGGCATAACGGTATCAAAATCCACGGGACAAATGATATTCCCAGAATCCTCATCAAATAATACATTGCTGATCTTGGCATCATGATGCATGACCCGTTGGTGAAACTCCGGTGATTCCGTCAGCACATCAAACAGATTTACATAGTGCTCCCTCGCTTTTAATTCACTGACCAGGGGGGCCGATTGGATCAACCGTTCATAAAGTGTACTTTTTTGAGCAGCCTGGAACTGCCTGTACCGGTAAGAAAGATTATGAAACGCAGGGATGCTGATGTGCAAACGGGAAAGTTGAAAATTCGCAAAACTCGCGGTAAACCTTCCAAAGGTTGCGGCTACCATTTTTGCCATAGCCATGTTTTCCGCCACATCATGGGTGCGTGTTCCGGGAATAAATTCAAAAACCCTCCAGCAATGATCGCGGCTATCCTGAAAAAAATTCGCGCCGCCCGGAAAATATTTCAGCTCCGGCATGACAAAGGAACTTTGCTCTTCTTCCAGGTATTTGCACAACATTTCATAATTGGCCTGGATTTTCGCAGGTTCGGAAAAAATTTGATCATTGATACGCTGTAACAAAAAAGATATGCCCGTTCGCATACTGGTCACCTTATAGGACAGGTTAATCAGTCCGCCGGCAATCGGTTGAACCGTGACCTCATGAAACGGGTTTACAAAGGCATCGAGTGCTTCCTGGTAAAGGGGAGATTTCATGGAAAAGATGAAATTACCATTAGCAACTAATAAAAACGGCTACAATCGTTTGCGGGAAATTAGTTAAAGTGAATGGCCTAGTGAATCCTGTCTCCCCGAAGAGTGAGGGACTTTATGATCCCAGCCTCATACTCCAGCCATTGGGTCCAGCGTTTGCGGACTTTTTCCTTTTCAGTATACGTTTCAGCCAGTTCAATGAAAAGGGTATAATGCCCGGCTTCACTTTCCATGAAACGACGATAGAAATTTCGCAGGTATTCATCCTCCAGGCCTTCGCTCAGCCTTTTGAAGCGTTCGCAGCTCCGGGCTTCTATCAATGCCATAGTGAGTAATTGATCGAGAAATCTTCCTTCAAAATTTCCGCCCTTTTGCTGGAACTGCAGCAGTGAATTCACATACTCATCCTTCCGCTGCTTGCCCAGTTTCAGCTTCCGTTTGTTCAATTCACCGAGCACCATCCGGAAATGCCCCCATTCTTCTGTAACAATGGGGGAGAGCTCTGCCACCAGTTTCTCTTTATCACTGTATCGCTGGATCAGCGTTATGCAGGAAGTAGCAGCTTTTTGCTCACAATAGGCATGATCTGTCAGGATATCCTCCAGTGATTTTTCAGCCAGGTTTACCCAGCGGGGATCCGTTGGCAACTGGAGTCCCAGTATATTTTTCGTATCCTGCGTCAGTTCCATCCCGCAAAAGTAAGTTAAGGACTGAAAATCAGTGGAAATGGGGCCATTTTAGGCTAAAAAAACTGCTTAAAGCCTTTGCTGGTAAGTTCGCCTGTCTTACCTTTGCCGCCGAAATTACCGGATGACAAAAAAAGATGAAATTCTAAAAAATTAAAAGATGCCATTAACAAAAGAAAAAAAAGGAACTGTTTTAAAAACCTACGCTGGAAAAGAAACCAATACCGGTTCTATTGAAGGCCAGATTGCCCTGCTGACTGAACGGATCAGTCAGATAAGCGGCCATTTACAGGAAAACAAAAAAGATTTCTCCACTCACCGCGGATTGATGCAACTGGTTGGTAAACGTAAACGTTTATTGAACTACCTGCAGAAACATAACCTGACTGGTTACCGCCAGTTGATCGAGAAACTCGGAATCAGGAAATAGTATACCCCGGCTCCCGGAAGGGATTTTGGGAAAGTCTTTAGCTCCGAAGTTTAATCACAAAAATTGAATTTCACTATAGCAATTCCCAATGTCTGCCGGATGTTGGGAATAACTGTTTTTAAACTACCTGTTCTTTTGCATTTTTCCTGCCCTTTCCAACTGTCTAGCAAGATGACAGTACGATGGTAGTTTAATCCCAAAGGTGGTTCCTCAAAATTTTCCTTAATCAGGTTTGGATGGTGACTGAGTTCAGCTTCAAACTTCAAATTTTAAAATATGCTTTCACAACCTTTACAATCAAAATTTAATATACGGGATGGTCATGAAGTGATCATCGAAACAGGCCGTCTGGCCCGCCAGGCTGACGGTTCCGTAACTGTCCGCCAGGGCAATTGCATTATCCTCGCAACCGTAGTTGCCAATAAGGAACCAAAAGAAGGCCAGAGTTTTTTCCCGCTGTCAGTAGACTACCAGGAAAAATTCGCTTCGGCCGGACGTATTCCCGGTTCTTTCTTTAAAAGGGAAGCCCGGTTGAATGACTATGAAATCCTGACGTCCCGTTTAATCGACAGGGCGCTTCGTCCTTTATTCCCCGAAGATTATTTATGTGAAGTCCAGGTGCTGGTTACGCTAATCAGCAGCGACCCGGAAATAATGCCTGATGCCCTGGCCTGCCTGGCTGCATCTGCTGCTTTAGCCGTTTCTGATATTCCTATCCAGGAAATTATTTCAGAGGTAAGGGTGGCCCGGATCGAAGGCCAATATGTGGTAAACCCCCTGCGCAGCGAATTAGCCAAAGCCGATTTTGATTTTATCATTGCCGCTACTAACAAGAATATAATGATGGTGGAAGGCGAAGGACAGGAATGCCAGGAAGAAGATCTTATCCGGGCAATCGAAGTGGGACATGATGCTATCCGTGTACAGGTAAAGGCGCAGGAGGAACTGAGGACCTTAAAAGGTATTACTACCAAGCGGGAATATGCCAAGCCCCTTCATAATGAAGACCTGCGTGAAAGAGTAAATGCTTTTGCCAAAACGAAAGTATATGACGTTGCAAAAGGCGCCCTGGCCAAGCATGATCGTTCAGATAAATTCGCAGCTATCCAGGAAGAGCTGATGGAGTACCTGAAAAAGGAATTAATCAAGGAAGAAGATGGCAGTTTACCGGACGATGTAAAAAAATGGGCAAAGATCTATTATGCCGACCTGCAATACTACGTGGTCAGGGATATGATCCTGAATGATAAAGTTCGTTTGGATGGCCGTAAACTTGACGAAGTCCGCCCGCTGAATATGGAAGTGGATGTACTGCCTTCACCGCATGGCGCCGCTTTGTTCACAAGAGGTGAAACCCAGTCGCTTACAACGGTTACCTTAGGAACTCCTTTGGATTCAACCCTGCTTGAAAGCGCTGCTGTTTCTGACTATTCAAAATTCTACCTGCATTATAATTTCCCTCCATTTTCTACCGGTGAGGTAAAGATGATGAGGGGCGTGGGCCGGCGTGAAGTTGGACATGGCAACCTGGCCATGCGTTCATTGAAAAAAATGATGCCGGGTGGAGATTTTCCGTATACGGTCCGGGTCGTGAGTGATATCCTGGAATCAAACGGGTCTTCTTCGATGGCTACTGTTTGTGCGGGTTCAATGGCCCTGATGGATGCAGGGGTAGCTATTCCCAAACACGTTTCAGGTGTTGCAATGGGATTGATCAGCAAAGACGGGCAATTTGCCGTACTAACGGATATATTGGGTGATGAAGATCACCTGGGGGATATGGACTTTAAAGTTACCGGTACCCGTGATGGTATTTGTGGTGTGCAGATGGACATTAAGGTGGACGGGTTGAGCATGGATGTAATGCGCAAGGCATTGGCGCAGGCCAAAGCGGGCCGTTTGCATATCCTGGATGCCATGTATGCCACCATTCCTGAAGCCAGGAATGATGTGAAACCGCATGCGCCAAGAATGGTGAAGCTGTTTATTGATAAAGAATTTATCGGTGCGGTTATCGGGCCGGGTGGTAAAGTGATACAGGAGATACAGCGGGAAACAGCAACTACCATCAATCTGGAAGAGAAAAACAACATGGGCGAGATCAGTATTTTCAGTACCAATAAAGATGGTGTGGAAAGAGCGGTGTCGTGGATTAAAGGCATTGTAGCAGTACCACAGGTTGGCGATGTATATGAAGCCACCGTGAAATCAATCATGCCATTCGGCGCATTTGTTGAATTCCTGCCTGGCAAACAGGGGCTGGTGCATATCAGTGAAGTTAGCTGGAAACGGTTGGAGACACTCGAAGGCATCGTGAAGGAAGGAGATGTGATGAAAGTGAAACTGATCGGTACAGATCCCAAGTCCGGGAAATTTAAATTATCAAGGAAGGTTTTGATACCAAAACCCGAGCGACAAGATAAGCCTGCTGAAAACTAACGAACCAACCCCGGCCCATCTGCCGGGGTTTTTTATTTTTGCATCATGGGCAACCATATCCAGATCACCTTTACTGCACTCCAGCCTGAACAACAGGATATATTAATTGCGCACCTTGCTGAAGCGGGGTATGAAGGATTTGAAGAAGACAGGGATGAGCTAAAAGCATTTATTCCCGAAGCTTCTTACGACAGGAGCTTACTGAAAGAGTTTGCCTTCAAATACCAGGTGAGCTACCAGGAACAAAAAATTGAAGAGCAAAACTGGAATGCAATATGGGAATCAGGATTTCAACCGGTGGTCATCGGGGAGTTCGCGGGTATCAGGGCCGGGTTTCATCCTCCACTTGAAAATTTGGAGCACGAAATAGTTATTACACCAAAGATGAGTTTTGGTACGGGTCATCATGCCACCACCTGCCTGATGATCCGCCAGATGCAGTCAATTGATTTTACAGGTCACACAGTTTTTGATTTTGGAACAGGTACAGGTATTCTTGCCATTCTTGCCGAAAAACTGGGTGCAGGGAAGGTGGTAGCCGTTGATCATGATGACTGGAGTATCAGCAATGCCGCCGACAACCTGGAAAGAAATAATTGCCGGAACATCATACTGGAAAAAGCCACCGGCATTACGGGCACCGATCCATATACAATAATTCTGGCTAATATAAACCGGAACATCATACTGGAAAATTTTCCGGTACTTGTGGAGCGGCTTGCCCAAAACGGGGTTTTATTACTGAGTGGGTTGCTGGAAGAGGATGAACCTGATATTCTTCTTGAAGCCAAAAAATATTCATTGCAGCTTGTTAAAAAAACGGTGGAAAATAACTGGATATGCCTAAGGTTTAGTTGTTAAAATAATCTCAACCCCGTATTAATTTAATGCTATTAATCGTCGTTTTTTGATTAATTTTGTGTTACGATTGATTAAGGCTCAATGAACGAAATACTTCTAATAGTACTCGCATATCTGATCGGCAGTATCCCTACCTCTGTTTGGGTAAGCCGGTATTTTTTTGATATAGACATCCGTGATTACGGAAGCGGCAATGCCGGCGCTACCAATACCTACCGAGTACTGGGTCCCAAATGGGGAACTTTTGTGATGGTGGTGGATATGCTGAAAGGCGTGCTGGCAGTCAAGCTCGCTTTGCTGTTGCCCGCATATGCTGACAGTGAGATAAATCTCCAAAACCTGCAGACCGGTCTTGGACTGGCTGCTGTTATCGGTCATATATTTCCCATCTGGGCTGATTTTCGCGGTGGTAAAGGCGTGGCTACCCTGTTTGGCCTGGTGCTTGGCATTTCTCCCTGGACAGCATTAAGCTGTGTGGGTATTTTTATAGTGGTATTGTATCTCACCAGGTTTGTATCACTCAGTTCCATCCTGGCCAGCATTGCCTTCCCGGTTTTTATTCTTGTTATTTTTAACGTGGACAATCCTTTGTACCGCATTTTTGCCATTGCCGTGGCTTTGATGGTATTGCTGACACACCAGAAGAATATCGGCCGGTTGCTGAAAGGAAGCGAGAGCAAAGTGCCGATCTTAAAAAACCGTGACCGCCGCAGACAGCGCCGGAGAGAAGAATCGGTGGACCGCCGGAATTGAGTAAACTCCAAAATTCTTACCTTAAAGGGGGAAAATAAGTGCCCATTATACAACCTTGGTATAATGATTGAACATCCATATTAAAAAATAGCTAACATGGTAAAGAAAATCACATCCATTTTTATAGTGTCGGCAATGCTTATTGCCTGTTCAAAAAATGCCTTAACAGGCAAAAGCCAGTTAACCCTTTTACCGGAATCTGAACTGCAGTCGATGGCTACACAGGAATACCAGCAGTTTCTATCGTCAAATAAAGTGGTGGCATCCAGTAATAACCGCGATGCTGAAATGGTTAAAAGAGTCGGCCAGCGGATAACCAGAGCCGTAGAAGGTTATTATGCGGAAAAGGGATTAACGGAAAAACTTGCCGGTTATAAATGGGAATACAACCTCGTGGATGATAAAGCAGTTAACGCCTGGTGTATGCCCGGTGGAAAGATCGTTGTTTACACCGGACTTCTGCCGGTAACACAAAATGAAGCCGCACTGGCTGCTGTAATAGGACACGAGGTTTCGCATGCTTTATTGCAGCACGGTAACCAGCGCATGAGCCAGGGTTTATTGCAGCAACTGGGAGGCATAGCGCTTTCAGTAGCTGTTGCCAATAAGCCGGCGGAAACACAGAATCTTTTCCTGGGGGCATATGGCGCGGGAACACAGGTGGGTGTATTATTGCCTTTCTCCCGCAGTCATGAACTTGAAGCAGACAGGTATGGGTTAATTTTTACAGCGATGGGAGGTTACAACCCACAGGAAGCAATCGCTTTATGGGAAAGAATGGAAAAAGCCAGCAACGGTCAGAGACCTCCTGAATTCCTGAGTACACACCCTACGGAGGGAAGACGCATAAACCAATTGAAGAAATATATGCCTGAAGCATTACAGTATTACAAACCTGTAGGTAACTAATTAGTTGATTTGGATGAATATCCCGTCCAAAATCAGGCTGGACGGGATTTTTATTGCCTGAATGTTTCAGATACACAGTATTTTTATCTACCTTTGCCCTCCCTACTTTTGAGAACGCTGTTAAATGACCTCATTAATGGGGTCGTTGGCAGGAACCCCTTAAAATAGTTACCAGGTATGTCACAAACGCTGTTTGAAAAATTACAACTGGCAGACGAAAAGAATCTTCTAATTCAGGGTTTGCCTTCTTCCATCGAGAAACAATTTAACAAGTTATCCTTCGCCAAAAACATGACCCCGTTGCTGAAAAGCCGGAAGATTGATTTTGCTCTGGTTTTTGCCGTCAGCGAGAACCAATTGAATGGTATCCTCAAAGATGTGATGCCTTCATTAAAGGATGGCTCGAAATTCTGGGTAGCTTACCCGAAAACAACCTCCAAGATCGTTACAGACCTGAACCGCGAATGCAGCTGGAACCGGCTGACAGGTGATGGTTATGAAAGCATCGAAAGGGTTGAACTGGATCATGTATGGAGCGCTATGCGATTCACTAAATGTGAAGACATGAGGGGTGGTGAAATTATCGTATCCAGGAAAAGACAGGCCGCCGCTATGGCCAGCTAAGCACCCGGGTTGTCAAAAATTATTAGGTTTGTTGCAGGAGCAGCAAACCTTTTTTATTTAAATGCCTTTGTAGAAGCAAGGCCCGTAGAAACAAAATAGTATGGCTTACTTGAACGTTGAAATAAAAGCAAGATGTAAGGATCCCCGTTACATTCGGGATTACCTGCTTGCCCATCATGCCAGCTTTAAAGGCTTGGATGAACAAACAGACACTTATTTTAATGTTCCACGCGGGCGACTAAAACTCCGGGAAGGCACCATTGAAAATAATCTCATTTTTTACGAAAGAACCAATCAGGCGGGTCCGAAGAATTCTCATTTTCACCTCGTAAAGATTGAAGATGCCGGGGGGCTGAAAGCGGTGCTGGAAAAATCATCCGGTATAAAAATAGTGGTAAAGAAAAAGCGGGAAATCTATTATATCAATAATGTCAAGTTTCATATTGATGAAGTGCCCGGGCTGGGTTCATTTGTCGAAATTGAAGCGGGAAATATCCTTGCTGATTTATCCGGGGAACAATTAAAAGAGCAATGCAGCCATTACATGAAGGAACTGGGAATACAAGAAACGGATTTAATATCAAACTCTTACAGTGATATGTTGATTTCCGTTCTTACCTGATCACCACGGTACCCATTTTTCTTGTCAGCTCCATCTCCATCTTTTTTAGATGCTCATGGGTTTGATACAGCATGCTGTTCTCTTCTGTAGTATGCTGTTTTTCCAGGTCCAGCTGGTTTTCCAGTAACATCCGCCTGATTTTCCTGAGCTTGAGGTAGTTGACCGCCGATTCCACTTCCACATTGGTTTTGTCCTCATCCATTTTTAAATAACTCATGAGTTTTTCCTGGTTCTCATGAGCAAGCGTTTGTATAAAATCTTCGTATGGCTGTTCAAACAGGTTCTTCTGGTAACCGGTTGCCTGGCTGAATTCCCTTCTCCAGTGTTCACTTTCCTCGTAGGGCACATTCAGTAATGATACGGCGAGGGCACCTAATTTGGCATCCGGGTGATAAATAAAATAGTTCTTACTCACCGTCCCGGGATCCTGCCGGATCAGTTCCTTAAATGCATTCATCAACCGGATCACATCCGGGTTGTCAATCAAACTTTCATCCACGATTTCATCAAATATGTATTCTGCCACCAGCCGTGAATCGTCAAATCTTTTTATTCCGTGCTCCAGTAAAATCCTGGCAACTTCCTTTTCCTGCAGTTCATCTTTGAACAACAAACTAAAAGTGGCTTCGTCATAATCTGTAACCTCGCCCCGCCTGGCATTCTCTTCCTGCAGCCTGGCTTCCCCGAAAGGTTGTCTCCGTTCCTGCGTGGAGATCCGGTCGCGGATAAATTTATTGACCAGCGTATGTAAACCACCTTCATCAATTTTCAGTACCTGTGAACATTGCTTGATATAATCCTGCTGTTTGGTAAAGTCTTCCGCTTTATTGATGCGGGAAATGGTTTCGGCCATCCGGTTCACCACTTCGGCTTTTTTTACCGAATCATTCCCGGCATCTTTCAGAGCCACTTCCAGCTGGAACAGGATAAAATCCTTTTTATTTTTCTGCACAAACTCTGCAAACGCAAAAGCGCCCACCTTGTGCACATAGCTATCCGGGTCTTCTTTATCAGGGATCAGGACCAGCTTCACATTCAATCCTTCTTCCAGTGCCAGGTCAAGACCCCTTAACGCAGCTTTCACACCCGCCGCGTCGCCGTCATAAATAATGGTCAGGTTATTTGAATACTTTTTGACCAGTCTCAATTGATCGGGAGTCAGGGAAGTGCCGCCGCTGGCCACCACGTTTTCAATGCCCGCCTGGTGCAGGGAAATAACATCGGTATAACCTTCTACGAGCAAACATTCATCCGCTTTATCAATAGCCTGGCGGGCAAAGTAAGATCCATAAAGGATTTTACTTTTGATGTAAATTTCATTTTCAGGTGTATTGATGTATTTGGGAGCTTTATCATTGCTTTTTAAAATCCTGGCTCCAAACCCCAACACCTTACCGCTGTGATTATGTACCGGGAAGATGACGCGGCCCCGGTAATTGTCCACCAGCTGGTCATTGCGGTTGGCAATCAACCCGGCCTTGATCAATAAGTCGCTGTTGTATTGCCTTGCGATCGCTTCTTTGGTGAAGGCATCCCGTTGCTCGGGGGAATAACCCAGCTGAAATTTCTGAATGATGTCCTCCCGGAAGCCTCTCTCTTTGAAATAGGCCAACCCGATATCCTGTCCTTCCTCTGTTTCAAAGAGCATTTTTGTAAAGAATTCCCGGGCAAAATTATTGATGATATAAAGACTATCTGCCGCCTGCTGAACCTGTCGCTGCTCATCATTCTGGTAGGTTTCCTCAATTTCAATTCCATACTTATTAGCCAGCCATTTCAATGTTTCCGCGTAACTGTATTTTTCATGCTCCATGATGAAGCTGATGGTATTACCGCTGCGGCCACAGCCGAAACATTTATAAATTTCTTTGGAAGGGGATACAGTAAAAGAAGGGGTTTTCTCATTGTGAAAAGGACAAAGACCAAGGTAGTTCGCTCCTCTTTTTTTAAGCTTGACAAAACTCCCGATCACATCAATGATATCCAGGCGGCCAAGTATCTGCTGTATGGTATTTTGGGAGATCACTATCCACTTTTTCCGGTTGCGAATATAAGTTATCGGCCGTTCCGGGAGGCTAAATTTCCTTTCCCGGTAGATTTTTTCTGCCCGCCCTCTCCCGTATTAAATCTTCAAAAAAGCTTTGTCCCAATGATTAATTCTCTTAAAGGATGGTATTATTCCTGGTGGGAAAATAGTCCGGCAGACTATTAAACCCATATGAACTTTAATTGTCTCATCCCAAACTAATTTTATGCACCCTATCAGAAAACAGCTTTTCGCTATCTTGGTCGCAGCGATTTCTTCCCTGATTGTTTACGCCCGGCCTGGTATCACTGATTCAACAGGTCTGCCGGGAGATAACTTTGATTTGCAGGGAGCACTGCAAATGTTTCAAAAAGCCACTTCACCCGAAAATTTTGAAAAACTGCTGAATACCCGGGACAATGATGTCAACAACCTGGATCTGAATGCAGACGGGGAAACAGATTATATAAGAGTGATTAATAAAATGGAAAAGGATGTGCATGCTTTTATATTGCAGGTCCCCGTTTCCCAAACAGAAAACCAGGATATCGCGGTTATTGAAATTGAAAAAACAGGCGACACAACGGCCATACTCCAGATAATAGGGGATGAAGATATTTATGGTGAACAGGTTATTATCGAGCCGGCAGCGGGGGGAGAGGATGATGCATTCTTAAATGGATGGAATGACGCAAATAACAGTGGACCGGCTTCGGATTACAGGTCTGTTCCTGCCCCGCGGTTCATCATCAATGTTTGGTATTGGCCCACAGTCCGGTTTGTTTATACGCCTTTTTACAGACCCTGGGTGTCCCCCTGGAAATGGAGATATTATCCGGTTTGGTGGAAACCCTGGAGACCGATGGGCTGGCATGTATGGCACCCCCGCCGGATGCGTTATCACAGAAACTTTGTCGTGGTCCGCACACACCGGGTCGGAAGGGCACATGCCTGTTATACCCCCTTCAGAGCATCTTCAGTTTCAGTCAGGGCCAGGCACGGGGCAGCGGTTAATAATTACAGGGTGACCCGTACAAAGACAACTGTATCAGGCCCCCGTGGCCGGTCAGCCACCAAAACCACAACAACAGTCAGCGGGAAAAATGGCCGGGTTAAAGGAAGTAAGACCACTGTCAGAAAGCGAAGGAATTAATAATAACAGGCTCCCCGTTTTTTTTATAAATGCACAGTTTAACTGTGCATTTCTTTTTGATAAATACCGGTAGGAATTGCTTGTTTTTTATCGAAAATGGTCTTAATTTACTATTGACCATTTACCCACCTGCAATACTCCGTCACCCCAGGGAAAGTTAAGAAGCTCTTTATTTTTTAACCCTAAATTAAATCCCATGGTTCAGGTAGACATCGCACAGCTCTCCGGAGAGTGCAACTCCTGGAGAGAACAGCTTCGCCGTTTCCGCGAAGAATTCATCCAGGACGAAAATCAGCTCAGGCAAGTAGCCGGCAAACCACTCTCCAAAGAACAATTACAAGACGTAGAACACTTACACAACCAGTTCCACATTCAGCTTATCAACATTCATGATCTCAAGCAATCGATCAAAAATCATGACCGCAAAATGAATTTTGAAAAAATGGCTTTTAACGGCACTGTCAATGAAGAGAGCCTGGCTGATCATGAAAGCCTGCTGGATGAATACCAGAGCCTGGAACAAACGCTGACAGATCTCAGGGCGGAGTTCAGCGATTTTCTTAACCGAACGAAATAGAAATTGACATACAGCTTGGGGCGTTAACAACAATTTCAGCCGCCGCCGCTTACGAGTCCCGGTATTTCGGGAGGCTTGTCTTTCCCACCCATTAAATTCAAAGACAATCCCATTTGTTCATATCTAAAACAGATTGCCATGCCTGAATTTGATACCTCACATGTAAAAAATATTGTCTTGCTGGGCCACGCAGGCTCAGGTAAGACCACCTTAGCGGAGTGTATGCTATATGAAGCCGGCATAATAACACGCCGCGGCAGCATTGCCGAAAGAAATACCACAGGAGATTACCACGAACTGGAACAGGAACGTGGTAATTCTATTTTTAGCAAGCTCCTCCATACCAAATGGCGCGGCTATAAAATAAATGTACTTGATACACCGGGTTATGATGACTTCGTGGGCGAAGTGATTTCTGCATTAAAAGTTGCCGACACCGGGGTAATCCTGTTAAATGCCGTGATGGGAGTAGAAGTGGGTACGGATATCATCTGGGAGTACACGGAAAAATTCAAAACCCCGATGATCCTGGCCATAAATAAACTGGATGATGACAAAGCTGATTTTGACAAAACAGTCCGCGAAGCAAAAGCACATTTTGGGAATAATGTGGTGGTCGTACAATATCCTTACCAAATAGGGTCGGGTTTTCATGAGATCATTGATGTACTCCGGATGACGATGTACAAATTCAAAGACACCGGTGGCAAACCTGAAAAATTACCCATACCGGAAGACCAGCAGAAAAGAGCAGACGAATTGCATAAAGAACTTATCGAAGCCATTGCCAGCAATGATGAAAGCTTGATGGAAAAATATTTTGATAAAGGGGAACTGGATGAGGATGAAATGAAGCAGGGGTTAAAAAAAGCTATGATCAATCATGATCTCTTCCCGCTTTTCTGCCTTTCAGCAGAAAGAAATATGGGAAGCGGCAGGCTGATGGGCTTTATTGATAATGTTTGCCCCAGTGCCAATGAAATGGCGCCCCAGGTAACAAAAAGCGGCGACAAACTGGTTTGTGACGCAACGGGGCCTGCCTGCATTTTTATTTACAAAACAATCTCCGAACCCCACGTGGGAGAATTATCTTTTTTCAAAGTGTATTCAGGTACTGTCAAAAGCGGGATGGAACTGGAGAACGAAACGACAGGCGTTACAGAAAAAATAAGCCAGTTATTCCTGGTAGAAGGGAACAAAAGAACAGTCGTTAATGAACTGGTAGCCGGTGATATCGGGGCTACCCTGAAATTAAAAAATACGCACGTCAATAATACATTACACACACGGGGAAAAAATTATGAATTACCGGGGATTGAATTCCCGCCGCCTAATATGACCGTTGCCATTGAATCATTAAAGAAAGGGGAGGAGGAGAAATTATCACAGGCCATGCACCAGTTACGGGAAGAAGATCCGACCCTGCTGGTCGAAGTTTCTCCCGAATTAAAACAAACACTGATTCATTGCCAGGGTGATATGCACCTGGCGGTCGCTAAATGGAAAATTGAACGCCAGCATAAACTGGAAGTGAAATTTGTAAAACCGAAGATTGCGTACCGGGAAACGATCCGCAAGATGGCCGATGCGAATTACCGTCACAAAAAACAAAGCGGGGGTGCCGGCCAGTTTGGTGAAGTGTTTATGCGGGTAGAACCCTGGTATGAAGGAATGCCTGAACCCAACGACCTGAACGTACGTGGCCGGGATGTACACAACCTGGAATGGGGCGGCAAACTGGTTTTCTATAATTGTATTGTCGGTGGGGCGATCGATGCCAGATTTCTTCCTTCGATTTTAAAAGGGGTGATGGAAAAAATGCACAATGGTCCATTGACGGGCTCTTATGCAAGGGATATACGTGTTTGTGTATATGATGGCAAGATGCACCCGGTTGACAGCAACGATATTTCATTTAAGATAGCTGGTCTGCAGGCTTTCCGCCAGGCATTTCAGCAGGCAGATCCCCAGATACTGGAGCCGGTTTACCGGGTAGAAGTATTATGCCCCGATGATCTTACCGGTGCTGTAATGGGTGACCTGCAAAGCCGTCGTGCTATCGTGGAAGGAATAGACAGTGAAGGACATTTTCAAAAAATAATTGCGAAAGTACCGCTGGTTGAAATGGAAGGCTATTCATCTTCTCTTCGCTCCATTACCCAGGGAAGGGCCAAATTCAAAATGTTCTTCCAGGCCTACGAGGCTGTTCCTTTCGACCTGCAACGCAAACTGATTGATGATTACAGTAAAGTTTCCAAAGAAGAATTTGCCTGATTAATATTTACCAATTTATAAAACAAAAGCCACCTGATTGGTGGCTTTATGTTTATATAATAAAATTTCCTTTTTACTTAATTTTAAGAACGGGCTTCAATTTATATTCACCGTTTCCGGTTTGCATGATGGACAGGGCGGCGTCAAAATCGATTAAGAGCGAATCAAGCGTGGCGTGCAGCTGCTTATTCGCTTTTATTTTTAATCCTGATTCACTGCCACTGGGTATCGTGAGCGGGTATACAACATTATCTATTTTGATACTATTATCATTTCCCAGTACAAAGCGGATCTCTTTCAGGGTGTTCAAAGGAACTATTCCAACCGCCAAAAGCGTGTCAACACCGTTTTGTAATCCAAGTAAGTTATAGATCCCCGCATGGGTATTAAGATTTACCCAACCGCTGGAATCATCGCTGAAATTTACCCGCACTTCCCGGATATCCACATTCACTTCCGTAGCGTTATAAGGGTTGTCGGTCATATTAATACGGAGCTCCGTTGTTTTATCCGTACTCCCCGATTCTTTCTGGCAGGCCGTAACAGTAATTAATACAGCGGCAGTTAAAAAACAAAACAGGCTTTTTTTCATTGTTTTTACTTTTTACACTAGATAGAAAATATCATGCCCGAACGGCCCTATACCGTCTTGATTTATGAACACAATTGGGTTTTTCCGGGTTTTTATACGATTCCCTGCGCGTAAAAAATGAAATTCCGGGCTTATATGTTAAAATATACAGTCCCAAAGTTGCACCAATTCCCAGGCCGTGGTATTTTGTTCTCAGTCCGAACCCGTTACAGTTTCTGTAAGGCAATTCGGAATTAAAAATTCAGTAACCTAAAGAAACCGTATGAAAACAATTAAACTCGCCTTCCTGGGAACTATAGCTTCCTTATTTGCTATTGCTGGTTGCCAGCAAAATGCCCATCAAGACATCCTTACCAGCCAGGACCAGCCCGCTGTCAGTGCTGGAACCAGCATTGAAATTGCATCCCCGGTTGCGGGAAAAGGATCTCCGGGTACCTGTAACCCTAATGCCTATATAGTTCTACTGGAAAGCCGTACCGCTGTAAGCGGAGGCTGGGAATGGGTGTGGAGCGTACAAAACTCTAACCCCGGAAACGGTAGTAATGGAACAGTTCAGAACCTCAGCCATTGGG
Source organism: Chitinophagaceae bacterium (assembly GCA_025449935.1). Lineage (GTDB taxonomy): Bacteria > Bacteroidota > Bacteroidia > Chitinophagales > Chitinophagaceae > JJ008. The sequence continues at coordinate 61,289 of JANWIJ010000023.1, forward strand.
GAATGCAGTTTGGGCCATGTTTCAACATTTCATCGATGATCAGCGCGGCATATAGTGGTAATGGAACAACCTGGACCAATTTTACACCCGCTTACCAGCCTGATCCGAGCCAGTCGTGTATGACAACGCCGGTATTGAAATTCGATTTTGGTACAGCCGGTTCAGCCAAATCCTATTATAAACTGGTGGTTGGTATAGATTACCCGGCAGGTCCCGCCCCGGCTTATTACAAGTCAGGTGCCAACACAGGTTGTTGCACATTCACCTTCAACGGAATCGGATGTGGTGGTGAAGATGACGGACCCCGTTAATTATTTTCATAAAGCATAACAGATACACATGTTTAAAGCCGCTCATTTATTGAGCGGCTTTATTAATTTATTGTTACCGGGAACAACGATCAATCCCGGTAAACAGCAATGGAAGAAGTCTTATCACTCCATCCCGACATATAAAACCTGGATTTTGACGCAGTGATCGTATAACTCTTGCCCCTGAAATTTTCTTCCTCGTATATCACGACCCTGTACCCGGCCGGGACGGTCAGTGAACTCAATGCATTATCAATAAAACCTGCCTGCATCATCGTGCTGTAAGTTCCCGGCAACAGGGAAGCAGACTGCCCGCGGTAATCTTCATCGGCATATATTACTACCCTGTCCGATGTCGGATTGTTATTATTATTGTTGTAACCTGTTTCTTCAACCATGATGGAAGCAATCCTGTTCCGCAAATTGCTGCTCATGCAATTCATATTGTCGGTAATCGTATAGGACTGACCAGAGAGGTTTTCATTATTAATAAATGCTTTTACCCGCAACCCTGGTGCGACCTGGATAGATGAAATATTATACTTCATGATTCCCAGCTTATCACCCGGGTAATAGCCAGGCATGAGCCGCAGCCCGTTCCCCTCGTAATTGCAATCCGAATACATCGTTACATAATTGCCACCGGTGCCGCCCGTAGGTGATGTCACTGGCCGGGCTTCAATAATCAGTGATCCGACCTTGTCATTCTGGTTGTCCGGCAGGCAACTCAGGCTGGCATCATAGGTGGCAGAATAACCCGAAAGATTATCATTATTAATATATAGCCGCACCCTTAGGTTCCCGCTGATAGTAAATGAAGAAAGATTGTTCTTCAAATTACCCAACTGGTTGCCGCTGTATGTACCGGGCCGGAGACTCTGGGAATAACCACGGGAATAACAATCGTTGTAAAAAGTAACATAGTCATTGGGACCATAACCCTGGTTGGCATAAATACTTTCCACAACAATAGACGAAGCCATATTTCTCCAGCCAGTTTCCAGGCAACCTGTATGAGAGGTATAAGTGGCAGAACGGCCTTCAAACCCATCATTTTCATAAATAGTGACTTTAAAACCACTGGGTATTTCCATGGAAGAAAGCCGGTCATTACCGATCTTCATCTGGTAAAGCCGGTAAGTGCCTGCTTCCAGGGTATATTTCCTCCCCGAATAATTACATTGATCATAAAGGGAAACATGATTTTGTGCCAAAAGAGGAGCACTCAGAAAGCAGAGGATTGCCCATGAGATAATTTTCCTTGACATACGATTTAGTTTGGTGAGTAAAAGAGCATAAGAAAGGTAAGAAAGTTTTCCGGGCACCAACACTTTTATTTGCTGTTAAAGCTGATACACTCCGCCAGTTCTTTCTCTGTATACGCCACTTTATATTGTTGTAATATGTCACCCGGAACACCGTTCCATTGTGCCGGTTTATTGCCGTCGTAACCGATATCTTTTACCCCGATTTCCGAAGTATAAAAACCGCTGGCGGTCAGATTTCTCATCAGGTTAAAAAATTTCACGCCGGGCTGGAGTTCAGGTTTGTCTTTCGCCCGGTCAGGATATGCAACGAGGTCTGTTAATTCAAGCTGCTGTTGCTGGCTGCAGGCTGTAAATGATTTTCCAAAACGTTTCAGGCATTGCATATCCAGCCAGCGCAAACCACCACGCATGGGAGTCTGGTGGTCAGGCATGTCACGGACTATAAAGTCGATGAAGGCGGGTACTTTGGCATCCGAAGCACTACCACTGATTTCATCTTTTGGGATAATAATATCTGCCAGTACGGTTATAGTGGCCAGTTCATGCTCTGTAAAAAAGTTCCCTTCGGCGATTAATTCTTTTTCGTGTTTCAATTCATCCGGGTTACGATCAAGCGTGAAAACAGGTTCACCGGGTTTTGCGGCTGTTGTTTTTTTATCATCCGTCTTACAACCAGCGATTACGGCCGGGGCAGCAAGGGCACCCGTAGCGATTAGTTTTAATGATTTACGTCTGTCCATTTCAATTATTTTATTCTGGGAAGAGCTTTGCAGCTCCTACCGGTTCTATATATTTTGTTTTTTCATTTCATCAACAATATATTCACTTGCCCGCATGCTCAATGCAAGGATTGTCCAGGTAATATTCTTGTCCGCCTGGCTAACAAACTGGCCACCATCCACGCAAAATAAATTCTTACAATCATGTGCCTGGCTCATTTTATTGAGGGCAGACTTTCCTGGATCATTTCCCATCCTTACCGTTCCTGCCTCGTGGATAATTTCTCCTGGTTTGGAAAGACCCCACTGGTTCTTTTCATCATCATCACCGCCCCAGGTAATAACAGCACCCATATTGTGCATCACTTCTTTAAATGTTTCTTTCATATGCCTGGCCTGTCTTATTTCATGCTCACTCCATTTCACATTGAACTTTAAAACAGGGATACCAAATTTATCAACCGTGGCAGGATCAATTTCGCAATAATTGCTTTCAAGCGGTATGGCTTCCCCCCGTCCCGCCATGCCCACGCCACAACCATAGAAGTAACGGTAATCTTCTTTTAATGAAGCACCATAACCACCCGCTTCCTTCTTTTTTTCCTTTACAACATATTTACCGTTCAGGTTTTCAATTCCCCAGCTGAAACCATACGACGGCTGACTCATACCACCCCAGTATTCGATGTGGTATCCCCGCGGGAAATCCAGTTTCTTATTGTCCAGCCACCAGGGCGAATAAATATGCATACCACCCACGCCATCCTCGTTGTATCTTTTCCTGTCAAACAACTGCGGGAGAATTCCCCCTAACGCGGCGCCGGTTGAGTCATGTAAATATTTTCCCACTACATTGCTGTTATTCGCAAGGCCATTGGGGTGCCGCGCTGATTTCGAATTCAGTAATAACCTGGCGCTCTCGCAGGCACTGGCAGCCACAATCACTACGCGCCCTTCCACCTGGTATTCCATCATATCCTCCTTGCTGATATAAGAAACACCGGTAGCCAGTCCTTCCGTATTGGTCAATACTTCGCGGGCCATGGCATTCGCCATCACATCAACATTCCCGGTTTTCATAGCAGGATAAATCAATACGTTGGGCGAGGAGAAATCAGCTTTCGCCATACTGCAGTTCCGGTTACACTGCCCGCAGAAAAAGCAAGCCCCCCTTTCGTCATTAATTTTTTCAGTGAGAATAGAAAGCCGGGAAGGAATCACTTTTACGCCGGCCTGGGTCGCTGCATTTTTGATAAACAATTCATGTAACCTGGGTTTTGGAGGTTTGAGAAAAAAACCATCCGGGTCATTTTCCAACCCTTCATTGGTTCCGAAAATGCCAATCAGTTTGTCCACCCTGTCGTAATAAGGCTTGATATCCTCGTAGCCAATCGGCCAGTCGTCACCCAGGCCGTCGATACTTTTTCGTTTAAAATCTTTTGGGCCAAAGCGAAGTGAGATCCTGCCCCAGTGATTGGTCCGCCCCCCAAGCATTCTTGCCCGCCACCATGCCCAGTCGGTTCCTTCTGCTTTGGTAAAGGGTTCCCCTTCCAGCGACCACCCACCATAACAGGCGTCAAAATCTCCAAACGGACGAATTTTTGTGCTGGCCCCGCGCCGGGGACTTTCCCAGGGATTTTTTAACTGGGTTACATTCTTTACCGGGTCATACATATATCCCGCTTCGATGATACAGACTTTTAATCCTGCATGGGCCAGCACATAGGCAGCCATGCCACCTCCCGCACCGGAACCAACTATTACCACATCATATTTCTTAGGCTGTTTTTTTATCTGCAGGTCTCCCATAAAGCAAGAAAGTTGTTTGATGAATGAAGCAACAATTTACAGTAACATCGGCAGGTCCCAAAACACTGTCGAAAACTCGTTAACAAAAACATGGCCTGTATCTACCCCTCTCACGGAATTCTTTACACCTGTAAATACCAGTATCTTTAGAGAAATAAATTTCCTGATGAGGAAGTATATTATGTTATTGGGTTTTCTTAGTCATTTATTTACGGGAAAGGCGCAAAAAACAGATTACAGTAAATACCCGGTTTATACAGGCACTGACCTGGGACTAACCTATGCAAAACATGGATCCTCCTTCCGTGTTTGGGCCCCGGTGGCAAAAGCGGTTGAAATAATTTTTTATGATGAAGCTAATAAGGGAACAGAACTGGCAAGGCGCTCACTTAATAAAGGTAAAAATGGGGGCTGGGCCATTGATATTAAAGGTGATCAAAAGGGGAAATTTTATGTTTTCCGTGTCAATATAAACAACAAGTGGCTGGAGGAAGTGCCGGATCCTTATGCCAAAGCTGTGGGGGTAAACGGCAAAAGAGCCCTGGTGATTGATATCGGAGATACCCATCCGGCTGGCTGGAAAAATGATAAAAGCCCGGCGCCCCGCCATCCAACTGATGCCATTATTTATGAACTGCATATAAGGGATGCAAGTATCTCGCCCCATTCAGGCATAAAAAATAAAGGGAGATTTATTGGCCTGACCGAAAGAGGAACTAAGAACGGGGCTGGATTCTCTACCGGGCTGGATCATATTAAAGAACTGGGTGTGACGCATGTTCACCTGTTACCGGTCTATGATTTTAATTCAATCGATGAAACGGCTCCCGATGCAAACTACAACTGGGGCTATGACCCCCTGAATTATAATGTTCCCGAAGGTTCTTATTCCACTAATCCATATGACGGGGTGACAAGAATCAGGGAATTTAAGCAGCTTATTAAAACATTTCATGAGAACGGCCTGGGTGTAGTGATGGATGTAGTTTATAATCATACAGCCCTCACTGAGACTTCTAATTTCAATCAATTGGTGCCCGGGTATTATTACCGTCAAACAAAAGAGGGGAAATTTTCCAATGCTACGGCCTGCGGGAATGAGACAGCGAGCGAAAGACCGATGTTCAGGAAATTCATGCTTGAATCCATGAAATACTGGGTGGAAGAATATCATGTGGATGGTTTCCGGGTGGACCTGATGGGTGTGCATGATATTGAAACAATGAACCTGATTTCCCGGGAGCTCCACCGGATACGCCCCGGCATCTTATTATACGGGGAAGGATGGACGGCGGGTCCGTCACCCCTCCCGGATTCACTAAGGGCATTGATAGCAAACGCTGCAAAGCTGGACAGGATAGCTGTGTTCAGCGACGATATGAGGGACGGTATTAAAGGAAGTGTATTTAAGCATGATGATAAGGGTTTTGCAAGTGGCAAACCCGGCATGGAAGAAAGTATAAAATTTGGGATTGTGGCCAGTTGCAAACATCCGCAGGTGGATTACAGCAAAGTGAATTATTCCAGGGCGCCGTATGCTGCCGGACCTTATCATACGGTTACCTACAGTGAATGCCACGATAACCACGTGCTTTGGGACAAGCTCGCTATTTCAGCCAGCGATGCAACAGAACCCGAACGACTTAATATGCATAAACTGGCATTGACCATCGTGCTTACTTCGCAGGGCTTGTCTTTCCTGCATGCAGGAACAGAATTTTTAAGAAGCAAAAAAGGGGTAGAAAATTCTTATGAGTCACCCGACAGCGTCAATGCCATTGACTGGAACCTGAAAACAAGGAACCGGGAAGTGTTTGAGTATGTTAAAGCATTAATTGCACTCAGGAAGAACCATCCTGCTTTCAGGATGACTACCGCGAAAGATATTGCCTCCTATATCCACTTCCTTCCGGGCATGCCGCCAGGGGTTGTCGCGTATACGATCAACGGGGCTGCCATGAACGACAAGTGGAAAAAAATTATGCTGTTATTTAATGGTAACAGAACTTTACAAAAAATTGAATGGCCTTCTGAATCATGGATTTTTTGGGAAGCCGGGAAAGAATATAAAAATCCGCCATTCATTTCCGGCTCTACAGGCACTACGATGAAGCCCTTTAGTTCTATAATCGCTTACCAGTAAAAGATAGGGAGATGAAAAAGTTGCTTACTTTTTTAATACTGTGTTTTTTTTATGGTGCTTCCGCCCAGCGGGGGGATGAATTACTGGTCTACTCAGTAAAGGGAAAAGTGACAGCCACCTATAAGAATGAGGAAACCCCGGTCAAAGTGGGGAAGGTGCTCAACCAGGGTATGACCATCAAAACAGAGAAAGACGCCCGGCTTACGATGGTCTGCAAACAGGGAAAACCGTTAAGTGTAACCAAAGAAGGTGTGTACCCGGTAAGCCGGTGGAAGGATTCCTGCAAAAACATCAATGGATCTATTACTTCCAATTACTTCCAGTATATATGGTCTGAATTATATCATCGCAGTGATGAATACAAGGAAGACCTGGAGAAGAATAATAACCTGGCCGTGGTGAGGGGTGATGCACCTTACCGCTACGAAGTTTACCCCGAAGGAATGCTGATGGTCGAATTCAGTCCTGCGCTCGATACCATCAATTACGCCACCGGGAGCTTCCCGTTAGCGTGGATCTGTTATGATTATGCGGGGAAATACCAGTTTCAACTTTACACTTCGAAGGAGCGGCGACTGGTCTTTAAAGACAGTATTGACGGTAACGAAATACTGATCGATCGTTTCAGGAAGAAATTAAAACCCGGTACCAGTTATGCCTGGACCATTACAGCGAAGGCTAAGACCGGCGTAATCAGGCGAAGGATTCTGAACGTGGTTCCTGAAGCAAAAATCAGCGACTACATTGTAAGTATAAAACAAACGGTTGACGTGCATGAAGATTCTGCGGCGCAATATTTCCGCATTGGTTACCTGCTGGAAAAGAAGCATTACCTCGCAGATGCTTATTTGTATTACCAGCAGGCCGCTGCCGCTGATCCCGAAGTATCCCTTTACCGGGATAAACTGACCAGTTTCCGTTACGAATTCCATCTTGATGTTGTTGAAGAAAAGGAGCGCAAGGGAAATAAATAAAAAGTAAGTAACAATTCCGGCTTTTCCATTTTACTCCGGGGATTCCTTTACTACCTATGTTCTTGCCGGCAGGTAAAAAAGGAAGCCACTGAGTATTCAGTGGCTTCCTGGAATCAATAATTTCCCTATAATAAATTAATACCTGTTTCTTGGCCGGTTATTTCCGAACTTATTGAAGTTGCTGTTATTATTTCCCCGGTATCCTCCGCCTCCGCCACCACCTTGTTTGTCTTCAGCCTGCTTTACCACCAGGGTTTTTCGTCCCAGCGAAATATCATTTAGTCCCTCGATCGCTTCTTTGGCTTCTGTATCATTGGGCATTTCTACAAAACCAAAACCTTTGCTTTTCCCGGTTTCCCTGTCCATAGCAACCTTAACAGAAGCGACAGTACCGAATTTTTCAAAAAATTCTTCCAGTTCAGCATCATCCATGTCATAAGGCAGTCCGGCTACGAAGATCTTCATTGCAGTTTTTTGTAAATGTAAGTAAGTTGGGCTGGTATTCACAAGAAGATTTACCAACTCATTTTCCACTAACCGGGAAGTGTTTTTACCGCACCCGGCAATGGTTGTAACTACATGGTAGAATAACTATTGTACATAAAAATGCCGGGGCTTAATAAAAAGCCCCGGCGAAGAAATTCATGGAATGGATTTTTATATTATCTTAATTAGCGTCCGTCTTTTTTGTCCTGTGAACGGCCGATACCATAACCGATACCACCACCAAGTACACCACCGATAATTCCACCAGCAACCCGGTTACGCTTATTGATGACTGCACCTAAAATAGCACCTCCACCACCGCCGATCGCTGCATACTTGGCCGCTTTGCTCCAGCCTTTCTTTGTTTTGGCATTATTAGTTGTGCCGGAACTCATCGATCCGCTGCTGCTGGTTTTCCTTTTAGGAGCAACGGTGTTTTTCGCATACATAGTTGCTGCATCAAGTCGCTCGTTCTGGAACTTCCATGCCTGGAATTGCGCAAACCCAACCGTATCTTCATAGGAAACCGGTTTAGTATTTAGAGGATTTGTATTGCAGGCTGATATGACTATCGCAACAATTGCAGTAAAAGCAACAAAGGATAAAACTTTTTTTAAGGATAAAACTTTTTTCATAACTGTAGATTTTAAAATGAGTAAATAACAATAACGGGTACCATATGACAGAAAAGATGCCAGAGATATGGCGGTTGTTAAAGGGAGGGAGATAATAGATATAACCTGGTAAAAATGAGTAAGTTAGATCAAACTTCTTTTAACAAACCTGATTCGTTTGCCGCTTATTATTTTAATAAGCGAAAGAAGTTTTAGGATGTGCTTAAGAAAGATTTGTGATAGAAATAGGAAGGAGGAATTTAGAAAACCTATAAAAGAAGTGATAAATCAATTCATTTATTCCATCATTTTTCGCTGTCGATTTTATGACCTGCATAATAACCTGCTGCGGCCCCGGCCACCACGCCGGCCGCTATCCATATCACATTACCAGCGGTAGCGAAATAACCAATAGCAAACCCTGTAGCAGCTCCCAGCAGCGTAAATATGGCGGTAACTTTTCCCCTGGTTCTTGGAGATGAAGCAGTACTGTCATGACTTTGTTTAAACTGCTTCAGGTGTGCTTTATGTTTTTTCCGGTGATGTGATCTGGCCATTTTTATTTTGAAATTACAAAATCAACAGTAATTAAGGCCGTTTCATTGAAATGTATCCCGGCTACAAATTCAATCCGGCCTTCAGACCCCGAAACAGGGGTATCCACCCTGGCCGTTTTACACTGGCATCTGTTTATTATTTGTTTTATCTTGTACCAAATATCATCAGTGTATTGTTTTCCTGCATATGAATCTTGAATACCGGCTACTTAAAAGGCCCTTATTACTGTTTCTTTTTACGATTGTTTCCCTGGTTTCAACGGCACAGTTATGCACGGGAAGCCTGGGTGACCCGGTAGTGAATATCACCTTTGGTACGGCTACCGGCGGGAACGGAACAATCTATACGCCCCCGAATACCTATGTTTATACCAGTTCCACCTGCCCGAATGACGGATTCTTTACCATTACCAATTCATCCGCCAGTTGTTTTGGGAGTTCATGGCATACGGTCACAGCCGATCACACGGGTAATGGTGCCTTTATGCTGGTCAATGCTTCTTACGAACCCGGGGATTTCTTTCTTACCACGGTCAGCGGCCTCTGCCCGAATATAACCTACGAGTTTGCGGCCTGGATCATGAATATATTAAGACCGGCGGGCATCAGGCCCAATCTTACGTTCAGCATAGAGCAACCTGATGGCACATTACTGGGTCAGTTTTCAACGGGCGATATTATTGAAACCG
>JANWIJ010000024.1 GCA_025449935.1 Chitinophagaceae bacterium
AATGAGCGACCCCGCCTTTACTGTAAACTACCAGGATATTCCCCAGGGAATGCTGGCTGCCATCATGCATCCACGGTCCCGTCCTGGCAACATCTCTTAACGAAGGAGTTTTAAACTTTCCTGTGTCTTTCTCCTGGTGAGTAACCTGGTAAAAACCCTTGTCCCTCGCAATGTCGTCAGGATAAAAAAAACCATTATTATGAAACTGGTTATCGGAAAACAGGGGGCCGTTATGACAATTCATACACCTGGCTTTGGTGCGAAATAAATGAAGCCCCCGGAGTTCAGCGCCAGTCAATGCTTTTCTGCTACCATCAAGAAACCTGTCGAACCTGCTTTTGTTGCTGATGATCGTATTCTCAAAGGTGGCAATAGCTTCTGCTAGCCTGTCGGGATTGATTTCATCGTCTCCAAAAGCTTTTTGGAAAAGCTTTTTGTATCCAACCACGTTCCGCAATTTCCGCATCACATCCGGCATTTCGCTATGCATTTCTGTTTCGCTGTTAATGGGTGCAAAAGCCTGGTCCTGTAAATCTTTAGCCCGCCCATCCCAAAAAAGCCGTTTGTAAAACCAGGTATTTTGAATGCTGGGAGAATTTCTTTTCGTCAATGTGCCTTCGTGACCAAGGGATTTTGCCCTACCATCTGTCCAGTTCAGTTCAGGCTGATGACAACTGGCACAACTTATTTTTCCTGATCCGCTGAGCCTGGTATCAAAAAACAATGTTTTTCCAAGTTCAATAACCCGGGCCAGTGAATCGTTATGTTTTGACAGCGGGCTTTCCGGTAGCGGGCCCAGTTCTGTCCAGTCAACACCCGGATCTACTAAAGGAGCCGGCCATTTTGCGGGTGGCTTGCTATAAATCTTTCGAAGGTTCTCTTCCCCACTATTACGGGCTGTAAAAGAAACCAGGGAAATGACTGAACCTGATAAAAAAATAATCACTCGCCATTTGTGCATACAGCAAATTTAGCAGAAGACGGGACAGAAAAAAATGAGCTGTTTATTGCGAATAGATCCAGGAAACTTTTTCTTCAAGTGGTGACCGGGTGGAGCCGGTGGAAGGAATAGCCACATGACCTATATAAAAAAAGCCAAGCAGTTTGTCCTGCTCGCCCAGGCCAAAAAATTCTTTGGCGGCCGGCTTGTACGTAATACCGCCCGTTGTCCAGTAGCCACCCAACCCGTAGGCCGTTACCGATAAATATAAATTTTGTACGGCGCAGGCCACGGCTTCAATGTCTTCAATTTCCGGTATATTTTTAGTCAGGGTTCTTTTCATACCAATGGCAATGACATGCGAAGCTTTCAGCGGGTTTTGCTGCAGTTTGGAGTAAGTAATTTCTTTAAAATTCTCCCCGGCTGTTTCTTTATATAAATTGCTTTGAAACTGTGCCAGTTTCTTCAGGCCATCACCTGTAAAGACATTGAACTGCCAGGGTTCCTGCTTACCATGATTGGGTGCCCAGGTTGCGTTGATCAATATTTCCTTTATTACAGCATCATCCACTTTTTTGCCGGGTTCAAACTGGTCGGGGAAAGTAGAGCGGCGGTTTCGGGCAAGCTGGTTAAACCATTCTGATGTCATAGAGGTTATTTAGACAAAAATAATCACCTTTTAAGGAGGGTATTTGAATTTTCCCGGTGTAATCTGAATAAAAAAGGTTGCAGCTATTACCCTGCAACCTTCTAACAACATGCTCTTTTCTTAAGCCATGAACAGCTTAGCCATTCCCAGAACCGAAGCCAGCATCACAATACATTTCCAGCAATATGTTCTGTTGAGTTTCATTTTTATTCCTGATTTCATGGCTGTAAAATTACAATATAACCGGTTTTGTGATTGTTAATGTTCAGTGCACAGCAGGCAGGTTCTTTGCTGCTTTGCTATGCTGGTCAGTTACTAATTAAGGGAGGGGTCGTTGAAAGTATCTCCCTGTCTTATGTCGCCCGTTTCAAATCCTTTCTTAAACCAATACATCCGTTGAGCCGATGTTCCATGGGTAAAAGCATCAGGAACCACTTCCCCGGTAGATTGCCTTTGCAGGCGGTCATCGCCAATGGCATTGGCAGCATTCAAAGCTTCTTCAATATCGCCAGGGTCCAGGATGTTTTTCATTTTTTGGGTATGATGGGCCCATACACCAGCCAGGAAATCGGCTTGCAATTCCATCATGACGGAATACCGGTTAGCTTCCACCTCGCCCGACTGCTGGCGAAGACGATTCATTTTGGCAGCGGTCCCGTTCAGGTTCTGGATATGATGTCCTACTTCATGTGCTACCACATACGCCATAGCGAAATCGCCGGGGGCATTTAAACGATTCTGCAGGTCCTGGTAAAACTGGAGATCTATATAAAGTTTGCGGTCTCCGGAACAATAAAAGGGACCAACAGCTGAACTGGCATTGCCACAGGCAGAAGCAACTCCATCTCGGAACAATACCAATGTAGGCTCGGCATACTGGCTGCCATTTGCCGCAAATAGTTTGTTCCATACATCCTCGGTTTCTGCCAATACCACTTTTACAAACCGGGCTCTTTTATCATCCGCAGCCTGTTCCTCCGCCGTCATGGTGGTTTGACTTGTCTCCGTACCTATCTGGGGTAGCTGAGAAGAGTCTATCCCGCCTCCCCCCATATAAGTGACAAGCAGGTAGATGATAAGACCTACCACCCCACCACCGGCTGCAATACCGCCTCCTGATATTCCGCGGCGATCATCAACATTTGCGCTTTCTCTTCTCCCGATCCATTTCATAACAAGGCTTTGATAGTTATTGAATGCTGGCCGTCTTTTACCGCCTTACTAAACCGCTTATTCTACTTTCTCCTCCCCTTTTTTGGCAAGCTTCACAATATCACCTTTGGTAAATAGAACAGCCTTCAAAATTGTTTTCCACTCCGGCTTTCGTCTAAGCAAGAATTCAAGGTCCATGCCAAAGTGTTTCATTTCTTCCTGCTGGGCATTTTCCATGATAGCCTTTGCCGTTTTATCTTTTTCCACAGCTATACGCTGTTCATACCAGCCGATGGCTTCGGCTTCTTCAATTAAGGAGGTAACCATACGGGCAAATGTCCGGGTGGCGGCGGAAAGCTCTTCCGGCGGTTCATGATACTGACTAAATCCCATAATAAAACATTTAATAGGTGATTAAAAAAGTTATCAAAACAGTGATGACAATCTTTGAAAGCCGTGAAATATTATCCACAGTTAATTGTCAGGGCAAAAATATACAGCCACCCCGGGATATGGTGGCCATTGTATTATCATTTATAACCTGATCTTAATGCCCCCATTTACCACAAAGCCCTCTGTATGTGTCCAGATATCATCAAAAACGGGATCGGGGTGCGGATCATTAGCCACCCTTTTGAACTTACTTTGGCGGGTATCGGTAAAGTTTTCAAAATTGATATAGACCGAGAATCGCTTCCACAGTTTTTCTGCCATAAAACCAAATTCCCAGTAATCGTCTGTTTTGAACCCATTGTATAAAAACTGTGGGCTGGTATAATAGCCTTCAAGACCCAGTTTCAGGAATTCGTGTTTTTCATAGATCAGGGCCGAATTAAATTTATGCTTCGGCACCAGGGGCAAAAACTGGTTCCCGTTCAGGTACCTGGCATTGGCATTCGTAAACGTGTACCCCAGGTATAATTTATAGTCATGTTTGAAAATAAATTTAGCATTGGTTTCAAACCCTTTGCTTTGTACCGGTTTTGCCGCATTCACAAAGGCATAATCCGGGAACCCTGCTGGTTCTAATACCAGCGGTTTGTCAATCCAGGTATAGAAGAACATGTGGTTGAATGCAAGATCCAGATGATCCCCGATACCTGTTTTATAATTCAGGTCTGCCGTTCCTCCATAACTTTTTTCTGATTGCACATTGTCGAGTTGCTGAACATTGCGGTACTGGATAGTTTCTGTGATCTCTGTAAAAAGTGTAGGCACTTTATAGCCAATACCCGCACCTATCCTGGAGGAGAGTTTATCACTATACCTAACGAGTAATGAAACTCTCGGCAAGACAAACAATTCGCTGTTTGAGAAGATGGTATTGCTGTAGCGGACAACATCAAACCGGAGTCCGCTTTCTAATTTAACCATGTCCGAAATATCCCAGGTATCCTGGACGTAAGCACCCGCACTAAGATTTTTGTTATCCCTGTCTGCAGCGCTGCCTTTCTTTTCATTAAACTTATCATACATCATATTTACCCCGGTCACTATGGAATGATTTGCTGGATTGATGAGGTAGGCGATATCGGTAAAACTGTTATAGCTGGCTCCATCAAAATGATAACCGGGTATTTCAATATGCCGGTCAAAAAGAGAAAAGCTTTGCCGCGCAGTAAGGCTCCTGCTATCGCTTATTTTTTTCTGCAATTCCAGGGTGGTGACATTGCGCAGCGTGTTGTTTTCTTCAAAATACTGATGGATGCCCCCTCCATTTCCCTTTATCACCTGCACATCGCCGCCCTTTCTTTTCCCCGTGGTAAAACTGTTACCAGCGGCCAGGGTCGTTTTCGCATTGAAATAGATAAATAGTTTCGGATGGAGGGTAAACTCCATTGATTTTGGAACTTCCGTGAAATCATCCTTATCAACATCGAAAAGCCTTTGGTTACTAAACAAGGCAAGGAGCGTATAGCCAGCCTTCTTGTTTTTTTTAGAAGAAAAGTATCCCAGGTTGGTTTGACCGATATTTGACTGGTTAAAAAGAAAACTATTCTCTGCCTTTTCCTTTGGTGTTTTGGTAATAAAATTAACCACCCCCGCTATAGCACCGCCCCCAAACAGAGGTGAGGCGGGTCCTTTGATGATCTCCACCTGCTTCAAATCCAGTGGCGGAATTTCCAATACGCTCAGTCCGCTCGCAAAATTCCCAAAACTGGGAAACCCGTCTTTCAGCAATTGTGTGTACTTCCCGTCCAATCCCTGTATGCGGATACTGGCATTGCCGCTGGTGGCGGAAGTTTGCTGCACCTGAATTCCCGTGCTTTCATGCAGCAGCATCGAAACATTGGACGGTCGCATATTACTTTTCTCATCGATCTCCTCCAGTTCGATCGTTTCTACCCGGGTAGGTACATTTTTAATCGTCCGGCTTGTTCTTGTGGACTGAATGATTACTTCCTCTTCTTCTTCATCTGCCGGCTCCAGCTCCACTTCCAGGATAGTACCGGTAAAAGGAAAAATAATGGGAATTTCCCGCCCGGTAAAACCTACATATGAAACCATCAGTTTGTATTTTCCATCGGTCACTCGTGCCAACAATGCTGTACCAGTACTGTCAGTGGTTGCTGGATTTTCCATTGACTGTATATACACGGTTGCTCCATGCAGGGCTTCTTTTGTATCCGCATGTATCACTCTTACTTTCAGGCTGTTTTGTCCAGGGGCAGTTAGGGCACATAACAGCGCCGCTATAACCAGAAATATTTTATTCATGAATAATTTTTAGGTTAATGAAATCAGTCCATCCAATTCATTAACCTAGTTTAGGTGGTTGCCAGAAATCATAGTCCACCGCGGGAAGGGAAGTTTGTAAATAAGCCGGGTAAATAACCGGCATGTCCAGGGAAATTATATCAACCTGGAAAGGTGATGATGCAATGGTGGCCGTCGCGCATCCTTCGCAACTGAAAAAAGGGGAGCAATTACCACAATCGCCGTCATTGTTTTTATGACCGGCGTTTTGTTCCGTCTTATCATCAGGGCAGTCATCAAATGAACAGCAGGGAACAGCAGCGAGCAGAATAAGATAAAAGGCCAGTATTAAGGAAAGTAATTTCAATAGCGCGAATTCACGCTGCAAATTACGGGAATTGGAGGAACCGGGGACTCTCGCCCAGTGCCATTAAGTTTCAAAAGGTTTTCCTGTTCATTCACCCCCCTCTTTAAAAGAGCAGGGGTAGATGCGGGTGGTTCCGCCTGAAGCCATATGTTGGTCCGCGGGTTCCTATTGTTTCTTGCTCTTCCTGACCTGGAAGACCCTTGACAAGTTAAATCCAAATCTAATCTCTGTCTTACCCCACTGTCCCGTGGTTTCGGTAATAAATGCCCTTTCATTCATACCGGTGGAATTAGAGAAATGCAATTGAAATACGTGCCCCCCTGTTTCAATGTCGAATCCCAACGAAAGAGGCTGATAATACCCGCTGTCGGGCATACCCATTACTACATGCGTATAGTCCCATGTAAATGCAATCCGTTTGGATAATTTAAACCGGCCGCCAACTCCAATCCCATAAATATCATTGTCATTCGTATTGAAGGGCGCCAGGTTGAGGTGCACCAGTGTTGGTACAACCTGCAATGTAAATCCTTCACTGAATTTCCGCCCAATGACGACCTGGAAATAATAGGCGAGTTTTGACGTGAAGAAATTTTTCCGATCGGGATCGGCCCAGTCCATTCCATTCAAGGTAACACCCGATACCAATGCTACTGTAACAGGCATGCTTCCCGGTCCGGTGGATTGACGGATCGGTGCGAATTTCAGATATGCATCGAGTTCTTTTTTATAAGTACTCCTCCCAAATCCCAGCATCAGGTTTTGCAGTATACCAAAATCAAATCCCATCCGCATGCTGGCCTGGTCCAGCCCAAAGAAATTTTTATACCCCTGGTTCAACTGGCCAAAGCGATGCAGGATCCTGAAGTCCATGGTCCCGGGATTTAAGAACTCCATTGAATGACTGTTGATCACCCTTGATGATTTAAAGGCATACTTAACCCATTCTTTTGTGGTCTTTTCTTCACCCAGCAGTTTCAACAGGTCTTCGTCCTGCGCAAATGAGCGATTGCTGGTAAGCAGCCCGGCGAAACAGGATGCAGTTATTATTATTAGTTTCTTCATGATTCTGGTGTTATATATTAGCTTTTAAATGGCTCCAGCGAACAGGAAACGGAAATCTTTGCGACTTTGGAAACTTTATCAGCGACGATACCGGGAATGGAAACTTTAAAATCGTCCAGTTTTACACTGAATTCCGCCATGGCGCTGATCTTCCCGTTTTGTATGATGATTTTCGCTTCGGTCTCTATATCTTTTGATTCTCCGTGCAGGGTCAGTTTACCCTTTATTTTAACAGGATAGGTTCCGTCTTTGGAATAATTGACCGCATCATTTTGCTTGATTTCGCCTTTGAATTCGGCCTTTGGATACTTGTGGCTTTCTATATAATTCTCATTGAAGTGTTCTTCCATCAGCGCCCTTTCAAATTCAAACCCTTTCATCAGTACTGCAAATTGCATATTTCCGGATTTTGAATCGATGACGCAGGTGGCCGTGCGGTTTACCCCTTCTATTTTTTCAGGCGACGTGGGCGCTGTAGCATCAAAATTGATCTTCCCGTTCTTGGTATAATATTTCTGAGCCATGGAGGTACCTGAAATAATAAAAACGGCTACCGCGAATAACAAAAGGCTTTTCATGTTTTTGATTTTTTAATTATTTATTTTTTTTATTTACTACGGCTCTTACAAGGATCACATCCGAACCCAGCAATTCATCTGCGTTGAAACCGGAACAGATCCCTTTGACAGCAAGCTGGTCTCCCTTTTTTATTGATCCGGCTTCCTTTGTATGCAGGCTATCAATACTGCAACGTACGGAAGACATGGAGGACGTATCGCCCAGCGCCAGGGAGATGAACCCCTTTTCATCGCGGGCAAATTCCTTTACCTGTCCCTGTACATTGATCACCTTGTCCCAGTACTTCTTATTGGCAGACTGCTGATCGGTCTCGAATTCCCGGATCAGTGTGGCGGCCGGCAGGTTATAATCTGCTTTCAGTTTTGCTGTATCCCTGTGAGTACGGTTGTACTCCTTATAAATGTATGCCGCCGCTGCCGCGATGACCACCAGCAGTGACAGCAATACATATTTGATTATTTTCTTTCTTTTCATAATTTGGTTCGTTTGATGTTAATTGTTCTGCATTCCTGAATCGATCCACTTTTTAATAGTGGCAACCTGGCAATTACTCATTTTGGGCATTCCCTGCGGCATCGCGGAAAACCCGGGTGAATGACTGATAGTTCCATACAGCAGTCCGTTTTGCGCCATTGTTTTGTCCGTGGCATAAGTTCCCATTACCTGGTTTCCAGATGGAAAGCTCCCGGTATGGCAACTGTAACAATACTGCTGCAGCATGGGCTTAACTTTTTGGGCATAGGAAACCAGGCCGGCAGAATCTACGCAGGGGCCATTGTTTCCATTTCCATACAAGAGATCCTCCTTATCATAGTAGCAGGAAGCGGTGAAGACAACAACGACGACAAATGAGAATATTGAAAGGGTGATTTTCATGCTGGTGTTTTTTAATTGTTTGGTGAACCGGCCGCTATCCACTTTTGTACTCTTGTGATCTCACAGTCGGAAAGTTTGGCGGAATTTTTTGGCATAGGAGAATAACCTGGCTGGTGAGCAATGGAACCATAGAGTTTACCAGTCAGTGCAGAAGTTCTGACTGCACTGTAGGTAGACAGGTCAATGTTTCCTCCCAGTGAAGAAGGGTTATGACAACCCACGCAGCGCGAGTCCATCAAAGGTTTAATAGCTCCGCTGAATGTGAATAGGGCCGTATCGCAATCAGCCCCGCAGTTATTATTCTTCGCGCCCTGGTTGATCCATTTTTGGATGAGTGCTTTTTGCCCTGCGGTCAATGGAGGCATTGGGGGAGGCGGCATTCGCTCACCGTCTGTTTTAATAATCACTTTATATAGTTTACTGTCACCTGCATTTCCTGCTTTCACATATTTCATGATTTGGGTATACGTTGTCAGGTTTACCCCATCAGCATGGGTGATGTTATCATGGCATCCGCTCATCGTACAGTTCGATGCAATAATGGGCATGATGTCTTTTACAAAATAGGCAGAATCCGGGCTACAGGTCCCTGCAGGCGTACCGCCGCCACCACCCGTACCACCACCTGTTCCGCTCCCATTTCCGGGGCTTAAGATTTCATGCCGGCAGCCATTCAATAACGCTAATACTGCAATGCCTGCAATCAGCACGCTAATAATCCTGGTTTTCATGTGAGTTGGTTTTATGATTAATCAACCTGTTATTTACACCCCGTACCCGAATTCTAACCAGGGACTGCCAGGTTATGTCCCCGTTACAGGCCTCTTAGTACATTGCAGGATTACGAAATGTAATTTTTCAAGAAAATAAAATGAGAAACGCCAGATAGGATCAGGCTATGCGGGGAGGCTGCAACAAGACCCTCACGTGCTCAGAGGGGATGCCGGTAACCAGGCGGCTACCATATTGTTTCATGACATGGATACTCAATTCACTGGAAGGAAAGTTGACTTTTAAGTAACCCATATAGGATGCAGAAAGGCTATGACTGTTGCCGTTATGACATGGTAGCTTATTGTCTTCAAAATCATCATCATCGGTTCCGTCATCGCCTCCGTAATGCATGGCGAGGAACTCAATGAAATTAATATCAGGATTTTGCCGGTGATGCTGGAAAAAATGATTAACCAGCTGGGGGATCTTGAATAGCTGGCTTAGTTCGGTATTCCCGAACAGGTGTATGCTAACCAGGGCTATGATGAGAATCCTTCGCATTCGTTAACAGAAAGTATTCAAAAATAATGCCATGCGATCCCTAACGTTGCTCGTGATCAATTATTGCAGAAATAACAAACTTTGTCAAGAATTTTACTAAGGAGGAATATGATTTTCCTCAGGTAATCAAGAAATTTTACCTGAGTAAGAGTTCGCAGGGTTTTAAACCTGTATGTTTCTTGAAAGCGGTAGAGAAGTGGGAAATGGACGAGTAACCCAGCAGCATGGAAACTTCGGTTACACTCAACCCCTTTTCGTAGAGTAAATATTTTGCATGCTCCATCCGCTGGCTTTGGTAAAAATCAAATACCGTGGTGCCAAACAATTCTTTAAATCCTTTTTTCAGGTAACATTCATTAATGGCAACCTTCCGGCTGAGTTCTTTGATGGTGATCGGCTCACCGATCTGCTGAATAAGTATCTCCCTGGCTTTTACGATTTTTTCCCGGTCCGCTTCATTGGCCAGGAATTTACAATTCACCACGTCAATTTCCTTCTCCCCCAGCATGCAATCGAGGCTATATAATAACAGCATCTGGGTCTGCGCATTGATATAAATGTTCTCGAGACTGTCACTGTAGGTATGATTCAGCACTCCTTCAAGTACCATCCTGGTTTTACCACAAAGGGGAAGGATTTTCGTAAAGGAGGAACGGTGTGTAAAACTGAGAATGTCATCGGTAAGGACGGTATTGCCTTTCCGGGGTTTGACAAACTGGCTGAGTTGGGCGGGCGAAAATTTAAAACTGACCACATCCACACTGTCCACTCTTTCCACGCAGGTTTTTGATGCACTCAACAGGCACTTGTCACATTCCGTGTCTTTTTTACGGCAATACACATTGCCACTGACACAAAAACGAAGCTCCAGGTAATTTTCTTTAGGAGTAGTTTTTGCGTAATGATAGACCATCATACCAGTATCTTCAATATTCCACTGCGGGTTGCGGCTATAGCGATTGATGAAATACTGTACCGAGCCGGGAATCTGCTGTTCACGTTCCTGGAGCAATACCAGCTGGTCCTGCATCAGGGTTTGTTTGTAGGCCAGGGTCAATATATCCGGGGGATTATGCATGACAGGCTACAAATTTACGGATTATGGGACAATTTTAATGGTGCAACGTTGAACTTGATGGAAGACCCCCTGATTTTTAACAATATATGCCTAAAAAAAATGCAGTTTTTAGCCGTAACGACTAACTTTGCCCGGCCCGGCACTGGTCGGGTTTTTTTTAATTATTGCATGATTCACCCCCATACATATATTCACCCGAACGCAAGGCTGGCTACCAATGTAAAGATTGACCCTTTTACGGTCATTCACCAGGATGTGGAAATTGGGGAGGGAACCTGGATCGGCTCCAATGTTACCATCATGGAAGGGGCCCGCGTGGGAAGAAACTGCCGGATCTTCCCGGGAGCAGTCATAGCTGCTGTTCCGCAGGATCTGAAATTCCAGGGCGAATACTCCAATGTATTTATCGGTGACGGAACGACGATCCGTGAATTTGTAACCGTAAACCGTGGTACGAAGGACCGTGATAAAACAGTGATCGGGAAGAATTGCCTGATTATGGCCTATTGCCACTTTGCCCACGACTGCCTGGTTGGGGACAATTGTATTACCAGCAACAACACCCAGGTGGCCGGGCACGTGACTATTGGCGACTGGGCCATTATCGGGGGTATGTGTGCCGTACACCAGTTTGTAAAAATTGGTCAGCATTCTTTTATCAGCGGTGGCTCACTGGTTGGAAAAGATGTGCCGCCCTATATAAAAGCCGGGCGTACCCCATTAAGCTATGCCGGTGTAAATTCAATTGGTCTTAAACGACGTGGTTTCAGTGTAGAACGAATCAACCACATTCTGGATATATACCGGGTGATGTATAATAAAGGCATGAACACCAGCCAGGCGGTAGAATACATCGAAGAGGAAATGCCGGCTACCGACGAACGGGATGAAATAGTCACTTTTATCCGTGAAAGCGGGAGAGGCATCATCAAACGGTTCACCAAAGGCAGCAACGATGACGATTTCCCTATCTGATGCCGGCAAGCGGTTTAACCGTGACTGGATATTCCGCCATTTCAATTACCATTTTGAAGCAGGACAATCTTATGCAATCACCGGCCCGAATGGTTCCGGGAAGAGCACCTTATTGCAGGTGCTGGGTGGCGGAATGATGATCAGTGAAGGCCGTTGCCAATGGGCAAGAGCAACCGGCAACCTGGATCCCGAAAAAGTTTACACCCATGTTTCTATCTGTGCACCCTACCTTGAAGTGGTGGAAGAAATGACGCTGAAAGAATTCCTGGATTTTCATCATGGATTTAAACCCTTCCTGGCGGGAATCAGCACCGAAGATATCATTGCTGCCATGGGTTTGGAAAAGGCCATCAATAAACAAATCCGTTTTTACTCTTCCGGGATGAAGCAACGGGTAAAACTGGCGCAATGTATTTTCGCCGACACAGCCATTGTATTGCTGGATGAACCCTGCACCAACCTGGATGCAGAAGGTATTGCATTATATCACCGGCTCATTACTGAATATTGCAAAAACCGACTGGTTGTCGTAAGCAGCAATGATGAAGTGGAATACCAGTTTTGCCGGGAGCGGATTGCCATTACCCATTATAAATGATCAACCCGGTTTGACAGTTGTTTGTTTTCTCTTAAAGATATTTTTATACCACTCCCTTTTCATGCAGGGCTGCTCAACCAGCCGGTAAAATAACCCGCAACCCAGCAGTACTGCTGCGAGTATTAGTATGGCATATAACAGGTAGCCCGCTAATTTATTTTCGACCGGTATTTTCTCAAGCAATTTTGTGGCCATTGCCATGATCAGCAGGTGCAGCAGGTATATCGAATAACACATTCCCCCGATAATGGAAATCCATTGGATGCTCAGCAGTCTTTTCCACCCTGGGTTCGTAATGCCTATATAAAAAAATACTGCCAGCAGGCACATCTTCAGGAAAAACAATCCAATTCCATCGGGTGAAAAAACAAAATGTAGACCCGCAAAAATTATGATGCCGGACCAGCCACAGAGCCTGCTGTTATTAATCAGCCGCCATTTTGAAGCATACAGGTCTGCCAGCAGCATCCCCAGCAGGAAAAAACAGGCAAAATTTATAAAGGGTGAAGCCGGGTTCCAGGAATCATTGAACTGTTTCAGTCCGCCCAACCCGATGAGGAGAAGGAGAAGAAGCCGCCGCCAAATAGTTGATTTTAACAGGAAGACATACGATAGAAAAGGGGCCAGTAAATAAAACTGTACTTCAACTTCCAGCGACCAGGCCACTCCCAGCACTTTTGACTGGCTGTCAAAAATGACATTGTGCAGGTAGAACAGCGAAGCCAAAAAATGGGGTGCCAGTTCTGAAAAAGAATATTTACCGGCTACCACCACCAGGAAAAATGCAATCAGCAGGGCCGCGATATAGGGTGGTTCCAGCCGGGTTAATCTTCGCCAGTAATATTGTTTCAGGGATACTTTTGGACCCTGGTATAGTTTTTCCTTCAGGAAAGGCAGCGCAAGAATAAACCCGCTGATCATAAAAAAAAAGTTGACACCATTCCCTCCTTCCAGAATTATTTTGGCAACAAACTCGTCAGTGATCAGTTGCCGCCCGTACAAATTGATATTAATAATATTGGAGAGGTGCATCAGCACCACTACCCAGCTGATGGCAATAAACCGTAACCCGTCAATTTCAGGCAGGTAGCCTGTCCCGGATGTTATTCTTCTGAATTTTTCCAGAGAAGGAGAAAAAGATTTACCCATAACCGAAACTTAATGCTGGCTTGCCACAGCAAATACCGGCTAACAGGCCGCGTTATTTCTGCCGTAATTCCATTGCACAATCCTGGCCAATCTGGGTTACTCCTGCTTCATCCTTGTCAGACTCCCGGGCAGATTTGTATTTGACCAGCAATTTATCCGATACACAATTACAAAGCGTTGCAAGCTGCATGGTGTTGAACAGCTTTTCCTCCTCATTTTTTTTAGTAAAATCCCTGAGACAATCATTGACCAGCGTATCCTTGTCCCATTTCTTTTGGGAACAACCGGCCAGGGCAAGCATGCAAACAAAAAACAGGAGTTTTCTCATACAGTGATTTTGGTTTATGAATAAGCAGTTTAAATTACTGGTTGGTTTTTTAACGCTGACTCGCAATCAGCAGGTTCAGATCGGTATACTTGAGGTCAAATCGTTGGCTCAGGTAGAAATTAGTCAGTGCTCCTTTAAACAAATAAATACCACTGCGCAGGTGAATCTGGTGCCAGAGCAGTTTCTCGAACCCACCCTCTTCTCCTGCTTCCAGCAACAGGGGCATGAGCACATTGCTGATTGCCTGTGACGCGGTGCGGGCAAATCCCGAAGGGATATTGGGGACACAATAATGTATCACGCCGTATTTCATAAAGATGGGATGCTCGTGGGAAGTGATTTCTGATGTTTCAAAACATCCACCGCGGTCTATGCTGACATCGATGATCACCGAACCGGGCCGCATATTGCTTACCATTTCTTCTGTCACCACCATGGGTGTCCTCCCCGTTTCAGAGCCCAATGCCCCCACCGCCACTTCGCAGGTTTTTAATTGTTTGGACAGCATTCTTGGTTCTATCACGGAGGTCCACATGCGCTGGCCGATATTATTCTGTAATCTTTTCAGCCGGTATACATTGTTGTCAAAAACTTTTACGGATGCCCCAAGTGCCAGCGCTGCCCGGGCAGCATATTCGCCCACAATCCCTGCGCCGATAATAATAACTTTCGTTGGCGCTATGCCGGAAACGCCCCCCAGCAACACGCCCTTACCGTGGTTGGCAGACCCAAGGTATTGAGCCGCGATGAGCATGACGGCACTGCCTGCGATTTCACTCATGCTGCGGACAATCGGGTATGAATCGCTGTCGTCTTTCAGGTTTTCAAAGGAGATGGCTGTTATTCTTTTCTCCATCATCGTTGTCAGGATTTCTGCTTTCAGAACAGAAAGATGAATCGGGGAGATAATGATCTGGTTCAACTGCAAGAGCGGGAGGTCTTCGTCAATGACCGGGGCACTTTTCACCAGAACCGGGGCTTTAAAGACAGTTTCCCGGTCATATACAATTTTTGCGCCTGCTTCGCTGTAATCCTTGTCCCGGAAATGAGAAGCTTCCCCGGCATTGTGTTCGATGACTACCTGGTGGCCGTTGCTGATCAATACACTCACTGCATCAGGTGTAAGTGCGATACGGTTTTCCTGGAAAGCAATCTCC
Source organism: Chitinophagaceae bacterium (assembly GCA_025449935.1). Taxonomy (GTDB): domain Bacteria; phylum Bacteroidota; class Bacteroidia; order Chitinophagales; family Chitinophagaceae; genus JJ008. Next base: position 14,886 of record JANWIJ010000024.1, read on the forward strand.
TTGGGAATACCTATCATCATTCCCTCCGCCTTTGGCCTGATATCCAGGGTTTCTTCCAGGGTTTCATAACTGAAGGAAGTGCTTATTTTAGGCTTTTGCTGACTCATTGCTGGTTGCTGGATTCTGGTTTTTGGTTACTGGTCCTTTAAAAATTGGGAACCCTTTCCTGGTGTTGGCAACAAGCTGCCGGTAACCAGTAACCAGATGTTCAAATGTACCTAATTATTGGCGATTCTGAGGCGCCTTGTTTTATCGTCAACCAGTTCTATGAATACATGAATCGTGTTCTCCGGGAAAATAGCCGGGGCTCTTTCGGGCCATTCCACCAGGCAGATATAGTTACTGAACAAACAGTCCTCGACACCTGTCTGTCTGACTTCTTCCTCATCTTTTAACCGGAAGAGATCAATATGGAATATGACTTTCTTTGTGCCGGCACAATCGTATTCATATTCATTAATAATAGAAAAAGTGGGACTACCTACTACGTCTTTCACTTCTTTCATTTCACAGAGTGCATGAATAAATGTGGTTTTCCCGGCTCCCATTGGTCCATGAAAAGCAAAGACCTTGCTATCTTCCGCATTTTTCCAGAAGTCTTTTGCAACACGGTTGATATTATCCAGCGAATAACTCCATTCCATGCCGCAAATTTAGCCCGATTAGCAACCATGTTGCCAAGATATTCCCGTAAACATAAAAAGCGGAGCCTCCTTGTTTGGTAAATTTGCTTATGGAAAAAGTTCAATGGAAAGTGGAAGGGATGGATTGCACCACCTGTGCGCTCAATATTCATAAATACCTGGAAAAAAAGGGTATGAAGAATGTTAAGGTAAATTTTGCCACGGGGGATGTGATTTTTGATACGGACACAACTATTGCGGATGAAAAAATAAGCCAGGGGATCCATGACCTTGGCTATAAAATTGTGGAGGATGATAGCCATGCACATGGTCATAGCCATGATGAAAGTGGCTCCACCAGATTTCTTTCTACTCATTTGCAGCGTTTCTGGTTTTGTCTGCCTTTTACCGCCTTATTAATGCTGCACATGATTCCGGGTTTACATATTCACTGGCTGATGAATCATTGGGTGCAACTTGCCCTCACACTACCTGTATATGTAGTGGGTATGAGTTTTTTTGGCAAAAGTGCCTGGAAAAGTATCCGCAACCGTATGCCCAATATGAATGTATTGATCGCGGTTGGCTCCACAGCCGCTTTTGTATACAGTTTGTATGGTTCGCTGACCGGGCAGGCGGAACAATACCTGTTTTATGAAACAGCGGCCACTATTATTACGCTCGTTTTCCTTGGCAATTACCTGGAAGAAGCTTCCATAGCTTCCACCCAGCGGGAATTAAATAAACTGGCCAAATCACAAAAAGTGATGGCCAATATGATTGCATTTGATGACGAGCACAAAGAACAAATTTTCAGCGTTGAAAATACACAGCTTCGTGTTGGAGACCTCATTTTAATAAAAAGTGGCGAACAGGTGCCGATTGACTGCAAAATTCTCTGGGGTGATGTTCAGGTGAACGAAGCTATCATCACGGGTGAAAGTGCCCCGGTACATAAGATTGCCAAAGACAAACTGATCGGGGGAAGTATCATCAGTGACGGGACAGTGAAAGCACAAGTCACAGCTGTTGGTAATGATACGGTTTTGTCAGGCATCATTAATATGGTGAAACAGGCACAGGGAGAACGACCCCCTGTTCAGCAACTGGCTGATAAGATCAGCGGCATATTTATTCCCGTTGTACTGGGTATTGCTGTCTTAACCCTAACCATTAGCTGGATAGTATTAGAGGATTTTACGCCAGCATTGATGAGAAGCATTGCCGTGCTGGTTATTGCCTGCCCCTGCGCTATGGGATTGGCTACACCTGCCGCTATTGCTGTAGGACTTGGGCGTGCAGCCAAAACAGGTATTTTATTTCGTAATGCTACCAGCCTGGAAACTTTCAAGGACATCAAACAGGTAGTATTCGATAAAACAGGGACGTTGACCACGGGTCAGTTCGAAGTAGCCGGTTTCCGGCAGGAAACAGGTTCGCCAGCTGATTTCAAAAAAATCGTTTATAATCTTGAAAAGTATTCCAATCATCCGATTGCTAATGCGATAAGCCGTGAGTGGAAAATAAACGAGGAGATCCGCTGGAAAAAGATAGAAGAGATAAAAGGATTTGGGATGAAAGCAGAAGACACGGAAGGAAATAACTGGTGGGCGGGTTCCTATAAAATAGCGGAGAAACTTACAGCAGATGATTCACACAATATTTATATCACCAAAAATGAGGTGTTACTGGGTTGGGTGGATGTAAAGGATAAGATAAGACCGGAGGCCAGGGAGGTAATTGAATACCTGCACAGTAAAAAAATAGAGACCATCTTACTCAGCGGTGACCGGCTGGCCAAATGCAGGCAACTCGCTTCCGAGCTGGGAATTGATACGGTGATTGCTGAGCAGACGCCTGAACAGAAACTGGTAAAAATAACTGAGCTTACCGCGAAAGCGCCTACGGCAATGGTAGGAGACGGCATCAATGATGCTCCTGCATTGGCCAAAGCCAGCATCGGCATTTCAATGAATGACGCATCGCAGATTGCCATGCAATCCGCGCAGGTGGTGCTCATGAATCACGGGTTAAAAAATCTCCCGACCGCCTTGGGATTGGGCCGTCATACTTATCTCACTATCAAACAAAATTTATTTTGGGCATTTGCCTATAATATTGTTGCACTGCCTGTTGCCGCTTTTGGTTTCCTGACTCCCACTTTCGGCGCCCTGGTAATGGGACTAAGTGATGTGGTCCTTGCCATAAATTCTGTGCGCCTCTTCGTGAAGAAAGTAGTGTAAATTCACGGCAGTTGCCAGCGGGCAGTTCTTATCATGAAGGACATTCATAGTATACTAAAACAATATTGGGGATTTGATGCTTTCCGGCCGCTGCAGCAGGATATCATTGAATCCATATTGAATAACAGGGATACGCTTGCCCTCCTGCCTACCGGCGGAGGCAAATCACTTTGTTACCAGGTTCCTGCACTGGCCCGGGAAGGAATTTGCCTGGTGATATCCCCGCTGATTGCATTGATGAAAGACCAGGTGGAAAACCTCCGGAAGAAAAATATTACGGCCTATTCCATTTATGCGGGGATGAGCCGGAAAGAAGTGATCAATACATTAAAGGTAGCTGCCGAAAGCAATTGCAGGCTCCTGTATGTTTCGCCGGAGCGCCTGGAAACTAGTTTATTCAAAGAGTATCTGCCGGGTCTTAATATTCATTTGATTGCGGTAGACGAAGCTCATTGTATTTCGCAGTGGGGTTATGATTTTCGCCCTTCTTATTTGCGTATCGCCGCTTTGCGGGAAGAGCTGCCCGGTATCCCCGTACTGGCCCTCACAGCTTCTGCAACACCGGAAGTACAAAAAGACATTTGTGAAAAACTTGAATTTAAGAACGGGCAGGTGTTCCGGCAGTCTTTTGAACGGCCAAATCTTTCCTACAGTTCCTTTAAGGTCGATTCCAAAATCAATAAAATAATTGACATCCTCCGGAAAGTGCCGGGCACCAGTATTGTATACTGTAAAAGCAGGAAAAGGACCAAGGAGATCAGCGAGCTGTTACGGTTACAACATATCCACGCCGAATTTTATCATGCGGGATTACCGCATGATGAAAGAAATAAAAAACAGGAAGGCTGGATAAATAATAAAACAAGGGCCATCGTCTGCACCAATGCCTTCGGGATGGGGATAGATAAACCGGATGTCCGCACCGTAATACATGCGGATGTCCCGGATTGCCTTGAAAATTATTACCAGGAAGCCGGTCGTGCAGGAAGAGATGGTAAAACGTCTTACGCGGTATTATTATATGATGAAAAGGATTTGAATGACCTGGCTTTATTGGCTTCCCAGCGTTTTCCATCACTGGATGATATCCGGAATACCTACCAGGCCGTAGCCAATTATCTTCAAATACCAACCGGTGCGGGCGAAGGACAATATTATGATTTTGATCTTTCAGACTTTTTGAAAAAGTTTAAGCTCGTTAGTCATACCGCGTTATACTCCTTAAAATCGCTGGAACAGGAAGGATGGCTGGCTTTTAATGAGCAGGTGTTCCTCCCTTCCGCGGCGGGCTTTACCACGAACAAAGACTACCTGTACGCATTTGAAAAAGAACAGCCGCGACTGGAGCCGCTTATCAAAACGATGCTGCGGGCTTATGGTGGCATTTTTGATCAGCAGGTACCCATCTCCGAAAAAATGCTGGCAGGTTTGCTGAAAGGAGATGCCGAAGAAATAAAAACTCAATTAAAGATCCTCCATCAATCCGGGATTCTTGAATACCGGCCGCAAAAAGATAGCCCGCAATTGTTTTTGCTTCGTAACCGGGGTAAGGCAGAAGATATTACCATTAATATGCTGGCCTACAATAAGCGAAAAGAACAATTCCAGCGAAGAATGAAGCAGATGGTGAATTTTGTAACAGCGGTTGGTGAATGCAGAAGCCGCATTATCGGTGCTTATTTTGGTGATGCCAACATAAAATCCTGCGGCATTTGTGACAACTGTTTAAAACAAAAAGCCACCCCGCTTACGAAAGAGGAATTTGAAACACTCCGTCACCGGATCATCAATATGGTGAAATATGAATCACTACCGGCCAAAGACCTCCTGTTAAAGCTGAATGGTATCAAAAAAGAAAAAGCCTGGAAAGTGATTGAATTCCTCCAGGCTGAGAATAAAATTGTGATGGATGGAAGCGGGCTTGTAAAACTCAAATAGCTGTTTCCCGCCTGCATAATAGCTGTTTGACCACTGGAACAATAAATCAAATTATTCCCCGGCGGATATTTGCGTGGCGAATCAGTTGGCTATGGGTATGCCCCCCATTCTAAACCAGGTCCCTGTAAAAATCAAAACAAACTTTTACGGCTGCGGCTTCTTCCACCCAATCCTAATACACCAAGCAGGGTGCGGACAATGGTATTCCCGGCCGTTCGTGTCATGCTTTTTACTACAGGATCATCAAAGAATCCCTTCTCTTTTTTTGTGGAAGATTTTTTGTTGCTGTCCGGCAGCTTTTGATCTTCCTCCCGGCTGGCAGCCTCCTCCAGTTTTTCGGTGAGGATCTCGTAGGCACTCTTCGTGTCAATCACTTCGTTGTATTTCCCGGCTATTTTTGATTTCGCGACAAGGGCCTCTATTTCCTCATCAGTCAGGATATCCATCCGGCTGCGGGGGGGCCGGATCATACAATGCACCAGGGGTGTGGGAATTCCTTTTTCGTTCAATATCGTTACCAGGGCTTCGCCCGTTCCTAACTGGGTGATCAGGTCTTCGGTTTTATAGAAGGCTGTTTCCGGATAATTCTCTGATGTTTGTTTGATTACTTTCCTGTCCGCTGCGGTAAAAGCTCTTAATGCATGCTGCACTTTCAATCCTAATTGAGCAAGCACTGCCGCGGGTACATCCATGGGGTTTTGTGTGCAGAAATAAATTCCAATTCCTTTGGAACGGATAAGCTTGATGATGGTTTCTATCTGCTGCAGCAATGCTTCATTGGCTTCCTGGAAAATCAGGTGGGCCTCATCAATAAACATCACCAGTTTGGGTTTCTCCATGTCACCTTCTTCCGGGCAGGTGGCATACAGCTCTGCGAGCAATTGCAGCATAAACGTAGAAAAAAGTTTCGGCCTGTCCTGCAGGTCTGTAACGCGTACGATAGAAATTATGCCCTTCCCTTCCTCATTAATCCTCATCAAATCCTCCACCTCAAAACTCTTTTCACCAAAAAAAATGTCTGCACCCTGCTGTTGCAGCTCGATGACCTTTCGCAAAATCGTACCCGTAGATGTCGTGGAAATCTTGCCATAGGTTTTTTCCAGTTCAGCCTTCCCCTCATCACTGACAAACTGCAGGACTTTGATAAAATCTTTTAAATCCAGTAAGGGCAATTTCTGATCGTCACAATACTTGAATATCATGGCTACAAATCCCCCCTGGGTATCATTCAGCCCCAGGATCTTGGAAAGCAATACCGGGCCAAATTCACTCACGGTGGCCCGCAATCTCGCCCCTTTCTGGTTGCTCAATGTCAGCAGGTCAGCGGGACAGGCAGCCGGTTTGAATTCGATATTTAATTTCTGGCAGCGGTCTTTTATTTTTTCATTTTCCGTTCCGGGGGCAGCAATCCCACTCAAATCACCTTTGATATCCATCAGTAAAACAGGGATACTGGCATCACTCAATCCTTCAGCAAGGACCTGCAATGTTTTTGTTTTCCCCGTTCCGGTAGCGCCGGCTATTAGTCCATGACGATTCAGTGTCTTCATCGGAATGAACACATCGGCACCCGGGAGCACATTTCCATCCAGCATCGCCACGCCTATTTTGAAACTTTCTCCTTTAAAAGCATAACCGCTGTTTACTGTTTCAAGAAATTTTGAACTATCTGCCATTTGAACAATTTAATTGAAAGTTACAGGAATTGAAAATTGTGCTAAAAAAGAAATTAATGTAATGGTCATCACAGATCTTCTTCGCGTTCCAGCATCAGGACAGCCGCCTGGGGTACAATAAAATACTTTTCATTTTCGTACATGACCTCCGTAGCGCTGCTTAATAAAAAAATAGCGAGGTCACCTTCCCGCGCCTGTAAGGGTAAGTATTTGACCTGTTCTTCTTCACCTTTCCAGCTTTCATTCTCGACCGGCATGGGGATCGCATACCCCGGCCCCGTTTTTATCACATACCCCTGCTGTACTTTTTCTTTTTCCTGCACACCGGGCGGCAGGTACAAACCACTGGCTGTTTTTTCATCGGGGCGGCTTGGTTTTATGAGTAAACGGTCGCCAATGACGATAAGTTTTTTCAGCCGGTTATCGTTGGTTATATGCATGGCACAGTTTTTTATTATATAAAGCAAAAGTAGACTGCGCCGGGCGTCAAACAAGGGTGTTTTAACAAAATATTCATCTGCGATACTTGAACCCCCGAAATGCTTTAACTTTATTTGTCACCAATATAAACCCACTCGAAGATGGAAGCAAAAAAACCTAAAATTCTGTTGTGCGAAGATGATCCGAATCTTGGAAGCGTTTTAAAGAATTATCTTGAATTAAATGATTATGATGTCACCCTTGAAAGAGATGGTCGCCTGGGCCTGGCTGCTTTTCAGCGTGAAAAATTTGACCTCTGTCTCCTGGATGTCATGATGCCGAATATGGACGGGTTTACCCTGGCAGAAGAGATCAGGGATGTGGATCCGGATATCCCCCTGTTCTTCCTCAGCGCTAAAACCATGAAAGAAGATGTCATCCAGGGTTACAAGCTGGGTGCTGATGATTACATTACTAAACCTTTTGACAGTGAAGTATTGTTGCTGAAAATAAAAGCGATCCTGAAAAGAAACGAAGAGCAGAATAAAGAAAGTGAGAATAAGGAGTTTGACCTTTCCAGTTACCACTTTAATCCAAAACTCCGTCAATTAACACACAACGGCATTACCCAAACATTATCTCCCAAGGAAAATGAGTTGCTGAAAATGCTGGCTGAACACCTCAATGATCTGTTGCCAAGGGAACAGGCCTTGAAAAAGATCTGGGGCAGTGATACCTATTTCAATGGCCGCAGCATGGATGTATATATTGCCAAATTGCGCAAGTACCTCAAGGATGATGAGAAGATCGAGATTGTAAATATTCATGGGAACGGGTTCCGGCTGGTTGTGCAGGGCTGAGTAAAGTAATAAGCAGGCAGGGTATATAAGGAGCTGGTTCTTTATATACCCTGTTTATTTTTTGTGATTCCCGGACAGGCAGTTAACCGCTGAACAAGGAACCCATATTACCGCCAGGGGGTGTTTTTTTTAAATGCTCATAGGCTTTTGCCGTTACTTCCCTGCCCCTCGGTGTTCGTTGCAGGAAACCCTCCTGTATCAGGAATGGTTCATAAACTTCCTCGATTGTGCCGGATTCTTCGCTTACAGCAGTAGCAATGGTGCTGATCCCTACAGGGCCTCCTTTGAATTTTTCGATAATGGTCAGTAATATCCGGTTATCCATATCATCCAGCCCGTATTCATCTACATTCAGCGCTTTTAACGCATGTTGGGTAATGCCAAAATCAACTTCCCCGTCATTCAATACCTGGGCAAAATCCCGCACCCTTCTCAGCAGCCCGTTGGCAATCCGGGGTGTGCCGCGGCTTCTTCTGCCAATCTCGGCTATTGCTTCTTTTGAAATGCCTGTTCCCAGTATGTTGGATGACCGCTGAATGATCTTATTCAAAATATCCGACGTGTAATATTCCAGTCTTGATTTAATGGCGAATCTCGATAACAGGGGTGCGGTCAGCAAGCCGCTCCGGGTAGTAGCACCGATCAGGGTAAAAGGATTCAGGTTGAGCTGGATACTCCTCGCATTGGGGCCGGTATCAATCATAATATCAATCCGGTAATCTTCCATGGCGGCATACAGGTATTCTTCCACCACGGTACTCAGGCGGTGTATTTCATCTATGAACAATACATCGTTGGGTTCAAGACTTGTCAGCAGGCCGGCAAGATCACCGGGTTTTTCAATTACGGGGCCGGATGTTTCTTTGATATTCACCCCCAGCTCATTGGCCACAATCCTGGATAAGGTTGTTTTTCCCAGGCCCGGGGGACCATGAAATAACACATGGTCCAGTGCCTCTCCCCTGATTTTAGCGGCTTTGATAAATATGCGGAGATTCTCAATAATCTGGTCCTGTCCTGCAAAATCATTGATCTGGGCCGGCCTGATATTATTTTCAAATTCCTTTTCAGCGGCTGTCAGGTTTTGTTTTTCACTACTCAGGTTGGGATTTGACATGAACTTTTTGGTTGAATAGTTGTAAAGCTAATTATTAATCGATAAAAATTGACTGATATGAAAACGGGAATTATCGGCTCGGGACAGGTCGGCCGTGTACTGGCCACCGCTTTTTTGCAGGAAGGACACGAGGTAATGCTGGGTACCCGTAATCCTGCGAAGGAAGAAGTAGTAAAATGGCGGCAGGAAAACAGCAAAGGAAAAACCGGCAACTTTGAACAAACTGCCGGCTTTGGCGAGTTGATTGTTTTGGCTACCGGCGGTGCTGTTACGGCCGAAGCGATTAACCTGGCGGGTATAGAAAGATTCAGGAATAAAGTCGTGATCGATGCGACCAACCCGATTGCGCTGGCCGCACCGGATGATGGTGTATTAAAATTCTTTACGACCCTGGAGGATTCGCTGATGGAAAGAATTCAAAAACAATTACCCGAAGCCAGGCTGGTCAAAGCATTCAGTTGCGTAGGTAACGCGTTCATGTATAAACCTGACTTTCCCGGGGGTCCTCCCAGCATGTTTATTTGTGGTAATGATGATGCCGCCAAAAAAACGGTTACGGCTATTCTTACTTCGTTTGGATGGGAAACCGAAGACATGGGTAAGGCAACAGCAGCGAGGGCTATTGAACCGCTCTGCATTTTATGGTGCATCCCCGGGTTGACAAAAAACGAGTGGACCCATGCTTTCAAATTATTAAAAGCATAATTACCGTTTCGTTTATACGATAAATTGATTCAGCCCGAGAATAATGTCGGGATCAGGACTGTTAGCCAGCCATTTTTCTTTCTCTGAAAATTTACAAACACCGGGGTAGTCTCCCTGCCAGCTGCCAATATCAAGAATTACCTGGAAATGTAAATGCGGTGGCCAGTGACCATTTTCTGAAGGAATACCAAAGTCAGCAAACACATCTGCCTTCCTTATTCTTTCACCAGCCTGTATATTCTTAATTGAATTCAGGCTGAGATGCCCATACAGTGTATAAAAACTGATCTCTCCGAGTGCATGAGACAAAATAATAGTGGCACCATAATCCCCATACCCGTTATTAAAAGCAAAGCTGTGAACAATTGCATCCATTGGCGCCATAACAGCCGTATGGGGTTTTCCCCAGATATCCGTACCCAGGTGCAGCCTTCTTGGCTCTTCTCCCGGTTTTTCTCCATCAAATACTTTGCTGATACTATATAAGTTCCGGAGTTCAGCATAACCACCGATACCATAGCGGGCATTCCCTTTATTTAATTTCCCATTTACCCAGGCCGTAAAACTTTGCAGGTCTCCTGTAATGTCACCTCCAAGTTCCCTGTTTGCGGCAGTAAGATCAAGACACAATAGCCTGTCCTTTGAAATGTCAAAAGGAACAACCGGGTGAAAGGAAGGCTGATGTTTTTTGAGAACCTGTATGATTGCGGGGAAATCCATTCCAGCCAAAGTTAAGATGCAGGGGCACAAAGAAAAAGGCATCCGCCAATTAACGGATGCCTTGTATTCGGTTTTCTGTAAATTTTTATTCCCTGGCCACTACAACGAGGAAGCCTTTCTCTGAAGATCGTATACCATCATCGTAGTAGAACTTCACAAGGTACGTAGCCGATGGAAGGTGAGCAATATCTATTGGTATTGTTCTGCCGTATACCAGGCCACCGAACTGCTGTACTTTAACCAGCTGGCCACCCATCGTGTAAACTCTCATGCCAAGATAATTGTAGAGTGTACTGTTCATCCTGATATTGAACCTGCCGCCATTCGGGTTAGGATACAATATCACTGCATCATCCCTGAGCAGCCGGATCCTTTCGGCACAATCACTTACAATGACCTTTGTGGTATCTGAAGAAACGCAACCCGAACTATTGGTAAAGGTATAGGTCAGGATATAGGTACCGACAGCTGTTGCGCCCGGAACAAAATTAAACCCGGATACACCTATTCCGCTCCAGCTTCCGCCTACCGGCGTTCCAACTAATGGAACGAGGGTATCGCTGATACAAATCCGTTGCGACCAGAGATCAGTTGCTACTACCGGGGTTGGTGCATTGACCGTTAATATAGCTCCATTCGATGTAACCGTGTTGCAGCTGTTCGTGATGATTACACGGTAACGGTTGGCCGTCATGGCTGCTGTAACATTTGGCAATACCAGTGAAGAACCATTTGCGTTTGCAATATTGGTCCAGGTGGTTCCGCCATTGGTACTGATCTGCCACTGGTAGGTTTGGAAATTACCGGTGGTTACCACACTGAATGTGGCAGTAGCTCCTGTGCATACGGTCTGGTTTGCAGGTTGCGTAGTAATCACAACAGGCTGGTAGACTGTTACAGTCACGTTTGTCGCTGCTGAAGTACAGGTTGCTGATGCTCTTGTTGCCGTGTACGTGGTAGTGGTGGTTGGTTTAGCGTATACTGTACCCGCCATTGTACCTGCAACGTATGGCACCGTTGCTGCAGGATCTGTGAATAATCCTGTTATTGGGGTCCATACTGCGCCGTTTATTTCGAATGTAATACTCCAGCTGGTAAGGGCTCCTGCATCTCCGCCCAGGTCATCTACAACATATAGATTCCAGTTACCGTTCAGGTCTCCGGTGAAAGATGACAGGAGCGGGTTTACATTGGTAATACTACCAGGACCCGGGGATGGGAAATCATCCGGACCTGCTGTATTGGTTGGTTTATATGTACCTGATACGATCGTTGCGGGAAGTATGGCTGCAGCCGCATCATCAAATACCAGGTTGGCATTGACGATATCAGTACCACCACCGGCATCAGACATAATGATCACATTCGTACCGCCAGGTGATCTCAAAAGAATGTCCACATCAGCCGGGAATGTATGAG
>JANWIJ010000025.1 GCA_025449935.1 Chitinophagaceae bacterium
CCATTTGAAAAACGTTCCCACAGTTCATCCATGTATACTTTTCTCCCTTTTTCGTACGAACGCTGGATACTTCTGCCGAGCGGGGTATAATACCTCGCCACCGTGAGCCGCATGGCAGAGCCATCACTTAAGGAGTATTGTTCCTGCACCAGTCCTTTTCCAAAAGTCCGGCGGCCAATAATGGTTGCCCGGCACCAATCCTGCAGTGCACCGGCCAGTATCTCGCTGGCACTGGCTGATAATTCGTCCACCAGGACAGCCAATTTACCTTTTTCAAACAGACCGGGTCTTTTGCAGCGATATTCCCTTTTGCGGCTGTTTACCCCTTCCGTGTATACAATCAGTTTGTCACCATCCAGGAATTCATCCGCCATATCTACTGCTTCATTCATAAATCCACCTCCATTCCCGCGCAGGTCAAAAATGAGGGCTTGCATTCCCTGTGTTGTCAGCAACTCCATCGCCTCCATAAATTCTTCGTAACTGTTCTCGGTAAACTTATTCAGTTTTATATACCCGGTTGTTTTATCCATCATATAAGCCGCATCCACCGATGAAACAGGGATGCGTCCCCGGGTAACGGCGATTGTTTGGAGTTTCCTGTCTCTTATTATTTGCAATACAGCTTTCGAACCCCGCTCACCCCGTATCAGTTTTTTTATTTCATCAATGGTAAACCGCCTGCCGGTAAGCAAAGAGTCGTTCACCCGGGTTATTTTATCCCCGATCAGCAGTCCCGCCTTTTCGCTGGGCCCACCTGGAATAACATATACAATATTCACCGTGTCTTTAAAAAGATTAAACTCGACACCAATACCTTCAAAATTCCCGGCGAGGTCTTCAATTGCTTCCTGTAATTCTACGGGCGGAAAGTAAACGGAATGGGGGTCCAGCTCGTTCATCATTTCCTGTATAGCCCTTCCTTCCAGGGAATCGATCCGTACAGAATCAACATATTTTAGCCGGATCAGGTCGAGCGCCTCCTGGAGTGTGCCCCGTTTATTGGAAGAAAAAAAACCTTTCTGGCTATCCGGCCTGTCGCTTAACTTATATCCCAGGAACATTCCGGCAATCATCACGATAGAAAAAATCAATGGAAGCCAAACCTGCAATTTTTTATTCCCCATCATAAACCGTAATTATGTAATTTGACGCAAAATAGAGAAAAGTTTCTGCTTGCTGGTTGCGGGATCCGGGTTAGCGGTGAACCAGGCGATTTAATCCATGAGAACAGCATTCGTTAATTAAGTACCCCGTCCAGCAAACTGCAGCAAATAAACAATCACATGGCTTCCGTAAAACTTATAGCAGACAGTGGTGCTACCAAGGCCGAATGGTGCTTATTGCACAATAACAAAAAAAAGACAATCATTACCCAGGGTATCAGTCCTTATTTCCTGCATACTGACCAGATAACAGAACTCCTGCTGAAAGAACTGAAACCAAAGCTGAAGGATATAGCCGTAGATGAAGTGTATTATTATGGCACGGGTTGTGCCAATGCAGACAACGCCCGGTCCGTAAAGAAGGCGGTCAGTAAAGTTTTCCGGGGAGCGAATGTCACGGTCAACCACGACCTGATGGCAGCTGCGAGAGCGTTGTGCGGTAGCGGGAAAGGGATAGCCTGTATTTTAGGTACCGGTTCAAACTCCTGCTATTATGATGGTAAAAAAATTGTCAGGAACAGCCCTGGACTGGGTTATGTGCTGGGGGATGAAGGCAGCGGGGCTTACCTCGGGAAAAAAGTGATCCAGTATTACCTCTACGGAACTTTTGATGATGAGCTGAGAGGCAGATTTGATGTAACTTATACAACGAACACAGCGGAGATCCTGGAAAATGTTTATAAGAAACCTTTACCCAACCGTTACCTGGCGGGGTTTACCAAATTCCTGGCCGATAACCGGGGTCATTACATGATCGAGAATATCATTGAAGACGGTTTGAATGATTTTTTCTTTAATCATCTCTGCAAGTACCGCGAAACATGGACGCTCCCGGTGCATTTTGCCGGAAGTGTTGCATTTGGTTTTAAGGATGTCTTACAGCAACTTTGCGGCAGTTACGAATTTGAACTGGGTAAAGTGATGAAAAACCCGATGGAAGGATTGGTAACCTATCATAGTTAAATGAACGGATGTATGGCATTTGAAAAAATTACAGAACAGCCCAGCCACTACCGGCACCTGGAAAAAATGTCGGTAAGTGAACTGGTCATCAATATTAATAAAGAAGACCAGACAGTTCCCGCTGCAGTGGAAAAAGCCATTCCCCAAATCGAAAAACTGGCCGAAGCAGCCGGGGATAAAATGCTGATGGGGGGCAGGATGTTTTATATCGGTGCCGGTACCAGCGGCCGGTTAGGGATTGTGGATGCCAGTGAATGTCCTCCAACTTATGGAGTACCTTACGGGTTAGTGATTGGTATTATCGCAGGTGGAGAAAAAGCCATTACCACCGCTGTTGAATTTGCGGAGGATGATAAAGAACAGGGCTGGAAAGATCTGCTGGAGCACCAGGTAAGTGATAAAGATGTGGTGATCGGTATTGCAGCCAGCGGAACTACACCTTATGTTATCGGGGCACTGGAAGAGTGCAGGAAAAGAGGCATTATCACCGGGAGCATTTCCTGTAATCCATACTCCCCGGTCAGTGCGGCTGCGGACTTCCCGATTGAAGTGGTGGTGGGACCTGAATTTGTGACCGGCAGTACGAGAATGAAAAGCGGGACCGCCCAAAAATTAGTGCTCAATATGATCTCTACCTCGGTAATGATACAACTGGGACGGGTAGAAGATAATAAAATGGTGAATATGCAGCTCACCAATGACAAGCTGGTTGACCGGGGCACCCGGATGCTGATGGAGCGGGTTAAATTGACCAACTACAAAAAAGCCAAAGAGTTGCTGCTGAAATATGGAAGTGTAAAAAAAGCGGCAGATTCTTATGCTGAATAATTTTACAGTTCGGTTCCCGGTTACTCACTCCCCGTACCCGAAATGATTCCAACGATCGATGGCTCCTGCTTTGAATTGTTATCTTTGCAGTGAATCCTAGTCTATGCAGGACATTGAACCCTTTTACAACTGGCGGCATATTTATATCAGCGAAGAAGACCCGCTATCTCCTTTTTACGGAAGGATCTACTCGGAGTTCGAGTTTTCACTCACGGTATACAATTATTATATTCACCCGCAATGGGACGACTTTGGAAGCCGTACATTATACCTGAAGGTTTTGCTGGCTGATTACGAGGAAAAATATGCTGTCATTGAACTGATCGGGGAATGGAATGATGCCATTGAAAATGATATTATGGAGCTAAAGCGGGAGGTCCTTGAAAAATTCATGGCGGAGGGTATTTTTAAATTTATCCTGATCGGTGAAAATGTGCTCAACTTTCACAGTGATGGCAAAGATTATTATGAAGAACTATACGAGGAAGTTTCAGAAGAGAATGGCTGGGCAGTTTGTTTAAATATGCCGGAGCAAACACAGTATGATTTTAAACATGCCCACCTGAACCGGTATGTAGAATTGATGCAGCTCGATAACTGGCGAACCTACAAGCCTTTTCATTTGTTTAAAAAGATTGATAGTGAGTTATCCGCCAGGTTGAATTTTTAGCCGGTTATGATTTTAATCATAAAAAATAAGATAGGTAAGTTAAGACCCTGTCAATCTTTAACCTGTTAATTGCCATTCGACAGATAAATCCCAAAAGCCTACATGTTGCATGAAGTTTGCCGGTATTTATCTAACTGTTTATTGCCTAAAACTTTTCTTAAATTTTGGCTGTCCGTTAGTATTTTTGCCAAAATTGTTCCCCCTCTAAGAACGAAGCTTATGAAATGGTCTGAAATGTTCACGTCCTCGATTGGCAAAAAGTGGGTGATGGCGCTGACAGGTATCTTTTTAATTCTTTTTTTGATCATACATGTCAGTCTTAATGCCTGTATCTGGGCGAATGACGGCGGTGCGATGTTTAACCAGGGCGCCCATTTTATGGGTTCTACGGTGGTGCCAAGGATCCTGGAGATCGGTCTTTTCCTTGGTTTTTTCATCCATATCATCCAGGGACTGGTGCTTGAATTCCAGAACCGCAGCAAAAGAAAGAAAGGTTATGCAGTCGCCATGGGAAATAAAGGAAGTAAATGGTATAGCCGGAGTATGGGCTTGCTGGGTACATTGATCCTCTTTTTCCTGGTCATTCATATTTCGCATTTCTGGTTTCCAAACCGGTCACACCAGGGATTCCTCCTGGGCGAAGAAATAAACCTGTATGAAAGAATGAAGGAAGTTTTTCAAACTGAATGGGTAGTGATCGTTTATGTATTGGGATGTATTTCCCTGGCCTGGCACTTAGTGCATGGTTTTGAAAGTGCCTTCCGCACTCTTGGTGTAAGTAATAAGAAATACCTGGCAATGTTCAAGGCGCTGGGAATTGGTTTTTCTGTGATAGTGCCGCTGGCCTTTGCACTGATGCCGGTAAGTTTTTATTTGGGTTGGATAAAGTAGGGAGGAGGAAGGAGGAAGTAGAACAATGGTACCTGTTCAAAACCGGGCACAAAAAAATTCAGAACTATTGTAGCACATTATCAAATATCAAATTGATTTATGCTTGATTCAAAAATTCCTGCCGGGACGTTAGAAGATAAATGGACAGATTATAAGGGTCATTGCAAATTGGTGAACCCCGCTAACAAAAGAAAGCTGGAGATTATCATTGTAGGAACAGGTCTTGCCGGTGCTTCGGCAGCGGCCGCGCTGGGCGAACTGGGCTATAAGGTAAAAGCATTTTGTTTCCAGGATTCCCCGCGCCGGGCACATTCGATTGCGGCGCAGGGAGGGATCAATGCCGCCAAGAATTACCAGAACGATGGGGATTCTGTTTTCCGTTTGTTTTATGATACGGTGAAAGGAGGCGATTACCGGGCAAGAGAGGGTAATGTACACCGGCTGGCGGAAGTAAGCGTAAACATTATTGATCAATGTGTGGCACAGGGAGTTCCTTTTGCCAGGGAATATGGGGGCTTGCTGAATAACCGTTCATTCGGAGGGACACAGGTTAAAAGAACTTTTTACGCGGCTGGTCAAACGGGTCAGCAATTACTGATCGGTGCTTACCAGGCATTGGAAAGACAGGTGGCATTGGGAAATGTACAGATGTACAACCGCCACGAAATGCTGGATATTGTGATGGTTGATGATAAGGCAAGAGGAATAATTTGCCGAAATCTTGTGAATGGTGAACTGGAAAGACATTTTGGACATGCCGTATTATTATGTACCGGCGGATATGGCAACGTATTTTATCTTTCTACCAACGCGATGGGCAGCAATGTTACTGCCGCCTGGAAAGCTCATAAGAAAGGCGCTTTTTTTGGTAATCCCTGCTTTACACAAATTCATCCCACTTGTATTCCCGTGAGCGGTGACCACCAGTCAAAGCTGACATTAATGTCAGAATCGCTTAGAAATGACGGCCGGATATGGGTTCCGAAAAAACAGGGAGATACCAGAAAACCCAATGATATCCCCGAAGAGGAAAGAGATTATTACCTGGAAAGAAGATACCCCGCTTTCGGAAACCTGGTTCCAAGGGACGTTGCTTCAAGAGCGGCCAAAGAAAGATGTGATGCCGGCTATGGCGTAGGCACAACAAAGCAGGCGGTATACCTTGATTTTAAATACAACCTGATCAATAAATACGGTAAAACAGAAGCCGGTAAATTAGGTATTGAAAATCCTGATTTGGAAACATTGGTGCGGTTGGGTAAGGAAGTCGTGAAGGAAGAGTATGGTAATCTCTTTGACATGTATGAAAAGATCACCGGTGAAAATCCTTACGAAGTACCCATGCGGATCTACCCCGCGGTTCACTACACCATGGGTGGTTTGTGGGTGGATTATGAATTGATGACGAATGTGAAAGGATTGTATTGCCTGGGTGAAGCGAATTTCAGCGATCATGGCGCCAACCGGCTGGGTGCCTCGGCCCTGATGCAGGGACTGGCGGATGGTTATTTTGTCATCCCCTATACAATTGGGAATTACCTGGCGGATGAAATAGCCACGAAACCCATTCCAACTTCGCATGAAGCATTTGAGCAGACAGAAAAAGCGGTAAGGGACAGGATCAATACACTGATGAATATAAAAGGAAAGCAAACCGTTGAAAGTTTTCATAAGCGGCTGGGAAAGATCATGTGGGAAAAATGCGGGATGGCCCGTCATGCGGCCGGCTTGCAGGAAGCTATCAGCGAAATACAGGCTTTAAAAAAAGAATTCTGGAGTGATCTCAGAATTCCGGGCAGCATCAATGAAATGAATCCGGAATTAGACAAGGCTGGGCGGGTGGCTGATTTTATAGAGCTGGGTGAGTTGATGTGTAAAGATGCCCTCGCCAGGAATGAAAGCTGTGGCGGTCATTTCCGCGAAGAAAGCCAGACCGAAGAAGGCGAAGCAAAAAGAAATGATGAACAGTATGCATATGTGGCAGCCTGGGAATTTAAAGGGGAAAGTAACTGGGAGTTACATAAAGAGGTATTGAATTTTGAAATAGCAAAGCCGACGCAGAGAAGCTATAAGTAATTTAAGAATTTGTGAATTTGACAATTTGGCAATGCAAGTTCAATCTGAAAATATAATTTTTAAGAAGACGATTGAATTTTCATTATCCACAATTGTATATGTTGAATTACTCGAAAGTCAGCGGAAATATGTTATAGCCCGGCAACTTTTAAGGTCGGCAACCTCAATCGGCGCTAATGTTCACGAGGCACAGAATGCTGAAAGCTTAGCTGACTTTATTCATAGGTTTAAAATTGCAGCAAAAGAGGTTGAGGAAACTAAATATTGGTTGAAATTATGTAGTGCAACTTCGAGCTACCCGGATTGCGGACATTTAATTGAAGAACTAAATGAGATTGATAAGATAATTACTAAAATAATTTCGACAAGTAAAGCAAAGTAATTGCCGAATTGTCAAATTCACAAATTGTCAAATGGCGTATTATGGAACAGTACATGATGAATCTTACCTTGAAAGTCTGGAGGCAAAAAAATAGTGCTGACCGGGGCGGTTTTGAAACCTACCCCGTAAAAAATATTTCTTCGGAAATGTCTTTCCTGGAAATGATCGACGTATTGAATGAAGAGCTGATCATACAGGGAAAAGACCCGATCGCATTCGATCATGATTGCCGCGAAGGAATTTGTGGCATGTGCTCTATGTATATTAATGGCCGTCCGCATGGACCCTGGCAGGCCAATACGGTTTGCCAGCTGCACATGCGCGCTTACCAAAACGGGGACACGATTGTTGTTGAGCCCTGGCGGGCAAATGCATTCCCGGTTATCAAAGACCTGGTTGTTGACAGGAGTGCGTTTGACCGCATCATCCAGGCCGGAGGTTATATTTCAGTTAACACCGGCAACGCCGTGGATGCCAATGCTGTACCCGTTGAAAAAGACAAGGCCGATGCCGCATTTGCCGCAGCATCCTGCATCGGCTGCGGAGCCTGCGTTGCAGCCTGCAAAAATTCTTCTGCCCTGCTCTTTGTATCGGCTAAGGTTTCCCACCTGGCCCTATTACCACAAGGAGGGCCCGAACGAAAAACCCGGGCACTGAACATGGTCGCGCAGATGGATAAGGAAGGATTTGGCTCCTGCACCAATACCGGTGCCTGTGAAGCGGTTTGCCCCAAAGAAATTTCTATTGAAAATATAGCGAGGCTCAACCGGGAGTATATGATGGCGGGTGCTGCTTCGGCGAAATAGACTTAACCCGTTTGACAGCTGGTGCCCTTTCCCGGAAAGGGCTTTTTTGTTTCAGGAAGGTCTTCGTATATTCATTATTACAACCTCCAGTCATGAAACCAACAACCATTTTAACCATTCTTCCAATTGTTGCTATGCTAAGTTCCTGTAACAACTCCTCCGTGAAAGAGGAATCATCCACGGTTAAGACCGAAGGCTATCAATGGCCGCCTGACGTAAAGTCGCCCATTGCGGGCATCAAGGCTAAAATAATGGTAGCCCATGGGGATACCATAACAGATAATTATTACTGGATGAATGATTATTTCAAAAAAGGTCCTGACAGTACCGTAGTGGTGGATTACCTCAAAGCTGAAAATGCCTATGTTGATACCATGCTGGGTGCCAGCAAAAAATTCAGGGAAGACCTGTTTGCGGAACTAAAGGGCCGCATTAAGGAAAAGGATGAATCAGTGCCTTATAAGGACAACGGGTACTGGTACTATACCCGGTTTGAAGAAGGAAAACAGTATGCCATCTATTGCAGGAAAAAAGAAACCATGGATGCCGCTGAAGAAGTCGTTCATGATGCGAATAAGGCCGCGGAAGGAAAATCATATTATAATGTAGCCGGCCTGCAGGTAACTGACAACAATGAATGGGCAGCCGTTGGTGAAGATGATGTAAGCCGGCGGTTATATAAATTAAGAATCAAAAATCTCCGGACGGGCGAATATTTGCCTGAAACAATTACGAATACCGAAGGGGGTTCCTATGCCTGGGCAGCTGATAACAAAACGCTTTTTTACATAAAAAAAGATATGCAGACCCTTTTGGGTTTCCAGGTATGGAGGCATGAAGCAGGTACAGATCCTGCTGCCGATGTGAAAGTCTATGAAGAAAAGGATAACCGTCATTATATCGGGGTAGGGAGGACGAAATCCAAAAAATATATTATGATCTATTCTGAGCTCAGTGAACAGCAAAGCGAACAACGGTTCCTGGATGCTTCCCGGCCAACCGGCACCTTCACGCTCATGCAGCCAAGGACAATGGGTTTGGTATACAATGCCGATCATTACAATGATAAATTCTATATCCGTACCAACCTTGATGCTGAAAATTTCAGGTTGATGGAAAGTGCGCTGGATAAACCAGGGAAGGAAAACTGGAAGGAAGTGATTCCCCACCGGGCCGATGTATTTCTTGCCGGTGTGATGTTGTTTAAGGATCACCTCGTTGTGTCCGAAAGAAAAGAAGGCTTGCTACAGGTGCGGATCATTGACCAGAAAGATAAATCAGAACATTACGTAAAGTTTGATGAGCCTGCCTATTTTGCCGGGGTAGCCGCTAACCCGGATTTTAATACCAACATTCTCCGCTTTA
The DNA here is from genome assembly GCA_025449935.1 of Chitinophagaceae bacterium. Lineage (GTDB taxonomy): Bacteria > Bacteroidota > Bacteroidia > Chitinophagales > Chitinophagaceae > JJ008. The sequence goes on from JANWIJ010000025.1 coordinate 9,148, forward strand.
CCTATACTTCACTGATCACCCCCAACTCCACCTTTGATTACAATATGGATACAGAGAAAAAAGAGCTTAAAAAACAGCAGGAGATTGTGGGCGGCTACGATAAAAATAATTATGTGACCGAAAGGTCCTGGGCGACTGCCCGGGATGGTGTGAAGGTGCCGGTATCTATTGTGTATAAGAAAGGAATGAAAAAAGATGGGCAGAATCCTTTATTGCTGACCGGCTATGGCTCTTATGGATACAGCAATGATCCTTTTTTCAGCCGGAATGCACTCAGCCTGCTGAACAGGGGTTTTATTTATGTTATTGCACATATACGGGGCGGGCAGGAGATGGGCCGCAAATGGTATGAGACAGGGAAAATGATGAATAAGAAAAATACTTTTTACGATTTTATTGATTGCGCTGAATACCTGATCAGTGAAAAATATACTTCCAAAGAGCATTTATTTGCCAGCGGTGCCAGTGCCGGCGGGCTGCTGATGGGTGCTGTGACAAACCTTCGGCCCGATCTCTGGAGGGGCATCATTGCCGGTGTTCCCTATGTGGATGTCGTTACAACCATGAGTGATCCTTCCATACCACTGACAACGGGGGAGTACCTGGAATGGGGCAACCCGGCCAATAAGGATGAATATTTTTATATGAAATCGTATTCACCTATGGACAACGTGGAAAGAAAAGCCTACCCGAATATGCTGGTTACAACAGGTCTGCACGACAGCCAGGTTCAGTATTTTGAACCTGCCAAATGGGTGGCAAAACTCAGGGCCCTGAAGACGGATGATAATATCATCCTGCTCCACACCAATATGGAAGCCGGACACGGGGGTGCATCGGGCCGGTTTGATTATCTCAAAGATGTCGCATTGCAATATGCATTCCTGTTTGCCCTGGAAGGCATTACCGATTAACGAACTAAAAAATAAAACTCGTTTTCAGCGATCCGCTCCAAAGCGGATCGCTTTTGTTTTCTTTCATGAGGTGAAGACCAGGCGTTATGCCAACCCGCTTGCTGATATAATAAGTTCCATCAAGCTGCAGACCTGTATAAAAGCTGGCAAGTCCGTTATATAATCCCAGTGCCGGTCCACCGCTTAAAGTAATATGTGCTTGCTTGCCAGGGTTCCAGATGAGTCCGCCATACAAATGCAGGTAAGTGAATGCCGGGTATTTATAAGTGGTGGTAACAATGTTTTCTTTTCTGCCCGGGTAATAGAAGAGCCCTGCTGTATAGACAAACCCGATTTGACCGGGTATTTTTTTCTCCATGTTTCCAAACCGGTGATCACTCCGGGAATATTGAAGAATGATTCCGGCTAAATGAGTTTCAGAAAAATTTCCCAGCGGTATTGTTACTCCCGCGTACGAAGCGTTTTGTTTTCCGCCAGGCAGGATTTCTTTTTTTTTCGCGGGGGATTGAGCGGCCGGGTAGGATAGAGTACATGCTGTGAGCAATACCAGGCTAAAAAATTTTTTCATTAATTCTTATTCAGGGGGAAGTATTAAGGCTGTTTTCTCTCATTACCTGATCAGCATGCTGGTTCCTTTTCTTTCAATCATGTTCCCGGTATTGTCTGATATTTTGATCATCCAGATATATAAACCGCTGTTTTGATCTATGCCATTTATTTTCCCGTCCCAGCCAGACCAGGCAGTGGACGTAGAAAATATTTTCTGTCCCCAGCGGTTAAATATGCTGAATTCTTTGAGGATGAACTTTGTTCCAAACAAAGGTCTTAATACATCATTTTTCCCGTCATTATTGGGCGTAAAACCGCTGGGCACATAGATATCATCCAGGTCGGTCACTTTGATATTTACCGATTTTTCCACGCTGCAACCGGAATTATTTGAAACTTTTACTGTGTAGGTAATATCATTCACCGGTGAGGCAACGGGCCTCGCTATGCCGGGATTGCTGAGTGCTGTAGCCGGTGTCCATTCATAATTATTACCGGGTCCTTGCGCGTAAAGCTGAACTGATTGCCCCATAAAGATCGCCTGGTCGGGTGAAATGTTGACTGTGCCGGTAAAACTGATCATATCCACCACTTTTACTACCGAGTCATCGAGGCAGGCCATATTTGTTTTCAATTTAAGTTTTACTGGGTAGTTGCCGCGCTGGCTATAAACATGCAGGGGATTTGGGGCCGTTGATGTATTGCCATCACCGAAATCCCATATGTACTGGAAGCCCATGGCTGGCATAACCGTGCTTTTATTTTCAAACCTGACATACCCGGAATCACAGCCACCAAAAAAAACAAAGTCTGTTTTCCCGGTGAAACCGCTTGGACTGATTTGTTTTTCCCGCGTTACGGATCCGCAGGCGGATGCGGAAGTGATAATAAGTTTTACCGTATAATCCTGTTTTGAGGGAGTAAAACTATGTACAGGATTTTGAAGGGTGGACAGGTTGCCATCTCCAAAATCCCAGGACCAGAGAATGGTGCCGCTCATATTGGAACTCCCCGTAAACCTCACCAGGCCCGTGCAGCTGTCGAGTACCTGGTAAGTAAAATTATTATAGGGATCGCTGGAAAGATCATTGATAAATGCCGGTAAACCCAATTTCGCAGAATTATTTAATGTAAGCTGTTTTTTCTGGTAATTACAGGCTGTTCCAGCCAGGTCAGGTAGATTAATAACATCTAGAAAGAGTCCCGTTGGGGCCAGGTATATTTTACCGTCAGGTGCTGCCTGTATTCCATAAATACCCTGGGAAGAAGGAATGACCACCCGGGAATTAATGATAGCTGCGGTTGTCGGTAGTTTGGTCTGGAACTGTTCGATAGACGGTGAAAATCCTTTGCATAAATAAATGTATTGCGAGTTGGGCGAAAATTCGCAGTTGATGTAATTGGTGGCGGGAACAGTGATCTTTCGTGGGTTTGATATAACACCGGAAGCATTATCAAAATCAAATAACTGGAAATAATCAGGTGGTGCATTACCAACGGCCACCAGGTCGGGAAAATGTGTCTGGCAAAGAAGTTTCCCGTCAGGGCTAACTTTTAAAGCTCCCACGTTCATTGTTTCATGCTGATCCATGATCTCCCCTGTAACCGATACAACAGGAATGGGCTGAAACCCGCTGCAATTAATCAGCCAGGCGCGGAAAATATTGGAGCTGTTATCATTTGTTATAAGCCAAACATCGGTTCCGTTTGCGTGGCGGGAGGCTGTCATTCTCTCGCTGCCGGGCGCCCATATCAGCGTATTTTTTGATATAACGATACCGTTCCCGTTATCACCCCGCATGTCAACCACCGAATACCGGTAACCATTGGCATAATCATTTTCTATGGCGTCAGCGGTGAAAATATAGTAGAGAATCTTATCTCCCGGGTGTGGTACAATGATGGAGGATTGAAAGGCGGATATATCGCCTCCCAGGTTATCGCCATTCAGCATTTGCTGGTGATTCCGGTTATAAACGATCACACCGTTTGTATAGAAAAGCAGGTCGCCGTTGTCATCACAGATGCTGCTGCAACCCTCGTCGGCAACCATGGCACTGTTGCCCGTAAGCGCCGGTAGCGGGGAACCTGATGCCTGGTTGAAATCGAGACCGGAATAGTTCCCAAAATACCAGATATTATTTCGCTGAGCCTTCAGGGAGAGTGACAGATTCAGGAAAGCCAGGAGACAAAAGACTATGGCGGGGTGTTTCTTCAACTAAAAAGAGTATTTCAACGTAATTGAAAGACACTTGACAAACAAAATTGCTGCTTTTTTACGGAATTAACAGCATGGGATAACTTTCATGCAATAAAAACAGCGATTTTTACGATTTTTAGTTAAACTCACTGCTATTGAGTTGGTTATATAGAACATCCTGTGCGATTTTGCTTGTGCTGGTATCCCTGAATGGCAGTGCCCAGGTTCCTGTTGCCGGTACCCCAATTTCCAATCTACGGCAGAAGATTTTCCGGGTGGGGGCCGACAGTCTTATTATTGATACCATCAGCATTGTTCCCAAAACATTTTCGATCGCCTATGTGCCGTCTGCAGATTACCGGCTGGATTTTGTGCGGGGGGTGCTTTACTGGAAAAAAAAGCCTGAGGCCGACAGTATACTTGTTACCTACCGTGTATTTCCTTTCCGGCTCAATGCCTATACCCAGCGGATGAGTTTCGATAGTGTAATGAACAATTTTTATGTAAAACCATTCGAGTTCAATAATGGCCTGACAGGTGAGCAAAAAGGAATATTTGATTTTGGGACCTTAAAAGCCGAAGGTAGTTTTGGAAGACAGATCGGCTTTGGTAACAGCCAGGATGCGGTGTTGAATTCAACACTGAACCTGCAGTTAAGCGGCATGCTGGGTGACAGCATTGAAGTGCAGGCTGCAATAACCGATAATAATATCCCCATACAGCCCGATGGAACCACGCAGCAGTTAAATGAATTTGACCAGGTCTACCTGCAGTTTAAAAAAAGAGGCTGGCAGTTAAACCTGGGTGATATCGATATCCGGCAGAATCAAAGTTATTTCCTGAATTTTTATAAACGGCTCCAGGGAATTTCTTTTCAAACCGTTAACCGGTTCTCGAAAAATATCCATTCAAAAACACTGGTCAGCGGTTCGATTGCCAAAGGTAAATTTACCCGAAACATTATTGAAGCGCTGGAAGGCAACCAGGGACCCTACCGCCTGCGGGGCGCCAACAACGAATTTTTCTTTATCGTACTGGCCAATACAGAAAGAGTTTTTGTAGACGGACAGTTGTTGCAACGAGGCGAAGACGGGGATTATGTGATAAATTATAATTCGGCCGAGATCACTTTCACCCCCCGTCGCATGATCACCAAGGACAGCCGGATCCAGGTGGAGTTTGAATATGCTGACCGGAATTTCCTGAATGCAAACCTTTACCTCGCACAGGAATTCGAGATAAGCCAGAAATTGAAAATTCGGCTTGGGGTCTTTCATAATAATGATGCAAAGAATTCACAGATAAACCAGGTCCTGGATCCAAAACAAAAACAATTTTTAGCCGACCTCGGGGACAGTATCCAGCGGGCATTTTATCCCACCGCTCTCCTTGACAGTTTCGCGGCCGGGAAAATATTATATGAAAAGGTATATGCCGGCCTGGATTCATTCTATCGATATTCCACGGACCCCCAGCTGGCCAAATACAGTTTGTCATTTGTAGATGTAAAGCCGGGCAATGGTGATTATGTACCTGATTTTAATGGTGCAAATGGAAAAGTGTACCGCTACGTGGCGCCCATTGCCGGCGTAAAGCAAGGGCAATATGAACCCGTGCAGATTCTGGTGACACCCAAGAAACAGCAGATTGTAAACCTGGGGATCGATTACGCTATTACTAAAACCACTTTACTGAAAACGGAAGTTGCCACCAGTAATAATGATGTAAATACTTTTTCTGCAAAAGATGATGGCGACGACAGGGGATGGGCTGCAAAATTCCAGTTAGGCAATGAGAAAGTATTCCGGACACCCAACAACCTGCAATTGAATACGGGGATTGATTATGAGTATGTTCAAAAACGATTCAAGCCGCTTGAACGTTTACGCACCGTAGAATTTACCAGGGATTGGGGTTTGCCGCTGCAGTCCATACCCATACCTGTCGATGAAAACATCATCAGGCTGTCCGCAGGACTACGGGACAAGACTAATCACAGCCTGGCCTACCAGTTTACGAATTATCACCGCAGTGATGATTACAAAGGTTTCCAGCATTCTTTGTTGCATAATGTTTTACTGAAAGGCTGGCAGTTCAGTAACCAGTTTATTATTACCCGCTTCAATACACCGAATGACAAAGGCAGTTTTTTCAGGCCGCTGATAGACCTCAGCAAACAGTTCAGGAAAATAAATAACTGGCGGCTGGGTGTCCGGTATGCGTTGGAACAAAATACAGCCCGGCATAAGAGCAGCGATACCCTGATTCCCTTCACCTTTTCATTCGACAGTTATTCTGTGTACCTGAAGTCTGATGAAAACAAAAAAAATAAATACGGTATTACATTTTTTACGCGCTCGGACAAATACCCGCTGGGCAAAGATTTTATCAGGGGTGACAGGAGCCTGAACCTGAATTTGCAGGCTGAACTGCTTGCCAACCCGAAGAGACAATTCTATCTTAATACAACATTCCGGAAACTGAAAGTGTATGATAACCGGGTGTCAAAACAGAGTGGTGACGAAACCATCCTTGGCCGGGCTGAGTATGTTATGAATGAATGGAAAGGTTTGCTGACCGGGAACCTCTTGTACGAGGTAGGAGCCGGGCAGGAGCAACGGAGGGATTATGCCTATCTCGAAGTGCCGGCGGGAACCGGGCAGTATGCATGGATTGATTATAACAACGACGGCATCCAGCAGATAAATGAATTTGAACTGGCAGCGTTTGCCGACCAGGCCAAGTTCATCCGGGTATTCACACCAACCAATGATTTTATTAAAGCGAATTATATCACCTTTAATTACAGCCTGAACATCAGCCCAAGATCTGTACTCAACCGTTCTGACCTGAAAGGGGCGAAGAAATTCCTCTCGCGCCTGATACTGATCACCGCGTTGCAGACCAGCAGGAAGTCGGTCGCCAAAGGAAGTTTTGAGTTCAATCCCTTTAAGTACGGAGTTAGTGATACGGCCCTGATAACTCTGAACACCACGATCCTGAATACTATTTCGTTTAACCGGTTCAACAGCAACTGGGGCGTTGATTTCAGCAACTTAAGAAATAACGGTAAATCCCTGCTTACGTATGGATATGAAAGCAGGAAGCTGAACGATTGGCTGGTCAAATTGCGCTGGAACATCAGTCGGAGTGTTTCATTGAATATAAATGGGAAAAAAGGTTCAAATGCCCTGTATACGCCGCAGTTTGCCAACCGGAATTACGAGTTGACGGTTTACAGTGTTGAACCATTCATGACCTTTATCCGGGGTACCGCATTCAGGGTGGTGGGGAGTTACCGTTTTGACAACAAGAAGAACCTCCCGTTGTACGGAGGCGAAAAATCGCTTTCTAATTCTTTCAATATAGAATCCAAGTATAATATTCTGCAGAGCAGCTCTGTTACCGGAAAATTCACTTTTAATAATATCAACTACAATTTCCCGGCCAACACCACCGTGAGTTATATCATGCTGGACGGGTTATTGCCCGGGAAAAACTATCTCTGGTCCCTGGGCCTGTCCAAGCGTCTATTGAATAACCTTGAATTAAGTTTCCAGTACGATGGGAGAAAAGCCGGGACATCCAGGACGGTCCATATCGGGAGAGCGGCGATCACGGCATTGTTCTAGTTACCGGTTATACGTTAAACCGGAAGTGCATCACATCTCCATCTTTCACCACGTATTCTTTTCCTTCTATTCTCAGCCTTCCCACTTCACGGCAGGCTGCTTCTGAACCATAGGTCACAAAATCGTTATAACCGATCACTTCCGCTTTGATAAAACCTTTTTCAAAATCAGTATGAATCACACCGGCGGCCTGTGGTGCTTTCCAGCCTTCGTGGATGGTCCATGCTCTCACTTCCTGCACCCCCGCCGTAAAATAAGTATAGAGATTTAAAAGTTTGTAAGCAGAATGGATCAAACGGTCAAGCGCCGGTTCTGTCATCTTATACTCCTCCATGAACAACTGCTTATCATCAGGGTTTTCCATTTCGGCTATCTGCGCTTCAATGTTGTTGTTCATGATGATCACTTCGGCCCTTTCGTTTTTCACCGCTTCTTTCAGCGCTTCCGAATATTTATTCCCCGTGTGCATGGAAGGTTCATCCACGTTTGCAACATATAATACCGGTTTATCCGTCAGCAGGAATAAATCAGCTATGGCTATTCTTTCTTCCTTGTCAAGGTCCATTTCCCGGATGCTTTTGCCTTTTTCCAGGTGCTCCTTGCAGCGGAGCAACACTTCCAGCTCCGTTTTATATTTCGGTTCGAGCTTTATTTGTTTTTCCGTTTTCTGAATTTTCTTTTCTACGCTGTCCAGGTCTTTTAATTGTAATTCCGTATCGATGATTTCTTTGTCACTGACCGGGTTGATGGCGCCCTCATCCCGCAATACGTTTTCATCCTCAAAACAACGGATAACATGGATGATCGCATCCACTTCCCGGATATTGCCCAGGAATTTATTTCCCAACCCTTCTCCTTTACTGGCTCCCCGCACCAGCCCGGCTATGTCAACGATCTCGATCTGCGTGGGAACAATCCTGTTTGGGAGAACAAGTTCGGCCAGTTTATTGAGCCTGGGGTCGGGAACATCCACGAGACCGATATTCGGGTCAATGGTGCAGAAACGGTAATTGCTGGCCTGTGCTTTAGCGCTGTTACTTACAGCATTAAATAATGTTGATTTACCTACGTTGGGAAGTCCCACAATTCCTGCTTGTAAAGCCATAATGAGTTTATAGTTTGTTGTTCTTTGTTCTTTGTTCTTTGTTCTTTGTTATAATTGTTCCCCATTAAAGACAAATACTTTTAGGGCCGGCAAAGATAAGCGAAATCATTGTTTCTCAGGATGGCCACAGCCCGGGGCCACTACTAACTAGTCGAAAGTGCTTAACTTCAAACTCCAAACTATAAATCACATACATATATGGTATTAAGCAGGATCTGGTCAGCATTTATCATTATTGCTGTGCTGGTGGCGGCCGCCCGGATGGTGGGCGGTGATGAAAAAATATTCACCCGGATGGTTGTCGGTAAATCGGGTGACAAATATGATAGTGTATATTATTATGCCCTTGGATCGCCCCTGAACCAGCAACTCTCCCCCAAATACGCTGATTTTTTAAAAGAGTATGGCTATTATAAAGTGGAAGATGTTCAGAAAGCATCGGTGCTGCTCTCTGACGGTATGCTGAATGATTCCGTGGCGGTGATGCAGGCGGGCAACAGTAATATTCAAACCTATACCTATTTGTCCATACAGAAAAAGCTGGTGCGCAAAGTTGACGGAATCATTGAAACAGCGAAGAATGCTGTGCTGGATATTATTTTTCCGCTGATTGGTATCCTGGCGTTGTTCATGGGATTCCTGAGTATCGCTGAAAAAGCAGGAGGGGTAAGGCTTTTGTCCAGGGTGATCTGGCCATTTTTTTCCCGCATATTCCCCGATTTACCAAAAGGACATCCGGCTACGGGACACATGATGATGAATTTTTCGGCTAACCTGCTAAACCTTGATAATGCAGCCACGCCTTTTGGTTTAAAAGCCATGGAAAGCCTGCAGGAGTTAAATCCCAATAAGACCGTGGCCTCGAATGCGCAAATTATGTTCATGGCACTGCATGCCTCTGGCCTTACACTGATACCGGTCACCATTATCGCCTTCCGGTCAGGATTGGGCGCGCAGAATGCTACGGATATTTTTATTCCCTGTATGATCGCCACCTTTGCCGCGACAATGGCGGCTATGTTTATAGTGTCCTACAAACAACGGATCAACCTATTCCAGCCGGTGATCCTGGCCTGGGTAGGGGGCATATCGGCCATAATTACCCTGCTAGTTTTATATGTTACCGGTCTCAGCCCTTCCTATGCACAGTCGTTCTCGGGTATTTTAAGTAACGGGATCATCCTGCTGATATTTTTCCTGATCGTACTGGGTGGAGTATATAAGAAAATTGATGTGTTTGATGCATTTGTCGAGGGAGCCAGGGGAGGGTTTGAAACAGCGGTCCGCATCATTCCATATATAGTGGGTATGCTGGTGGCGATCAGTATGCTGCGAACCAGCGGCACATTTGATGTGATCATTAATGGCGTGAAGAGTTTATTTGCAGCACTCGGTACCGATACCCGTTTTGTAGATGGCTTGCCTACGGCCCTGATAAAACCCATGAGCGGGAGTGGAGCCAGAGGAATGATGCTGGATACGATGAAAACTTTTGGCGCCGATTCCTTTGCCGGCAGACTGGCCTGCATTCTCCAGGGTTCTTCTGATACCACGTTCTATGTCATTGCTGTCTATTTCGGGTCGGTGAGTATAAAGAATACCCGTTACGCGGTGGGTGCCATGTTGCTGGCTGATCTTGTGGGTATCATTACAGCCATCATTCTCTGTTATCTCTTTTTCGGGAACGCCTTATAAATAAAAAAGGCTGCCATAAAATGGCAGCCTTTTCTCCGGGATTTTTTATGCATTAGTAGTTAGCAAATACTGATAATGTCCTTGGATTGGTATTGGTCGTACCAGTTCCCCTGTATCCACCCCTGAACACCAGTGTGTAGCTTCGCTTGGCGGTTGGTGTAAGTACAGCTATTACATCCAGGAAAGCTGCTGGTACCGTCATGGTTGCCGGGCGGTAGTTCTGCAGGTTGGTCGTAGTACCTGTCGGACGGATATAAAATGTATCGGTCACATCGGAATCGTAAGGAATAAATCCGGTAACATCGGTCACCTGTACATTCGTAAAGATATTCGCATTCCGTTTTTTTGAGTAAATATCGAAAGCCGGGATACCTGTTGGATTGTATACAAAATTGGCGAACCGTAACCGGGAACTTAAGTCCGAAGGAATCACGATATTGGTTTCAACCGTTTTTTGTTTTGGGGTAGTCGTCGTATCATACATAAAGAGCGTGTAGTTCTTACCGGCTGTCAGGTTTTCGGAAAATGACAGCGGGACCTGCGTGGAAGCGGTTAATGTATCCTTGACCAGGAAGGCCCTTACACCGCCCGGTACGCTGAATCCGTAGCCTGTGGTTGGAAATACACTGCCCAGCACCATGGCAGCACCATTGACAGGTTTTGAATCCACGTAAACATAATTACGCGCTGTCCCCACCATGGCATTATAAACCTGCAGGATACTGCTGTTTGTGAAACTATACTGACCGGGAACTTTTTCATCAAATGATTTCTTGCAGGAAATCCCCAGCGCTCCCGCAAGCAGGAGGCTGGCAATCCCAACAACATATATTTTTACTGATTTCATAATAGTTTTTTTAGTGGTTAGTTTATGGTTTTGAATACCAGAGTTCTTTGGTAATATAATCCGGGGCAAAAGCACCCAGCCTGTTCAGCTCTGCAATATTATACAGGTACTCAGAATTATACCTGGGCCTTACCCGGTAGATCCATTTACCAAAATTGGTTGAGTAAAGATCAGTGCCTGTTGGCGGGGCAAATTCCCTGTAGACCTGCTGGCCGGTAACGGGATCAAGGTCAGTATAGTGGTATCTTCTCATATCCGTCCATGTTTCCACCACACCCCATGCATACATTGAAATATATTTCTGCATCATGATGTGAGACAGTGTGAGGTTATCCGCGTTTGGAACAACCAATGGATTAGCGAGGAAAGTAGCCCTTGCAGCCGGGGTAATGCGGTTGCCCAACGGAACAGACACTTCGTAATCGGCTATCAACTGGTCAAAATGAAGGTTGAGTGCCTTGATATATGCCAGTTGTGCGGCATTGTCCTGGTTGTCACGAAGCAAGGCTTCGGCTTTGATAAACTGGATCTCGCTGGCTGTTATGATCGGGAATATCGGCGCATTCTTAAAAATATAGCGGGAACCGGCATCACTGGAGGGAGCAGCCGTTGTTTGATAAAGACCTCCCCAGAAATTAGCTGAAGAATCACCTAACAATAGCCCGGCGCCTGCACCACCTCTGTTGGGAAGTATTCCGCGGAATGTTCCATTTGGATTTTCGCGGATAATATACCATGCCCTGGGATCATTAGAGCCGGTTGGAAACTGGGCATTCCCTCCCCGCATCAGGTCTGCAATGAATTTGGTTTGTCTCAGCGTTCCAATATTACCACGGAAAGGGGACCAGTAACTATAGGTTCCCGTACCTCCCGCGTTCGACCACTTCAATGAAGTGTTCTCTGCATTGGTCTGCATGGCGAGGTCGCAATAATACACGACGGAATCTGGCTGGTATTCGGCTTTGTTGGTGATCCGGTTATAAGTTCTTGCCATAACCCCGTAAACAAATTTTTTCCATTTGTTTACATCACCGCCGTTCATATAAGCATCACCTATGGCCAGGTTGGCCTGGCTTACACCACCACCTGTTTTGGACAAATTCTCGATAGCCGCTTTGCAGAGTCTTTTTATTTCTTCGTATACTTCGGACTGGGGATCATACTTAAACACCAGTTGTTCCGGGTGGAATGCTTCATACAGGATGACATCATCATGAATATCCGTCAATGTCAGCCATCCCCAGGCGCGGATAGCCTGGGCCACACCAACATAATCCCATTTCTCCTCCTCCGTTCCCCATTCAATGATCCGGCTGATATTTTGTCCCATGCCATAATAATGCATGGCCCAGATACTTCCGAGGATATCACTTTTATTGATGAAGTTATCTCCCATCTGGTCATACTGGTTGCCAGATGTATTGGTCGCCCAGTTCTGGATATAACGGCCGATATATTGCCCGTCGTTTTGAGGTCCGTACAGCGTTCCGTTCGCGGAGTGCTGGATACCCATATTGGCGATAACTCCCGGCAGCAAGCTTTCAATTGGCTGCTTGATCTGCGCATTGGGATTTAAGAATGCTTCGTCTATTTTTTTCTTGCAGGATCCCAGCAGCAACAAAGAGGCTGCCGAAAAGATGCAAAGAAATTTATTGATTGTCTGTTTCATATTGTCAGTTATTTAATTTTTAAAAGGATGCTCTTATTCCAATGTTAACCTGTAAAGGAGCTGACAAGGTACCGTAGTCAAACCCAAATGCGCCAACGCCACGTCCGGCGGCCGTGTTCCCGTTTACTGCAGGATCAGCACCGCTGTAATTGGTCATGAGGATAAGATCATTACCCGTGATATAGGCACTCAGGCTTTTAAAGGCCCGGATAAAATTCTTATCAAACGTATAGCTTAATGTCAGGTCCCTCAGGCGGAACCAGTTTACATCTCTTTCAATGAACTCTTCGTCAGGCAGCGTGTAGTAGGCATCATTAAAGGCAGGTATGATGGAAATGGTGTTTACGGTCGGCGTGCCGGTGTTCTGCAGCCCGTCATTCAGTACACCCTGTACCACTCTCGGCGTGTACCTGTCCTCGGTGTACTTACTAATACCATTCACCGTCATGAAACGGTTGGTACCATTGAAGATATCTCCACCAACCTTCAGGTCCCACAGCATATTAAGCCTCCAGCCTTTCCAGCGGAAAGTATTGTTCCAGCCGGTTGTGAAATTTGGATTACGGTCACCGATTACTTTGAATGTTACATCGGTAATTGGCAAACCGTTTGCCGGGTTGATCAGTATCTGCCCCGCATTGTTACGGGAATAGGTAGATCCGGTTATTGATGTGGTAGGACCTCCCAGTGCGATGCCACCCCTTGCCGTGTACAGCCAGGTGTCTGCAATATAGTATTCAGAAACACTCGCCGGCAGGGCAATCACTTTATTCCGCATGCGGTTGAAGTTGAACCGCATATCCCAGTTAAATTTCTCACCCTTTATTACATTATAGTCCAGTACTATTTCTACACCTTTATTGCGGGTAGAACCTGCATTCTGTGTGTTGAGTACAAAGCCGGTACCATAGCTCAGCCTGAAGTTCTCAATGATCTGTCCTTTATTTAACGTGTTGTAATAGGTGATGTCAATGCCCAGCCTGGTTTTTAATAACCTGAACTCTGTTCCAATCTCGTAAGTACTTTGTTTTTCAGGTTCCAGTTCTGCGTTGTTATTAAAGAACCCATAAGAATAACCTCCGCCGCTGGCCTGGTTGTCAACAAATACTGATTGAGTTGAATAAGGTGAATTGAGTCTTGCCGTACTGGCTCTTGAAGCACGTAGCTTCCAGTAAGACAGCAGGTTTCCTTTTTTCAATACGGGCAACAGATCACTCACGATCAGGCTCACACTCGCACCAGGATAGTTATACCTTCTGTTCTTTTCCGGGAGCGTGGAAGCTTCCTCGAAACGGTGTGTATAGTTCAGGAAGAGGTAGTTCCTGAAACTGACGGCAAATTCACCGAAAAAGGCTAGTTGCCGCAGGGTAACATAATTGTATTCGCCGAATTTATTCCGGTTCAGTCTTAACCGTGTAACCGGCCTGGTAACATTACTGTCCATATAATTGCCCATCAGCGCGGCCAGTTGTGCATCCGTTACGATGTTTCCATCCTTGTACATTTTACCGTTGCCGGTCAGGTTGGTTAAGCCCCCAACGGAATCGACCATGTTGGTGCCGTAAATGGCAAACATCTTGGTGGTATAATCCTGCCACATGGTGCCGCCCATCAGCCTCAGGTTGAAATTCTTGCCGATATCTTTTTTGGCGGTGGCGGTGATGGTGTGGTTATAACCTTCATACTTTCTCCAGTAATTATCCAGGCTACCTCCGCTGGCTGCTGTCACGTAGAATGATTGCGGGTGGAAAAACAGGAATCCTTCCTGGTTATAGGTGTCATACCCAAAACGACCAGACAGGCTAAGCCATTTAAGCGGGTAAATGTTAACGCCAAGGCTATATGTTTTCCGGCTAAGTTCATCTTTTCCGAAGTTGTTGTTTACATTCCATAACGGGTTGTCATATTCCCCGTTGGTGGATGTGCCTTCGAAAACATCCAGTTTATCTCCGGTCTGATCATTTTCAAAAGTCCTGATATCATTCGTGGCGGGCCAGATCAGCAGGCTCAGCAGGTAACCACCGGCACTTCTCAGTACTTTGTTATTGGTTGATTTGATATACGCGAAAGAAGGGGTGATGTCAATTTTTCCTTTCAGGAATTTTGTCGTGTTGGAGATCCTGAAATTATAACGGCGGAAATCATTATTCGGCGTTACTCCCTTCTGGTCAAAAAAGCTGCCCGATACCCTGAACTTTGATTCAAGAAATCCAAAGTCAAGTCCCAGGTTATGCGTTTGTGATGTTCCTGTCCTGAAAAAATTACCAAGGTTATCATAAAACTTTGTTCCCTCCGGTTGAGCCGGTCCGAAACGCCTGAAACTTAAACTTCCAACACCGTTTGTTCCGCCGGAATAAGTATCCAGGGTTTCCGGGAAACGTGTTACCCGCTGAACACGGAAACTGTTATCGTATTGTATGGCAAGTTTATTGGACTTGGCCTTGCGCGTTGTAATAAGAATGGCGCCGGAACTGGCCTGGCTGCCGTAAAGTGCAGTGGCTTCCGGGCCTTTTAATACCGTGATACTTTCGATATCATTGGGATTAATATCCGCTATCCTGTTCTGGTAATCGCTGATCCGGTTGGGTTTGTCAGAGGCTAATCCATTGGTGGAACCGCCTGAAGAGGTTTCATTCAGCGTGGAATTATCCATGATCACACCATCCACAACATAAAGTGGCTGGTTGCTGAGTGATAAAGAGTTGAATCCGCGAAGTACAACTGAGGAAGAAGAACCTGCAACACCGGAGGTCTGGTCCAGTGTTAAACCGGCTACACGTCCCTGCAGGCTGTTCAAAAAGTTTTCCCGCTGTGTTTCCTGGATTTCTTCACCTTTTACGGTTTGGGTAGAATAACCCAGTGACCTCGGGCTACGCTTGATATCCATCGCTGTGACAACTACTTCACCCATTGTATTATCGGCTGGCTTCAGGTTGATACCAACCGAAGCATTATCACCCGGTTTTAATTCCTGGGTTTCGTAACCCACATAAGTGACCTGAAGTGTTTCCCCCGGGTTCACTTTAATGGAAAATTTTCCATTGGCATCAGTTTGTACAATACGGCGGGTTCCCTTAACCCGGATCGTAACACCACTGAGCGGTGTCTTATTGTCCTCTGAAATAATTGTACCGGTGACGGTTCGTTCCTGGGCCTGTATAGCCGGTGGCAACAGGAGCATCATCAGCGATAAAACTAAGAACAATTGGAGAATTCTTCTCATAGCTGTTTTTTTTTGATATATTAATAATAATAAGCAGTTCCAAAAATTATCAGGCCACTTTTACCCCGGCCTCTATATAAGGTTTTAGTAAAGGATCATCAGCTTCTAATTCCGTGATCAGCATATCAATCTCGCTGAGCCCGCACACACGGATCGGTTGTACTGAATTTATCTTCTCGGCAATACTCAGGCACACCACTTTTTTTGAGGATTCTATCATCGCCTTTTTAAGCTGCACCACTTCCCAGTCGTTGTCTGTTATTCCATGTTCAATATCAATAGCGTTAGTTCCCAAAAAACAAATATCAGGTTTCATCTGTTTTATTTTGGCGATCGCGTCCGAACCAACCGTGATCTTGGAGTTCTTGGAAATTTTATCACCGATCAGGATGACTTCTATATTCGGGTGGTGCATATATTCCAGGATAACCGGTATACTTCCTGAAATAAAAGTTGCTTTAAGCTGGGGTGGTAAGGACCGGGCCAGCTCCATAATGGTGGTTCCACCGCTGGTCAGCACAAACATGCCATTACTGATCAGCGCAATGGCTTTCTGGGCAATTGATTGTTTTTGATTTTGAGAGTAGACCCCGTTTACCGGGAAGGAAACCTGGTTGAAGGAATGTGATAATGCGCCACCGTGAACTTTTATGACTTTTCCCTCCTCGGCCAGTTCCTGTAAATCACGACGAATGGTATCTTCTGACACGTTTATTTCTGTGCAGAGCAAAGATGAAAGGACCCTGTTATGCAGGTTTACCTGGTGAAGGATATAGGCCTGCCTTTCCTTTTTCAGCATTCGTTAGTTTTGTATGACTAAAATAGCGGAATTCCCGCATAAAAACGCAGAAACCGGAAAATATTTGCAAAATGTGGAAATCAGGGCAAATCTTGTGAACAGCTGGTTCTACAGGAAAAACTGCTGGAGGAGGTCAAATAAAAATGCCCCGCAATGCGGGGCTATAAAACACTATAATTCTTGATCCATTTTTATTTTCCGAACGTGAACCGGGCCGTAAAGGCGACCGCTGCCGGCTCAAAATTTATATCGTTCACAATATTCAATTCCGGTTTCCAGTCAAGCGAGAGGTTTAACGGGATATTGGTGAATTTATAGTCAAGCCCGACTATTCCCTGTGCCCCGATGTTGGGGTCGGTTGATGTTTTTTGGGTATTGCTGTTGAATGTTTTTACAAAACCTACATAACCACCGGCACCATAGAAATAAGTAAGCCCGGCCGCTGATAATGGCTTGTGAAATTCAACCAATGCGCCGATCGCCAGCGGATCCCCGAATGAAAGTAATCCTTCAATGGCTGTTCTTTCAGTAATAAAATGTTTGATGGAAACTGAATTGTTGACCATTGGCGCTGCGCTGCTCAGGCGCACACCCAGTGCGGTTCTGTAATCCTGGGCCTGGATGGAGGTGAAAGAAAAAATGCCAGTTGTTAAAAGGATGGCAAAGAAAATTTTTTTCATGGCTTTTTTGATTTTGCTGTATAGTGAACGAAAAATAATGCCCCGAAGTCTAAAGGAAATGCAAATGTTTGCCAGGGGATGAGAAGGGGAAGTGGGTAGTGGGTAGTGGGTAGTGGGTAGTGGGTAGTTGGTAGTGGGTAGTTGGTAGTGGTATCAACCCGGACCTACTCAAACAACTCATACTTGGTTTTGGGGCGCCGTTCCTCGAGCCATTGGAAATTTTCAAGCCGCATGTCTTTGGGATCTTTTTGACGGATCGGCCAGATCGTTCCCGTGACCTTGCTTCTGAACACCACTTTCTGCAGGGCATCATTGGCAAAATAAATATCCATGAGATCACATTTGGATTCATTGATACCGGTATAAGCACTGTCCTCGTCCTGGATATAATAGATGCATTCCGCAAAACCCGCCGCCCGGACCGAATCAATGGAACCATCCCTGAAATAGGCATCCATCCGGGTGGACTTTACCTGGTTGTATATTTCAGGATCCATCCGGTTGACCAGGAAACTATTTTCAAAAACCTTTACCTGGTCTGCCTTTTTATTTTTGGTAAATACCAGGACCGTGTCGCCGGTAATCTGGCTTTCCTTTGCCCAGATAACAGGTTTTTGGAACAGCCTGAAAATAGAATCTTTAAAAGAATAAAATACGCTGTCACAAATGGCCTGTAATGAATCAGAAAAAATGCGGACATGCCGGTAAGCTTCAAAATAACGGTCAGTGCTGTCTTTGTTTTTTACATTTATTACCGTCGCCCCTTTTACGGTGTCCTTCACCACAGAATCCTTTGTTCCATACAAGTCAGTCAGCCGCGCAGTGAATAAGGTATCCGCCGTGATATAAATGGAGTCGTTATCCTGCTTTACAATCATCAATGGTTTGCGGGTAGCCAGGGTCCGGTCTTTTTTATTGTCGCGGAAAACCTCCCCGGCCAGGATCGTTGTCCCCTGCGCTGAATCAATGATGATAACGTTCCCAACCGCCTGGGAAGTGCCGGCACTGTCATCAAATGCGATGCGGTTGGCGATAATAGTTGTTTTGCCATCGCGGATAATGGGCCGCTGGCCAAATTCTGCTTTACCTGTTTGCAGGTTGTAATAGCCTTCCCGGGTCTCGATGGTCCTGCCGCTGCTGTCCCGGATAAAAGTTTGGGAGATAAATCTCGTGGTTTGTGTTTGTGTATTATACAGCAGTGAATCGGTGCGGATATAATAAGCGGGATCCTTGAGTTCAACATTATTTTTAAAATAAACATCCCGGAGGTCTGCATAGTAGTATCCTTCCTTACTGGTGAGCACCGATTTCTTGTTGATCACTTTCCCGCCATTTTTATAAATGCCGATATTGCTGGTCATGTCATATTCAAGATCGGGGGTGGTCAGTGTTCCTTTGCCATCGGTCAGGCGAACGCCGCCGTCCAGGTAGGCCAGTTTTCTATCGATCAGGTAACGAAGATGGCGCGAGTAAATATGGGCGGTATCTGAATCGTTGATGTGAACATTCCCCCAGGCTTCAAATGTTTTGGCATTATTGTTTACGACGCAACTGTCGCAATAAAAAAGAGAATTGCCCTGCTTCAGTCTAACATTCCCCGCCAGGATCTGCAGCGTGGTGCTGTCATCGGCTTTTAAGATCGTCAGGTGTCTTGATTCCAGGATTTCAATATCGGTTAATGTATCTTGCGCAGGAGCAATAGCCTGGCCGGTTGGTGAAACAACCTGGGCAGAAGAAAACAGGGGGCTGATCAAAAACCCCGCAAGCAGTAAACAGCAAAATAGTTTTGTGTATCGCATCAGTTTCCCCCGCCAGGAATAGTATCTTTTTTCGCAGGCGAAGTTATCGGCCCCGATTTATCTTTTCTGCCAAAGATTGATAAATTAACGTAGCGTTTGGGATTGGTACGGAGATCATCTACCAGTATCTCTACTCCAAGAATGGCATCATACAGTTTATTGTAAAGCGCTTTATCATTGATCAAAGCCCCCAGCGTACCCTCCTTACCAGAGATCCTCGCGGCCGTTGTTTTCAACTGGCTGATCATGGCATTTAATGAATCGATGGTTGGTTTTAATTCCAGTGCGGCCAGTTTTTCAGAAGCCACTTTTGCATTGCTGATGGTGCTGTTGATATTATCAGTATTCTTTTTCAGTTCTTCGGTGATGTCCTGGGCATTGTTCAGTGTTTTGGCAAGAGGACCGGTCTGGTTATCCAGCAAACCGTTCAGGGAACTGCTGGCCCGGTTGAGGTTAGCCATTGTTTGCTGTATATTATTCCTGGCATCTGAATTAAGAACGCCGTTGATGCTTCCGAATATGGTACTGAGTGAATCGAGTGTACTGCGGACCTTGGTCAGGGTAGGAGTCAGCTGGGCTTTAACGTCATCCAGTATGCCCACATCAACCCGGGTAGTCAATGTATCACCGGGTTTAAGGAATATGTTTTCTTTTCCCCGTTCGATAACAATATAGGAAGCGCCAACCAGCGGTGATGATATCAATGCTTTTGAATCCCGGGGAATATTTACTTCTTCATTAAGGTTGATGGTCGCCACGATCCCGGTCATATCTTTATCCTTTGCCTCCAGCGCATATACACTTCCGATGACATAACCATTTATTTTTACCTCGTTGGATTTTGACAAAGATCCCAGGTCATTAAAGACAGCATAGATCTTCTTGCTTTTTTTGAAAATATCCCTTCCCTTCAGGAAGTTGAACCCAAGAATAAGGACGGTAAGGGCAGAAATAGTAAGGATGCCGACTTTGGTTTCGTTGCTGATCTTCATTCAATAGTTTTTGTCGTCTTTACACCTAACAGAGTGCCAAATTAACTAATTATTTTTAAACGGGTTAGCTGCTTTAAAACAAAAAAGATGAACAAACGTTCACCTTTTCCGGTAATCAGGTTGGCCGAAGCTATTTTGACAGGGCTTTCTTTTCCTTTTGCTCGATCATTTCGAGGAAAGCTTTCGTGTTTTCTGAGGAACCCGGGTACTCATTCCTGGTCTTATCGTCTTTCCGGTCATCTTCCTGTTTGTCTTCCAGCCATTTCACATACTTTTTTAATGCCTTGACGATGCATTCAGATATCTCGTTCTGGCCGCCTTCGCTGTTCAGGTATTTCTCTTCATCGGGGTTGGAAATAAAGCCGGTTTCTACCAGCACACTGGGCATTGCGGTAGCCTGCAGCACCCAGATCCCCACACCGCGCTGCTTGACATCCCGGTCCACACGGCCAACATCGGCAAATTCATCCTGTACAAAACCTGCCAGGGTAGCGCTGCGTTTGAAATATTGTTTTGTCTTTAATAAGGTCATGGCAACAAACTCGGGTGATTCCGGGTTAAAGTCGCCGTAATTTTTTTCATAATTCTCTTCGTTCAGCATAAAAGCATTTTCCCGGACAGCTATTTCTTTATCCTCGCTCTTATGGGCTCCCCAGATATACGTTTCGGTGCCTTTGGCCGTGCTGGGTGCTGTCCAGTAACGGTATTGCGGAACCTGTTTTGTTTTTTTCTTCCGGTTCTTTCCTTTACCGGTGTAATAGGTAACGGTTTTGTGACCGATAACTTCTGACATGCGCTTACCGGGCGCGGAATTGACATGTATACAGAGGAAAAGATCTCCTTTATTTTCGTTGGCAAACTTTGCACGGGCATGCAGGGCAGGGTAGGTGTCGGTGGTGCGGGTAAATAACAATTTTATTTCGGGAAATTCTTTTTCGATCATCTTGCCCACTTTCAGCGATACATCCAGGCAAATATCTTTTTCATACGAATACACACCTTTGGCACCGGCATCAGTACCCCCGTGGCCCGGGTCAATGATAATGGTGCGGATGACTTTTTGTTTTGGGGTGGCCTTATCTTCCTTGATAAATGAAAAGATGGTGATGGAGAAAGAAGCGGCAAGGAAAACAAGAAAGGTTCGTTTGATCATTTGTTTTTCATTTTATATATGGCAGACTTTATTCAAGGGTATCAGAATATTCACAAATTGTTTGCGGTCGCCCATAGGTCTCCAATGGATAAAGATTTACATTTGCTTCATACCTGATGAAGCAAGTATACAAATTTAGGTCAATTTATTTTTTTTACGGGATACTAACTGCTGTTATATTTTATTCACAGACGTGGAAAACTGCAGCAGCAGGTATGCAGGTGCCGGATTTTCGCAGTCCTTTAACAAACAGGACTGATACCACCAGGCCTCCCGCGGTAAAAGACAGTATCCGGGTACTTACCCCTTCCAGGACCGATACTACCCGGTTGCCGTTGCCGGATTCGTTGCAAAAACAAAAAACAGACACGTTCTCCTTCAGGATGTCGAAGGATTCACTGGACGCTCCCGTGAAATACGAAGCGGAAGATTCAGCTGTTGTTCTGGTACAGGACAAAAAGATTTTATTGTACGGTAAGACAAAAACAGAATATAAGGATATCACCCTCACGGCGCCGAAAGTGGAAATAGATCAGCAGACCCAGGTGGTTACGGCGGTGAACAGCAAAGACAGTACGGGTGAAGTGGCCGAAGTGGCGCATTTCAAAAGCGGCGACAACGAGTTCACCAGCGACACTATCCGGTTCAACTTCAAAACACAAATAGGGCTTACCAAAAACACCTATTCGCAGCAAGGTGAATTCCTGGTGATTGGCGAAGTGGCGAAAAAAGTAAGTGAGAGTACCACTTTTATCAAAGGAGCTAGATTCACCACCTGCTTGCTGGATGATCCGCATTTTGATATTAAGACCAACAAAATGAAAGTGATCAACCAGAAACTGGCTGTATCCGGGCCAGCCCACCTTGAATTTGAAGGAGTGCCTGTTCCTATTTACCTGCCGTTTGGTTTTTATCCATTAAGCCAGGGAAGGCATTCGGGGTTGCTGCCACCGCAGTTTACCACCAATGAACAGTACGGCCTGGGACTGGAGGGATTGGGATATTATAAAGTGATCAGTGATTACTGGGATGCAAAACTGTATGGCAATATTTATTCCTATGGGGGCTGGTCAGCAAATTTGAATCCGACTTACCGGAAACGTTACCGCTACAGCGGTGCATTTAACCTGAGTGTGCAGGTTACCAAGCTGAACTTTAAAGGCGACCCTGATTTTCTTAAAAACAAAAGTTATTTCGTAACCTGGAGTCATGCGGTGGACAGCCGGGCAAGACCCGGTACAAATTTTTCGGCCAGTGTAAACGCGGGTTCCACAAAATACAACCAGCTTGTCCCAAACAGCAACCAGATAAATTTTCAAAACCAGCTGGGATCATCTATTGCCTATTCAAAATCCTGGGCAGGCAAACCTTATAACTTAACGCTGAGTGCCAATCACAACCAGAATAACCTGACCCGGCTGATCAATGTCAGCCTTCCGGATGCTGGATTCACGGTGAGCACTCTCTATCCTTTCCAGAAAAAAGAATACGTGGGTACGCTGAAATGGTACCAGAAACTGGGCGTGGGGTATAACGGTAACTTCCGGAACCAGGTGTCTTTTTATGATACGGCTTTTAAATTAAAGAACCTCATCGACACGCTGCAATGGGGTGCACAGCATAGTTTCCCGATCACGATGTCGTTACCCCCTGTGCTGAATGGGGCGGTGATCATTTCGCCAAACGTAGCTTACTCACAGGTATGGATAGCCCAGAAATTCAGGCGTAAATGGAATACCGCCAACCAGAAGGTGGATACAGTGATCAGCAAAGGATTTTTTATGGATCACCAGGTCCAGTTCTCGCTGAATTTTAATACCGCCATTTTCGGAACCTACCAGTTCCGTAAATCAAGGATCGTGGCGATCCGTCACGTCATACGGCCATCCTTCAGTATTAATTACAAACCCGATCTTTCTAAATCACATTTTTACTCCGATACGGTGAACACTGATGGCGATGTCTTCCGGTTCTCGGAGTTTGAAGGGGCCTTGTATCCCGGTTTTTCGGAAGGCCGGACCGGGGGTATAGGTTTCCAGGTGGATAATAACCTCGAGATGAAATGGCGATCAAAAAAAGATACCGGGGAGAGTGCCATTAAGAAAGTCAAGCTGATTGACGGATACGGGTTTAGCACGGGCTATAATTTTTTACGCGATTCATTAAAACTGGATCCCGTTAATATTTACCTGCGCACAACCTTATTTGAAAAGATCAGCATTACCGCCAATACTGTTTTAAATCCTTACCAGGTAAACGAGAAAGGGGCCATCATTGACAAATACGCCTGGGATGGAGGAAAGTTCAAACTGGGTACCCTTACTTATGGAAGCATATCCGTCAGTTCAAGCTTTAAAAGCAAACCCAAGGATCCCAAAAAAGAAGAACTGCGGAAGAAAGAGATCGAAACCCGCCTGAATGATCCATCCCTGATCGGGGACCAGCGGCGACTGCTGGATTATATGCAGTCAAACCCTTCGGAGTTTATTGATTTTAATATTCCCTGGCAGGTAAACGTGGGCTATTCGTTATCTTTTTCCAACCGGCTGAAAGATGATTACAGCGGGTTTGAAAAGGACTTTACGTCCAACATAAATTTCAACGGCAGTTTTAACCTGACGGCGAAATGGAATTTTTCGGCCAGCGGGTTTTATGACCTGGATACAAAAAAGCTGCAGACATTTACCATGGGTATCAACCGGGAAATGCACTGCTGGCAATTGTCCATTAATGTTACCCCGGTTGGGTTGTACCGTTCATTCAATTTTTCCATCAGCCCCAAGGCTTCCGTATTACAGGACCTGAAGATCAACCGCACCAGGTCGTTCACCAATTTTTAATGATTGTGGCGGACATAAAAGTCCTGCATCAGTTGAAAGATATGTTCTTTCAGTTGCGCCGTGGTCATGGAACCGGGAGAGACAGCCGGCAGAAAATGCATTTCAATTTTTCCCGGGTGGAAATAAAATGTTTTGTTTAACGGCAACACTTTTTTAGTGTGCAGGATCACCGCAGGTATGATCGCTTTACCGGTTTCCGTGGCCAGGCGGAAAGCACCGTCATGAAATTTTTTCAAAGGTTCAGTGCCGCGGTTGCGGGTGCCCTCGGGGTAGATACACATATGAATGCCCTGGCGCAATACATTTTTCATTTTATCAAAACTTTGCCGGCGGCTTATTTCGCTGTTACGGTTGACGAGCACAGCTCCCTTCATATAATAAAAACCAAAGAGCGGCACTTTGGTAAACGTTGATTTGGCAATCGTTTTATTGGCCCCGGGTATGAAGGGCGAGGAGAGGGGAACATCAAGCAGGGAATTGTGGTTGCAGGTGACAATATACGTTTCATCTTTTTTGAAATTTTCTTTGCCGGTTACTTTTACGCGGCAACCCACCAGCGGCAGCCAAACTCTCATCCAGGTCCTCGCGATAGCAATGAACAGCCGTTGCCCGGCCGGATCAGGCAGCAACCAGCAGAACATCGAGGGCAGGAATATGATCAGGAAAGTAATGATAAAACTGATCATCGCCCAGGTGGCCATTATTCCTCCCCATATGTTCTTAAGCAGTTTCATATTTTATAAACTCCAGTCAATGGGATCGATCCCTTTACTCACAAGGTATTCATTGGTTTTTGAAAAATGTTTACATCCAAAAAAACCTCCATACGCGGAAAGGGGTGAAGGATGCACCGATCGCAGGATAAGGTGTTTTGTTTCATCCACCAGGGTTCTTTTTTCCTGTGCAAACTTTCCCCATAACAGGAACACGACATTTTTTTTCAGCCCGGATATTTTTTTGATCACCGTATCGGTAAAAGTGGCCCACCCGATCTTTGAATGACTCATGGGTTCACCGGCTCTTACGGTCAAGGAAGCATTCAATAAAAACACTCCCTGTTCTGCCCAGTGGGTCAGGTTGCCATGTGGTGGTGCCTGGATGCCAATATCATCCTGTAGCTCTTTAAAGATATTCACCAGGGATGGAGGTGGAGGCACCCCGTACTGCACCGAAAAACAAAGCCCGTGTGCCTGGCCATGGCCATGGTAAGGATCCTGTCCCAGGATAACCACTTTAATTTTATCAAACGGGGTCGTATTAAAGGCATTGAAAATAAGACTGCCCGGAGGATAGATGATCTTTCCCTGTGATTTCTCGATTTTCAGATGCTGGGGAATTTGCTGGAAGTAAGGCTGGTTAAATTCATCTTTCAAAACAGTTTTCCAGCTTTCTTCGATCTTTACTTCCATGCCATTGAAATTTCGGTAAATGTAAAAAAGCGTCCTGATATTTCGGGACGCTTTGTGATCCGGATTGGATTCAAACCAATGACCTATTGCTTAGAAGGCAATTGCTCTATTCAACTGAGCTACCGGACCTTTTAGGAGCGGCAAAGATAATTTAAATAAGGATGTAAGAAAGTAAAAATTGAATGCGGGTTATTCCCTCTTCCCACCTGCTTCCCTGCTGCACGGGAGCCCGGGATTCCACACCCGGTATAAATCATTTATCGCCCAGCCGTAAACCATCCAGGAAAACATTCACTTTTGATTCCGGCAATTCTTTTTTACTATAGGCATACATAAAACCAATGTAGTTGCCATCGGTCCATGCTTTTATTTTCCATTTGTCACCTTCCGCATCTTCCCAGTAATCCAGTATGCCACGGGTATTTTCATCGTTATTCAGGCGGTGACCCTTACCATACCCCGCTGATGTTTTGATATTGAAATTCGTTTTAAGGTAATCCACGTAGGAGATCATCAGGTCTTCCGCCATGACCAGGTTCGTAACCGGTTTGAGCAATTTAATACAGATCACCCCGTAGGTCACTTCACTGCTGATGCATTCCCCGGTATATACTTTAGAGGAATCTTCACTGTATTCAATTTTGTATTTGGGTTCACAATAACCATAAAGTGAGCAGCCTGAATTGCTGACGGGGTATTTTTTCAGGGATTGAGCCTGGCCGGCCAGGACCGGTAAGAGGAATATAAACAGCAGGGTAGTTTTCATGCTCAATTGTTGATATATGTAAAAATAGGCCATTTGCCGGGATGCGCATTGGGTGGTAAATGACTTATTCTGTTACTTTGAGTATTCAAGTTAATACGGATAATTATATAACTGTGCTGATCGGACGACAGCGGCTGCCGGGGTCGTTGCATCGATATGTTTTTTGTTTTGCGGCGGTGTATAAAGCCAGTATTTTTGAACCTTATTGCTTAAAATGAATTCCACTTTTAATTACGGGAAAGATATTCTCACGGTTGGAACCGCGCTGGCAATCGCGTCGGGGAAATGCAAGGGCCTGATGAATGAGGAAGTAAAAAAGAAAGTGCAGGCCAGCCACCGGTTGGTGCAACAAATCGTTGAGGAAGGAAAAACCGTGTATGGCATCAATACCGGGTTTGGTATCCTGGCCAATACTGCCATCTCCCGGGAAGATACCGCAACGCTTCAATTCAAGATTTTGCAGAGCCACAGTGTTGGTATTGGCGACCCGGTAACAATCGAAATAGCGAAGCTGATGCTGGTCACCAAACTGCATGCGCTGGCGCAGGGATACAGCGGCGTACAATTAGCTACCCTGGAAAGAATCAACTGGCATATAGAAAATGATGTGCTCCCCGTGGTGCCGGAAAAGGGTAGTGTTGGCGCCAGCGGAGACCTGGCACCCCTCGCTCATTTATTTCTTCCGCTGATCGGGTTGGGCGAAGTATTTTATAAGGGCAAAAGACACAAGTCCCGGGATATATTGAATAAATTCTCGCTCTCACCTATCCAGCTCGGACCCAAAGAAGGGCTGGCACTCATCAATGGCACCCAATTCATTTTATCCTTTGCGGTGAAAGCGGTGCAGCGTATGCACAACTGCCTGGAAGCTGCGGATATCATCGGGGCCATGAGCCTCGAAGCATTGACCGGCACCAAAGCCCCTTTTGATGAGCGCCTGCATGAGCTGCGTCCTTTCCGGGGAAATAAACTTGTGGCGCAGCGCCTACGTTTGTTATTAAAAGATTCTGCCATCATGCAAAGTCATGTGGATTGTGGTCGCGTACAGGATCCCTATTCACTGCGGTGCATGCCGCAGGTGCATGGTGCTTCGCGGAATGCCTGGCTGCATTTAAAAGAACTAACAGAGATCGAGTTAAATGCTGTTACGGATAATCCAATTCTATTCGGCGCTGGTGATACGATCAGCGGTGGAAATTTTCATGGCCAGCCACTGGCATTGCCACTCGACTATTGTTGTTTCGCGGCAGCGGAGATCGGTAATATATCAGACCGCCGTTGCTATTTGTTACTGGAAGGCAAATGGGGTCTTCCAATGTTATTGATGAAAGATGTTGGATTGAACAGTGGTTTCATGATCCCGCAATACACAACCGCTGCGCTGGTAACAGAAAATAAGACCTTGTGTTTTCCCGCCAGTGCCGACAGCATTCCCACTTCACTCGGGCAGGAAGATCATGTTTCCATGGGCAGCATCAGCGGGCGTAAACTCACCCGGGTGCTTGATAATCTTGAATATATCATGGCCATCGAATTATTATCAGCCTGCCAGGCCATCGAGTTCCGCCGGCCCCTGAAAAGCAGTGAATTGCTGGAGTTTGCACACGACTATGTACGTGATTTTGTGAGCTTTGCAGAAGAAGACCGGATATTTGCTGAAGACATCAATAAAGTGGCTGGAATCATCAAAGATTTTTCCTTCGTGGAGAAAGTGAATGCCTTTGCTTCCCAAAAAGCGATGGCCCTTAACAAGGGATATGATGTTTTCTCTGCCTGATCTTTTTTGTCATGGCGATTTGTTTTGTATTGCTTACCTTTTTTGTCATGCCGAATTTTTTTGTCATGCCGACGAAGGAGGCATCTGGGAAGCCCGGCTTCCGACAAGTAGGTATCCCCCAATCATAAACATTAAACTGAAGGCTACACATTCAGCGCGGCTTCCAGAGCCAGCTCCATCATCGGCAGCAAGGATTTCTCCCTTTCTCCCGGCGACATTTTTTGGTGGGTGGGAATAATATCTGATACGGTCAGCAGGGTGGCCGCTGATTTTTGCAGGTGCTTGGCATTTGCAAACAGTGCATAGGCTTCCATCTCTACCGCCACGCATTTATTGGTTTCCGCGATCTCGGGAATCCCTTTTGAAGCCCGGTAAAAAATATCACTCGAATGAATAACGGCCGTCTGCACAGTGAGGTTCATGGTCCTGGCTGTATCATTGATGGCTGCATAGGCTTTCCCTTCATGATAGAGGTGGGCAACATCATAACCAAATGCATATTTCGCATAGGTGGATTCACTGAAAGCCCGGTCCACGTTCAGCAGGTCATAGAGTTTCAGTTCCGTGGTATAAGCGCCGCAGGTCCCGATCCGGATGATGCAGTCCACGTTGTATTCATTGTACAGCTCGTAGGAATAGATACCGATCGAAGGACAGCCCATGCCGCTGGCGCCCACGGTAAGGGGTTTGCTCTTATAGCTGCCGGTAAAATAAAATGCATTCCGGGTGTTGCTTACCAGCTTTACGTTCTGCAGGAAATGATCGGCAACATATTTAGCCCGCAGCGGGTCGCCGGCAAGTAAAACCACCGGGGCGATCTCACCGGGTTGGGCGCTGATATGTAGACTCATTAGTTTTGTTTGTCTCCCAATATATTTAATTTATCAGAGATTAACGACTTTTGTGGTATAGTGTTCTTTTGCCTTGATGCAAGAGTCATCAATATTTTTTACCTCCTTTCTTTTGCTTCTCCAAAAGAAAGGAGCAAAGAAAAGGAGCCCGAAAACGATGCGCCGGCACACAAGTCCACGCCACCCCGCCGTTTTCGGACGCCCGGCTGCTATAGGAAATGTATGACGGCCTCAGAAAAAATGCCGCCCGGAAGTTGAATGAGCGATGCGTTAAGCGAAGAAAGCTGTCTGAGCCCCGGCGAAAGCCGGGAGCGAGTTCTTTCTTCGCAGCAAAGCGAATGAAACTTCAGGCATTTTTTCTTCAGCCTTGAATTTTTTGCTTCTTTTTGTTTCAAGACAAAAAGAAGGATAAGAAATGAACAAAAAGAAGGCTAAGAATGAAATGACAAAAAACTTAAACCGGATAAAAAATATAAAATGTCAACCATAAAAAAAACAACATACGACCCGGTAAAATATAAAACCCCCACGGGCAGTGAACTATCCTGTAAAGGATGGATACAGGAAGCCGCTCTAAGGATGTTACTCAATAACCTTGATCCCGAAGTGGCCGAGCGTCCCGATGACCTGATCGTATACGGTGGCCGCGGAAAAGCCGCCCGCAACTTCGAAGCGCTCGACAACATTATCGCAGCCTTAAAGATCCTGGAAAATGATGAATCATTGCTGGTACAATCCGGTAAGCCGGTGGGCATTTTAAAAACACATAAGGATGCACCCCGGGTATTGATCAGCAACAGCCAGCTGGTACCCAACTGGGCGAACTGGAAACATTTTGACGAACTCGAAAAAAAGGGCCTGATGATGTACGGCCAGATGACCGCCGGCAGCTGGATCTATATCGGCAGTCAGGGTATTGTGCAGGGAACCTATGAAACCTACGCGGCCGTGGCGGATAAACATTTTTCCAAAAAGCCACTGATCCGCAAACATGATAATAATGGCATGGCAGTTCCTGACACCGCCGCGTATGATGGTACCTTAAAGGGTACACTGAACGTAACCGCCGGTCTTGGTGGTATGGGTGGCGCACAGCCCCTGGCCATTACCATGAATGAAGGGGTTGCTCTTATTGCCGAGGTGGAAGAATGGAGGATCGATAAGCGGATCGAAACAAAATACCTCGATGAAAAATACACGAAGATTGATGATGCGATCAACGCGGCAGTGAAATATAAGGCAGCCGGCCAGGCCAAAAGCATCGGGGTGCTTTGTAATGCCGTCGCATTGCTGGAAAGACTGATCCAACGGAATGTGATCCCGGAAACTGTGACCGACCAGACTTCGGCACACGACCCGCTCTATGGCTATATTCCCAATACGCTCAGTAACGAACAGGCCAATGCGCTGCGAAGCGCTAACCCGGAAGAATACCTTGAACGCAGTTATGAAAGCATGTATTATCATGTATCCCTGATGACCGATTTACAGGAATTGGGTTCAATCGTTTTTGACTATGGGAATAATATCCGCGCCCGCGCCCGCGAACATGAAATAAGAATGAACCCGGACTCCCCACTTACCACTAACCAAACCCCATTCTCCTTCCCCGGTTTTGTACCTGCTTATATTCGTCCATTATTCTGCGAAGGCAAGGGCCCATTTCGCTGGGCGGCACTGAGCGGCGACCCCAGTGATATCGCTGTTACTGATGAAGTGATCATGAATATGTTCCCCGAAAACAAAGGCATGATCCGCTGGATGAAAATGGCCAAAGAAAAAATTGCCTTCCAGGGATTACCGGCCCGTATCTGCTGGCTGGGGCAGGGCGAACGGGAAAAAGCGGGCCTGGCTTTTAATGAACTCGTGAGAACAGGAAAAGTGAAAGCACCGATCGTTATCGGCCGCGATCATCTCGATACCGGTTCGGTGGCATCCCCCAACCGTGAGACTGAATCCATGCTGGATGGATCTGATGCCGTGGCTGACTGGCCAATCTTAAATGCGCTGGTGAATACCGCAGGCGGTGCTTCCTGGGTTTCTTTGCATCATGGGGGTGGAGTGGGAATGGGATATAGTATACATGCGGGTATGGTAATCGTCGCGGATGGGACCGATGACGCGGAAGCAAGATTGAAGCGGGTGTTGAGAAATGACCCGGGGATGGGGGTGATAAGGCATGCTGATGCGGGGTATGAAATTGCAAAGGAGACTTTGAAAAGGAATAACCTGGATTTTAGAGACCGATTGAAATAATTCTTAGTATAGTTGAAAGATAACCCTGACGGCATCATTACTTCAATTTATCCACCTTGATAAATGTCCGGAGATTTAATATTAAATGCCTGCAATGGCAATCGATTTCATGTCAACCTAAAAACCCGTTGATCGCTTCGTGGAATTCTTCCAGCGGAAATGGCTTTTCAAAAAACAAATCAGCACCGTTTTCCAAAGCCACATCACGGGCAGCACCAAGCCCGGAGATCATGATGATCTTAACCGCAGGATATTTTTTCTTGAGATAGATGATAAAATCAACGCCAAATCCATCCGGGAGCTTATTATCGAGGATGATGACAGCGGGTTGTTGCTGCTGGAGGTATTCGTCAGCAGCCAAAAGATTGTTTACATAATCCAGCTGGATATTTCCATCCTGGAGAACCATATCCAGCACCAAAGCTATTTCCCCATCGTCTTCAACAACCAGGATCTTTTTTGCTGCCGCTTTTTTTATTTTCACTGGGGTTGTCATAATTCTTAGAATTGATGATGATAAAATCCCGGGGTCCTGATTAGGGGTAACCGCGATGCAACTATTGCAAATTTCAAGCCGTTATCGGTGTGCAGCCTCCCCTGCGAACATCGGGGGAAAGTACAAGAGCAGGCTGACTGTGAAAATACCTCAAACCGCTCATATAATCCTTCCCGAACATTGTGATGGGTTGAATTAGCTTTAAGAAAACTCCCGCTATGTATCCCCGTTACCTGGCCGCCCTGCTTTTTCTTTTAGTATGCAACATATCAACAGGGCAACCTACGCCCCGGGCCTCGGGCCAGCTTTTTTATTTAAAGTCCACGCAATCGCTGGTTCTGTTTGATGGTTATGAAAAAGGAACCATGCCTGCAAGTGGTAAAGCAGAAACGTGGGGATGGAAGAATAACAGCTGGACGAGGATTGACGAAACAGATCAGCCCATGCGTTCGCTGAGCGCTGCTGCTTATATGACAGATATGGATCGTGTATTTGTTTTTGGAGGGGTGGGTAGCCGTGGTTATGACGATACATTGAATCGGGCTTATACTTTTGATGGAAAGGATTGGAAAGACATCCCGGGTAATTCCCCGGGTACAAGAGACCATCACGAAATGGTTTATGATGAAAGTAATAAAGCCATTGTTATTTACGGCGGGCAAACGGGGAGCAGGGAATTCGATACCAGGACCTGGATTTACAAAAATCAGCAATGGACAGCATTGGAGATACCCGGACCCGGTCCGCGTGTACATCATGCCATGGCATACGATGCAGAAAGAAAAAAAGTCGTTTTGTTCGGGGGTAGCGGGAATAACCAGGAATATGATGACACCTGGGAATTCGACGGAAATCATTGGGAAAAAATCAACGCACCTGTCAATCCCGGTCGGCGCGGGCATCATGCCATGGTCTATGATCCTTCCAGGAAAAAAACATTACTCTATGGCGGCGAGATCGGGATGGCGCTCCAGGCTGATATCTGGGCATGGGACGGAAAGACCTGGGAAAAACTATCGGGAAACGGGCCCGCCCGGCTTTTACCGGCCATGACCTTTAATACAGTTAACAATAGGCTCTATATTTTTGGTGGCAACGGGGGGGATCATGCCATGCTGATCTATTCCGATCTCTGGGAATGGGATGGACAAAACTGGAAACAGCTTGATAACGGAAAAATTTACCAATGGAATAATAGTATGGACAGGTATGTTGAAATGAAATAGCCCTTGAAGGACATTCATTACAGACCTGCTGCTACAGGATATTGATAATACTTTAACGGTTCTTGTTCCCCGTTTGAACTAATTTTACCGCCCATGCGCCAACTTTCACACACCGTACCCATATGTTTTTAAGAACACTTACTGTAGCAGGCCTCGCCACTTTTGAAATATACGCAGCTATCCCCGCGGGTTTTGCATTTGGACTCTCACCCTGGGCAATCTTTATGGCAAGTCTTATTGGCGGCATTGCAGGAGCAATTGTGGCTGCTTTCTTTGGCGATAAGATCAGGGCTTTTTTTCATAAAAAGAAACCGCCAAAAGACGAAACAAAAAAGCACCCTGTCATCACCAGGCTATGGAACAAATATGGCATCGGCGGGCTTGGTATTTTAGGTACGGTCACCGTTGGTGCTCCCATCAGTATTGCCGTAGGAACGGGATTGAACGTGAATATTAAGAAATTACTTGTGTGGTGTTGCGTGGGGGTGCTCATCCGCTGCGGTATATTCACCACCATCGGCTACTACGGTCTCCAGCTCGTGTAAACCGGGAATTTACAAAAGGGATTATTTTTACCGGGTGAACCAATTAGAAAACCCAGTTTATCACGCCCTGCTCACGGGCGACAGGCATCTTAGTTTTGGAAATGAACGGGTGAAATTTTTTGACGAAGAGGTTTCTCCCTTTGCTGGTTTTGCGGCAGGTTATGAAAAGGGGTTTCCGGATCTTTATGAACTGCTCCCTACCGGACGAAAAATTTTGTATGCTATTCCTGCCTCCATTAGCGAACCCGCCGGCTGGCAGATAATCCATGAAATAAAAGGACTGCAATTTGTATATGAAGGGAACAGGGAGATCAAAAAGGAATTTCCCAATGTGATTCCTTTAAGCGAAAAGCATGTGGAAGAAATGCTGCAACTGGCCCGGCTCACCAAACCAGGTCCTTTTGGCCTTAGAACAATCGAATTTGGATCCTATTTTGGAATTTTTGAAAAAGAAAAACTGGTCGCTATGACCGGTCAGCGCCTGCACGCAGAAAACTTTTCCGAGATCAGCGCCGTGTGCACACACCCCGATCATTTGGGAAAAGGTTATGCGAATACCTTACTGCAGCACCAGTTACAGATTATACTGCGGCATGGCCAGCAACCATTTTTGCATGTGCGGGCAGACAACGACCGGGCCATTGCACTCTATGAATGGCTGGGCTTTGTGGTTTCCCGGCCGATGAATTTCTACTTTTTACTAAGAGGGTAGGTTATACCCAACTAATTTTCCACGTGTCAAAAATTAGTTCATCATCGCCTGGGATTCTTCATAGGTAGGACCATACATACCCGGCACTTTATTTCCCGATGCACGTAAATGGGCTACCAGTTCCCCCCGGTGATGGTATAAATGATTAAATAAAAAACCCCGTATTACATTGATCCTGGGCATCGGCGGCATTAGATCCTGCCCACCCATTTGCATGTGCCAGGTATTCATAAAAGTGGATTCATCGGCATTCTCCAGCACTTTTTTGGCGGCGGCAATATTCTGTTCCAGTTTGGCCGCGATATTGGATGCCTTGCTGATATCGCCTTTGTCATATTTGTAGCTGCCCATATCAAATATATCCTGGTTAATGGTGGCGCCAAACCAGTTGTAGACTTCAGCAATATGAGAAGCCAGCTGTCCCACCGACCATAGATGTGGTTGGGGCCTGTAGTCCAGCGCTGAATCAGGAATAGCGTTAATTAACCGGCGGGTGTTATCTGCTTCATGAGCAAATTCACCGAGGAGTGCTTGTTTCATCATGGTGTAAAATTTTAAGGATATAAAAGTAAGGCGTATAATCAGCCCCCGGAGATTAATTTTTGGGGCTGAGGGTGGCGGGGATTGCTTCGTGTGGTTCCGCACCCTGTCATGGTATTACTGACGGCCTGGATTTCAGCTCTCCTCGTAGCGGCTCAGCCTGTTGGAAAGCTGCAGGATCTGTTGCTGCATATCATTCATACGCTGCAATAAATAGGTGATGGTTTCGATACCCTCCAGGTTAATATCCATCTCGTAGTAAAGACGCACCAGCTTTTCCAGTTGGCCCAGCTGGTTTACGGGCAGGAATGTTTTCTCTTCCGTAATAGAAACTTCGATCAGGCCGCTTTCCTTTAAAGACTCAATAAAGGACATCTCAATATGATGATGCGCACAAAATTCATCGGCCGCTATCATTTCCGCTGTTTGCATACAAAAAATTTTATTTGAGGTTGCTCAATTGGGTGAACAATGCTTTCTGCTCTTCAGTCAGGCTGGAAGGTAATTTCACTTCATAGGTAATATAGAGATCACCGGCTTCAGCTTCTTTCTTATAAACCGGCACTCCTTTACCTTTCAATCTTATTTTAGTACCGGGCTGTGTGCCGGGGTTTACTTTCAGTTTCACTTTACCGGTCAACGTATCAATGGTCGTTTCGCCACCGAGTACAGCGGTATAGAGGTCAATTTCCGTATTGGTATAAAGATCATTAGCCAGGCGTTTAAAACGCGGATTGGGTGTGACAATAAAAGTTATGTAGAGATCACCGGGCGGGCCGCCGTTTACACCGGGCGCACCGTATCCTTTTAATTTTATTGTCTGACCGTTCTCAACACCCGCTGGTATGGTAATCCGGATATTTTTCCCGTTCACGGTCAGTGTCTGCTTATGCGTTTCGAGTACATCCTGTAAACTGAGTTGTAATTCCGCATGATGATCCTGTCCCCTGAATTTTGTTTGCCTGCTGCGGCTTCCCCGGTTGCCATTACCCCCAAATAAAGATTCAAAGAAATCGGAGAAGTCACCCTGTTCATAGTCACCGGCAAAAGTTTGCCCGCGCGGTCCGCCGGTTGTATGACGACCCTGTTGCCTGGCCTGCTCAAATTGTTCTGCATGTTTCCAGTCCTTACCATACTGGTCGTATTTCTTTCGCTTTTCGGGATCACTTAATACTTCATTGGCTTCGTTGACCTGCTGGAATTTTAACTGCGCATCTTTATCATTTGGGTTAAGGTCCGGGTGCAGCTTCCTGGCCAGTTTACGGTAGGCTTTCTTTATTTCATCGGCCGATGAATTTTTATCAACGCCTAAGATCCTGTAATAGTCAATAAATTCCATGAATCGTTCTTATTGACAATAAAGGTACTCCTTCTGTTCACGCCGGGAGCGGGCTATCTTTGCAAACAAAACACTCATATGGAATTAGGCGTTGGCATGTTCGGCGATAATCATTACGGTAAGAATGGCAAACCCCAATCTCCCGGTCAACGGTTAAAAGAGCTGATCGCGGAAATAAAATTAATGGACGAGGTGGGGCTGGATTTCTTTGGCATCGGGGAACATCACCGGCTCGATTATGCTGTGTCCGCACCCGAGATCATTATAGCTGCCGCCGCAACAGTTACAAAGAATATTAAACTGGGCAGTGCCGTTTCGGTATTGAGTTCTTCGGACCCCGTGAAACTCTATCAAAGCTTTGCCACGATCGACCATATCTCGGGGGGGAGGGCAGAACTGATGGCCGGCCGCGGTAGCTTTATCGAATCCTTTCCCTTATTCGGCTACAACCTCGAAGATTATGACGAATTGTTTGAAGAAAAACTGGAACTGCTGCTAAAGATCAATACAGAGAAT
The DNA here is from genome assembly GCA_025449935.1 of Chitinophagaceae bacterium. Lineage (GTDB taxonomy): Bacteria > Bacteroidota > Bacteroidia > Chitinophagales > Chitinophagaceae > JJ008. The sequence continues at coordinate 45,678 of JANWIJ010000025.1, forward strand.
CCCGTTAGCTGGAAGGGAAGGTTCCGGCCTGCACTGAACAAACAGGAAGTCCTGCCCCGTGCTGTAAACGATAACCTGGCTATCTGGGTGGCTGTGGGCGGAACTCCCGAATCGATATTAAGAGCTGCCAGGCACGGACTGCCGGTGATCTTTGCGATTATCGGTGGTAACCCGGCACAGTTCAAGCCTTTGTTTAAATATTATAAGGATGCCTATGAGCAATTCGGGCATGATAAGAAAAAGTTTAAAGTTGGGGTGCATATGCATGCCTTGTTTGGAGAAGACAGTCAACAAACTGCTGATGACTATTATCCTGTTTACGCTGCCCAGATGACGAGGGTCGGCAGCAGCCGTGGATGGCCGCCCTATACCGCACAGCAATATGAAGCGGGAAGAGGACAGAACGGACATTTGATCATCGGCGATGCTGCTGAATCGGTCGATAAGATCCTGCACATGCATGAACTTTTTGGCCTGACACGTTTTTCAGCGCACATGGATGTGGGCGGGCCTTCGCATAAGGTATTGTTGAAATCAATAGAAATATTCGGGACAAGAATCGCCCCGGAAGTCAGAAAAGAGCTGAAGGGTAAGTGATCTTTCCACACTTGCTTTTGTTCAAAGAAGAAACCAAATAACAGGTTGTACAGTCTTTGATGCCTGACCTCAGTATGCCTGGCTCCGGCGCGATTCGCGAAGTAATATTAGTCTTTGGTGATCGTGAAATTAGATCGTTTCACCAGCTTGCGTGGTTTGCCATTACTACCCATAACAGGATTTAACCGCGGGGTATCAATGCTGAACCGTTCTTTCACCTGTATCTCCAAAAATTTGTTTTCCGGGGTTACGAAAATCGAATTGATGGTAACCTGCCCGTCAAGGCCAATGGTATGGTCAACCATCACATAATAATCTCCTTTTTTTATCTTTTTAGAAGTCATTACCTCCGCTTTCAGGGTACTGATGATAGAATCCATGAATTCTTTCCAGGTCTTATTATTGTCTTTTGTTACTTTACTATTATCCGTTTTCACCACAGCGGCTGTTGCCGTCGTATCAGGCTGTCCGCTTATTTTTTTAACAGCAGAATCCTGGCCTGTGGCGGCCATTTTGTTTTTTTCAGGTGGCACTTCTTTTTTCCGGTTAGAATCAATTTTTGAACTCAGGTCTTCCCCTTTGCGCAGTACGGAGCCGGTATCTGTTTTCAGCTTTCCACCATACAGTGCTTCTTTGAGTGTCTGCGCATTGGCGTTCACCGTAATTACTACCAGCAGGACGAGTATTCCTTTTTTCATATTGCATTCATTTAATGATCCGGATGTTGTCTGTCACATTAACGATGCAAGTTAAGCCCCAAAAATGTTAGCGTCTTCACAATCTGTCTGGCCGAAAGCAGGGATAAGCAGGCGGTAGGATGAGTAAGCAATTTTTATTTATTTACCAGCCTCATCCTGTACGCATTCATGGCCGTGATCCCGAGTTTTTTGATCAGCCGGTAATTCACGATCACCCCAACGGGAGCGCCTATTACCGGTACCAGCTGTGCCATCTTGGCCAGGTCAATATAATCCCGGTATTCCTGCTGAAAATTGCGCCAGTCAAACTGGTGGATATCCGGAGGCAGCTCCTTTTTTTTTGTTTCCCAGTCAGTCATTTTCAGGTATATGGACCGCCGGTGTTCGTGACTGGAAAACGCGAGTTCAAAAATATGGAGCAGGTAAACCCGTTCTTTATAATCATCCACATCAAAGCCATAAAGATTGGCTATTTCGAACAGTAATTTAATTTTAATGCCGATCAGAATGGGGAAATCGGCCAGGCCAAATAAAATACCGCCCGCGCCGGTAATTCCGCCTTCCACAGCGGCGGTTTTTTTATAGGAATCGATCTTTTTTAAAATAGCGGCTTCCTGTTCCGCGAAATTTATATACAGCATGGGTTCCCGGGTGGTATATTTTGCGCCAAATAAAACACCCCGGATAAGTTGTTTAAGTGTTGCGGTGATGGCTTTATGTACTTTCTCAGGGATCCAGTCATTGATCTTCACCTGCATTCTTTTCGAAAGCTTGTTGAACAGGGTAGGGCGGCGTAACATTTCTTTTTGCCAGGCGGCTAATTCCTTTCTTACAATCAGTTCGTATTCATTGGTCATAAATAAGATATGTTGTTGAATAAAGATACTGTTACTTCATCCTTTAATACCCGGGCAAAACTATTTTACCCTCCCTTTCAAATTCTCTGTAGATTTAACTACGATCTGCTACCTCCTGAATCTCCGGTCCCCCCGCCATTATTCATTCTTTTAAAAATTTAACTATGAACCAGAAAATTCACCGCCCTGTCCTGTGGGTATTGGGCATCTCCCTGTTTCTTTCGGCGTGCAATTCCACGGACAAAAAAACGGAAGAAACCAGCACTGACAGTTCCGCTACAGAAAAAATGGAACCTGCCACCACCAATACAGTTATGGATGCAGTGACCGCAGCACCCAATTATTACAAAGTATTGAAGGATACTATGGGAATCACCGTGATCGAAACCAATTACTTGCCCGGCGATTCATCATCCCTGCACAGCCATCATGATTATGCGATCTACTCGCCGAATACTGTCAGCGCCACTTTTTACGGCCAGGACGGAAAAAGTATGGAGTCTGTTCTGCCGGCCGGGGCATTTACTATACGGGCGGGGGAAACGCATAGCGTGAAGAATACCGGCAAAACACCGATCAAAGTCATCCTAATAGAAGTGAACCGCCCCAATAAACCCATGAGCTGGGATGCGTCACTTGATGCGACAAAAGTGGCCGGAAATCTTTATAAACTGGTTAAAGATACTCTTGGCCTGAGGGCCATCGAAGTCAGCTACCGGCCCGGGCAAGCATCCGCCATGCATGCTCACCCGGATGTGGTGCTGTATGTAACGGAAGGAAGTACCGCGGAATTTACTGGCAAAGACGGCAGCAAGAGAACCGCTGAGCTAAAAAAAGGATCGGTATTAATTGTTCCGGGCGACACCCATATTGTAAAAAACACCGGCAAGACAACCATGAAAGGTATACTGCTGGAAGTGAACAGGTCGGTTAACTAAATTATTGTAACAAATAACGGTAACGGATAGTCCCGGGTTCGCCGGGACTATTTTTTTCAATTGCTTACAATGGCGTCTTGCATCCGGGCGTCCGGCAATTAGTTGTATATTAGTTATGCGACAGCCAGCTGCGTTCATACCTGCATTTAAACCTTATTCAACCTGCACTGCATTCATGAGGATGAAATGAAGCATATTATTCCTGCTGACTTCAGTCATCACCAAAATAATAGAAATGACCTGGTGGCTGCTGCCGCCCTTCAAGTTTTCGGCCAAACCGTTCGTAAATATTGTAGTTTCATTTTTGCATTAACCTGTATTATGGAAAAGAAAACGCTATCATACCCGTTTACAATCATGACAGGCTGTATGGCCCTGTTACTTTCATTTGGCTTTATGAGCCGGCCCGCCGCTCAAACAACAGCCGGCAAAAAAGTACCCGTGCTGGAACTGAAAGGCAATGCCTATGAAAAAGGATGGCAACATGGCACCCAGTTAAAAAAGGAGATCGCTGCCGTGTTTACAAAATGGAAAAACAATATACGCCGGTCCGGAGTGTCCAACCCGGATTCCTTACTCAACGCTTTTTTATCGGCGACTAACTTTGAGTCGGCCACGAAAAAATATTCGCCCGTGATCCTGGATGAATTGAAAGGAATTGCCGAAGGTTCGGGTCAACCCTATGCGGATGTTTTTGCTTTCCAGCTGGTAGATGAATTTTGGGTGTACCTGGATAAAAAAAGAAACGAAGGAAACCATCATTGCAGCGGTATGGGTGTGTCCGCCACCGGCAACCACCCGGCTTATATTGCGCAGAATATGGACCTGGAAAATTATATGCATGGAGCCCAGGTTTTGCTCCACCTCGCGGCAAATGGTACCGAACCCGAACAGTATATATTGAGTTGCGCCGGGCTGGTGGCCCTGAACGGAATAAATTCAACAGGAACCGCCATGTGCATGAATACCCTGATGGAACTGGAGGGTTCGCCGGATGGATTACCGGTTGCTTTTGTGATCCGGGCTGTGCTCAGTAAACAAAATGGGAAAGAAGCACTGGACTTTTTAAAGACCGTAAAACATGCGTCAGGTCAAAATTATATTGTGGGCATAGCCGACAGTGTTTATGATTTTGAAGCATCCGCGAACCAGGTTGTTCGTTTTATACCCAAAGCAGGGCAGGGGTCCATTGTTTATCACACCAATCACGCATTGGTTAACCGGGATGTGAAACCCTGGCACAGGGAAGCTTTTGAAAAAAGGCTGGCGGGAGAAAGAAAGGAAGATAACAGTGTCGTTCGCTTTGCATCCCTGCAGCAACGCCTGGATAAACAACCGGCCGATATTTCTACAGATATTATTAAGACAACCTTACGTTCCAAAGACAATGCAAGAAGCCCGGTCAGTGTAACCTACAGGGAAGGTGGCTGGGGATTTACGTACAGTTCTGTATTGTTTACCCTTGGAACTAAGCCGTCGGTGCAGTTGACATATGGTTCGCCGGATGAGTCCGAGTACACGGAGTACTTCTTCACAAAAGGGCAATAGTACTCACCCATTTTTTCAGTAAATTATTTATACGGTAATGCCCCGGTATTTACCTGCAGTAAATTTGGAATACCATATACGGGCAAGATTATCTTTTAAATATTTCTAAGCATGTATAAAACCAATAATTCAATGACCGGCCTTATTTCGTTCATGGTTGCTGCATTTATATTTCTTGTTCCAGCCAGCAGTTTGAGCCAATCAAAAGATGAGAAAGCAATACTGGCCACGCTGCGGCTGGAAGAAAAATACTGGAGCAGCGGGGATATTGACGGGTATGTAAGCCTGTATGCTCCCTTAGATTCCACCCGCATGATCCTCAGTAAGGGAGCCGCTTATGGGAGGGACAGTATTCTGGCTTTTTACAAAAAATACTGGCCGAAAGATAAAATGGGAAAGCTGGTGCTCGATGGGGAGCAATTGGAAAGATTGTCCCGCAAATACTATTATGTCACCGGTTATTTTCATGTCAGCTATCCCGATGGGCGGGTCATTAATGGTCGGTACTCCAGCCTGATGAAAAAAATAAAAGGGAAATGGTATTTGTACACGGATCATTCGGGCTGAGATCTCCGTGGGCATAAATTGGAAAAAACTAGAATCCTGTAACTGTCCGGTCGTTGGCTAATAAAAAAGAGCCTGCATGTGCAGGCTCCCTGGTTGCTTAATACTTTCTATGCTCTTAGTTAGGCGCCTTGCACGGCATTGAACTTACATTCATATCCCTGACACAAACCCATTTTCCATCACGTTTTTCGAAATAGGACATATAATGTCCCCTGTCTGTCTCCACACCGGAGGGACTGTTTAATTTCCAGGAACCAATTTCTACCAGGTGGTTTTCATCCCCAAAAAGGTCTACCACTTTATAGACATTCGTATTTCCGGCTGTGTCTTTTGCAATGTTTTTAGCAATGCGGTCCCGGATAGCAGCATTCCCTGAAACGGGTTCTTCGTTGCGGCTATAGCTAACGGCGTCGGCGCTGTAGTAAACCGCCACGGCATTGGCATCTTTGGCTTTTTCAGCAGCTGCATAAGCATCTTCCATGGCCTGGATCTCTGTCCGGGCTTTGTCCATATCAAGCGGTTTCGCTTTTTCTTCGGCTGTAGAACAGGCCGAAAACAAACTGGCGGAAATACCCAAGAAAAGGGCTGATTGAAAAAAATTTCTCATAACTAAAAGGTTTAGGTGGTGAAGAGATAGGGAAAGGTAGGATTTATTATTTAGCATTGGTATTGTACGCCAGGGGCAATATGACCCGGTGAGGTGATTTTCGCCGGGCCAGGTAAGGCCATAGTGCAAAAAAGAGGTGCGGATTAATCTTCCAATACAATATTATAAAATGAGGATCAGCAATAATATAATGATAATAATGGCTCCTACAGACAGGTAAACGCCACCTTTAATGGCTTTCATTTCTTTTTTAATTTCTTTCACTTCTTTCCGGAGCCCTTTTTTTTCCATTCTTGTCATTTCAGATTTGCTCATTTCTTTGATCTCGGTAAGCCGGAGAAGTAATTCCTGCGCTCTTGGGTTCTCTGTTGTTGTTGCACTATTGGACGGTGAAACCGCCGGGTCAAGATTGGCAGAACTGGCAGGCAACACAACAGCAAGAAGCATAAGAAGCGATACGATACGTAACATTATTTTATTATTCATTTTCCGTTATTTAAGTTTTACTGAATAGGTTTTACGCGGATCTGCCGGCTGTTTTGGCAACCATGCCGGTAATACATAAAGCTGGTTTACTTTCTGAAAATAAACCTTACATAGTTTTCCCGGCAGGTTATATAATTCATACATCTTTATGTTGTTGCAGATAAATTCAACATGAGCCTGGGTACCCTGGATAAACGCTGTGAGGGTTTCTCTGCCGCCAGCAAATGGAGCAGCCCGTGCGGAAAATTTGCCCGGGTATTTTTTTTTAATAAATTAGGTATACAATTCAGGGTTCGGGTACCGGTATATTTCTTTTACCATTAAACCAACAGCAATGAAAAGGCAATTACTACTTATCCCGGTTGTATGTTTAATCCTGTCCGGCTGTTCAAATAAGCAGGCGGACAGTGACGAGGCAGCCGCCGGTGGTGACCAGACAAAAGAAACTTTTTCCTTAACCAACCTGGTAAAAGAAAACAGGCAACCACCAGATTCTGTCATTGCCCAACTCAACGCACAGCATCACCAGCTGAAAGTATTGGAAAGAAGAACGGTGCCGGGTCCGTTTACTGTTCCCGGGATGAACCATTTCATTGACTATGCGGTTACCCTTGATAAATTGCCGGTAATTAATCCGGGGCCAGGCGAATATGTTCATGTGATGGAAGGACAGCGGCATGGTTATAAGAACCTGACGATTGGCATTACGGAAACATTCCCGGGAGGGGCGCCACCCATGCATTCCCATGAAGGTGAAGAATCACATGTCTTGCTGGAAGGGGATATTTTATATGCGTTGGGCGATACGGTGTTTACGATCAAAGCCCCTTATATGGTAAATATCCCGGCAGGCATGCCGCATGCCTTTAAGAACATTGGTAATAAGACGACTAACCTGGTGGTCATATTTCCAACCAATATCTGGAAATACGACGTGCTGGATTATTTTCCTTTTGACAAGGATACAGCAAAAGCGGTTTCCCGGTTTACTAGATTTAAGGACAGCCTGGCGAAGAAGTAAATTGAAGCGTTTTTCCTTTTCATAGCCGGGAACTAACGCTGTTCTTTAGAAACCTTTTGAAGTTTTAAAAGGAGGCTCATCGATAAAGGGTTGATTTTTTATCCGGGTACCGGTGGCTTTAAAGATGGCATTGGCCACGGCACCCCCCGTAGGTGGAAGGGCAGGCTCACCAAGACCGGTTGGATCAATCCCATTATCTATAAAATGCGCCTCTATTTCCGGGATTTCACTCATGCGAATCATCCGGTATTGATCAAAATTCATTTGCTCCGCTGCGCCGTCCTTAAAGGTCAGCTTGCCAAACATTGCATGACCATAGCCATCCACAATGCCACCCATCACCTGCTGGAGCGCACCGTTTTTGTTGACGACTTCACCACAGTCTGAAACGGCGTAAATTTTTTTCACAACGGGTTTGTTTGCCTCCATCACCACTTCACATACCTGTGCCACATAAGAGGAATGGGAAAAGTAAACGCTAAAACCCTGCGACACGCCTTTTTTTGTGCCCCACCCTGATTTTTCTGCAGCCTGTTTTATAACGGTTTCCATCCTGTCAATGCTATACTTAATTGCACCCGCCGGTTTTGTTCTTGCCTTTTGTAATAACTCTAACCTGAATTGAACGGGGTCTTTCCCGGCAGCCAGCGCCACTTCATCGAGGAAAGCCTGTTCCGCGAAAGCCAAAAAATTCGTGACAGGAGCACGCCAGGCACCCGTAGTGACCGGGGAGATATGTTCAATAGAGTCAATCACTAGATTATCAACGGCACCTGAAGGAAAATTATCCGGGCGCGTTGAGTTATTTAAATTGATCCCTGCGCCTCTTAATTTATACCCAATCAAATTTCCTTTCTCGTCCAGGGCGGCTTCAAACCGGTAACGGACTGCAGGGCGGTAACTTCCTCCCATCATATCATCTTCCCTCGTCCATATCACTTTCACGGGTTTCTTAATGATGGAGGATAATTCAGCCGCTTCGAGTACAAAATCGAATTTAAGACGCCGTCCAAAACCCCCGCCAAGCCGGGTAATTTCAACCGTGATTTTGTCTTCCGGTATGTTTAATAATTTGGCAGTTGCCTGCCGGGCACTGGCCGGTGTTTGAGTCGGTCCTATCAATTCCACCCCATCAGGTCGAACATCGGCAAAGAAATTCATCGGCTCCATCGCATTGTGCGGCAGGAAGGGACACTGGTATTCGCTTGTAATGATCGTAGCGGCCTGCTTAAAAGCAGTTGCGACATCACCGTCTTTCCTCCGTTCGGTTGCCTTATCACTGTTGAGCATGGATACCAATAACTGGTCATGATCGGAACTGCTTTCAATATTCCCGTCTTTTGTGTATTCAATTTTTACCGCCTTCCTGGCTTTCATGATTGCCCAGGTAGACTTTCCTACAATGGCTACATTGTTTTTAAAAGTGACCACATCAATAATCCCCGGCATGGCTTTGGCGGCTGTCGCATCAACGGATTTGACCTTTGTCCCGAATGAGGGTGGACGCTGGATCATCGCCATCACCATTCCTTCGCGGTAAAAATCCAAACCAAAGATTCCTTTGCCGGTAATGATCTTTTTATTTTCAACATTCCTTGGGGAGCTCCCGATAATCTTAAAATCCTTCCGGTTCTTCAGCGGAACATCGGGAGGCAGGCTGATGGCAGCTGCTTCTTCCGCGAGTTCACCATAACTTAATTTTTTTCCTGTCAGCGTATGGATCACGTAACCGTTGCTGGTGGTGCAGGCTGTTGCATCCGTGTCCCACTTTTTCGCAGCAGCAGCCACCAATAGAAACCTGGCAGATGCGCCAGCGGTTCGCAGTCTTTTCCAGGAGTGGGGAATAGCACCACTTCCCCCGGTTAGCTGCCGGTCAAATTTTGCAGTGTCAAGCGGGGCCTGCAACACTTTCACTTTAGTCCAGTCTGCATCTAACTCTTCCGCGACGATCATCGGGAAGGAAGTCATGATGTTCTGCCCCAATTCAGGATTAGGAGAAAAAATAGTGATAGTGCCATTGGTAGCTATGGACAAATAACTATTGAAACCCAGTTCACCTGTGAAATTGGCGGGATTCATGATGACTGATGTTCCGACTTCCGCGCTGGACCAGCTAAATCCCAGCAACAGGCCACCGCCGGCCAGGGAGGATAACTTTATAAAATCCCTTCTGCTTGTTTTATTAGGTGCAGGCATAGATTAGATTTTAGTGCTGGCTAATTTAATGGCGTCGCGGATACGATGGTAGGCACCACAACGGCAAAGATTAAAATCCATGCGCTCGTCAATTTCCCCGTCTGTTGGTTTGGGATTCATTTTTAATAAAGCGACTGCCTGCATGATCTGTCCCGCCTGGCAATACCCGCATTGCGGAACATCTACTTCATCCCAGGCCAGCTGCAACGGATGATCACCATTTACGGACAAACCTTCTATGGTGGTAATCTTTGAAGTTTTAATTTTTGAAACACGGAACCCGCATGATCTTATTGCTTTGTCATCCACCAGTACGGTGCAGGCGCCGCATTCACCAATCCCGCAGCTGAACTTTGCGCCAACCAATCCCAGGTGGTCCCGGAGAATCCAAAGGAGGGGAGTATCCGGTTCCACATCAACCTGCCGTTCTTTTCCGTTGATATGCAGTTTGAAAATAGCCATGTGCCCTTTTTTGTTTCCTCTGAAGTTAAAACATAACCCTGTTTTAAAAAAATCAATTACACTAATGGCGATAAGGCATGGTTCGCGGCCCTTAATGATCTTATCTCCATTTAAATGCAAAATAACTGCAGGGTTTATCCGTGGCATTGCTGATGCCATGCAGCTTACCACTTTCGGCAATATACAGGTCGCCTGGACCGGCGCGGTAGGTTTTCCCGTCAATCGTCATTTCCGTTTCTCCATCGATCATTAAAATGATCTCCGTATCCACGTGCTGGTGCGGGGCATGACTCGGCCCTTTGGCTTTCAGGTAAGTAATGTGCATTTCATAATTTTCACACATGGCGGTGGGGCGGTCAAAGAATTTTCGTGTGCCTTTATTGTTTGTTTCTTTATAGCCCAGTGAATCATAATTTAATAATAATTCGCCACCAGCTTTCCCGCTACGTTCCATATCCATTCGTTGCCTGGAACGAAACATTAAAACATAATAGGTAACAGGGCCATCCCCGGTGTTTTCAAATGCCTGCATTTGATGCGGTGGTATCAGCAATACACTGCCGGGGCCGAGTATGGCTTTTCTATTTCCGATGGTGCATGCCAGGGTGCCTTCTTTAATAATGATTAGTTCCTCGATACTATCCTGTGCATGCGGGAGCCGGGGTTCAGCGCCTTTCTCCTGCGTGGTCGCATGTATTTCGAAATATTCAAATTCATTCGTGGTTCCTTCGGCGATCTTTCTTCCTTATCTTTGTTTATCTTTTTTCACCGTCAATTAGTTCCAATGATAAACACCG
>JANWIJ010000026.1 GCA_025449935.1 Chitinophagaceae bacterium
GCCCATTGCGTGGCTGCTTTCCTGGAGCGCCGTGGTGTTGAATTGAGCAGCATCCATCAAACTTTATTTGTAGACTACAACAACATTCATGAATTCATAAAAGTTAAATCGGCTGAATTTGTGGTCAGCAGCAAGCTCAAAAGCCCCATGGGTGGTAATGCCGCGGCCTTTAAAAATAAAACCGAGGCCGGCAGGAAAGCTGCCGAACTGGAAGGAAGTAAAGTTACCAACTGGGCAACCCTTTATAATATACTGATCAAGTGAAATCCCTGTTTACGATCTTATTAATATCCATAGGCTGTCATGGTCTTGCCAACACCATCCGGGTGGGTGACCTGGAGCAGATCCACAGCTTACGGCAGGGAATCAAACTTTCGAAGGACGGGGATACGGTGCTCCTCGGCAAAGGGGTATACAAGGAAGGCAATATCATCATTGACAAGGCCATTTGCCTGCTGGGGGTAAACGGACCGGTGCTGGATGGCGATTACAAATATGAAATATTGACGCTAACCGGGAAAAATATTGTAATCAGGGGTATTTATTTCGTCAATGCAGGCTATTCCTCCATGAATGATTACGCCGCGATAAAGATTATTGACGCAACCGGTATCACCATTGAAAACAACACGATCAGCAATGCATCCTTTGCTATTCATATCGCCAATTCCACCCATTCCCTTGTGCGGAGCAATACTATAACAGGAACAAACCGGTCTGAACATTCATCCGGCAACGGAATACACCTGTGGAAATGCAGTAACATGCTGATTGAAAATAATTCGATCGGGGGGCACCGGGATGGTATTTACCTGGAATTTGTTTCGCAGTCAACTATCAAAAAAAACCGGAGCGAAAAAAATATCCGGTACGGGCTGCATTTCATGTTTTCACCTGACAATGCCTATCTCAACAATACGTTCCGTAATAACGGGGCGGGAGTAGCCGTGATGTATTCAAAAAAAGTGACGATGACCGGCAATCATTTTGAACAAAATTGGGGGCCTTCTGCCTATGGCATTCTCTTAAAGGACATCACGGACAGTCACATTCAGCATAACACATTTTTTAAAAATACGGTGGCCATTCATATGGAAGGAAGCAGCCGGATAGAGATTCAAAAGAACATCTTTAAAGAAAATGGCTGGGCGGTAAAAGTACAGTCCAGCTGCGATGACAACAGTTTTCATCACAATAATTTTTATGGTAATTCTTTTGACCTGGCGACCAATGGCACTATGATGCTGAACCGTTTTTATAATAATTACTGGGATAAATACGAGGGCTATGATATTAACCGGGATGGTATTGGTGATGTCCCCTATCACCCGGTCAGTATGTATTCAATGATTGTTGAACAAAACCCCTACACGCTGATGTTGTTCCGGAGCTTTACCGTACAGTTGATTGACAAAGCCGAGAAAGCAATCCCCGGCCTGACACCAGAAAAATTAATGGATGAAAAACCCATGATGAAACCTTTGAAATTATGATCCGTATTGAACATATCAGCAAGCGGTTTAAAAAGCTGCAGGCACTGAATAATATCTCCGCCCGGTTCGACAGGGGGCAGGTGATTTCCCTGATCGGCCCTAATAGTTCCGGCAAAACAACCCTGATCAAGTCCATCCTGGGGATGATAAAACCCAACAGCGGAAAAATTTTTGTTGAGGAGCAGCTGATTGATGGAGATCCCTCATATCGCCGGGATATCGGGTATATGCCACAGATCGGCCGGTACCCGGATAATATGAAAATCGGCCAGTTATTCAAAATGCTCCAACATATACGGAATATGGATGAATCAAAACTGGATAAGTCCCTTATTCACCAGTTCGGGCTGGAAAAAATATTTGAAAAACCCATGAGAACACTGAGCGGCGGTACCCGTCAAAAGGTAAGTGCCGCCATTGCATTCCTCTTCAACCCTTCCATACTAATCCTGGATGAACCGACGGCCGGGCTTGACCCCTTAGCGGCTGAAATACTGAAAGAAAAAATCCTGGAAGAAAAGAAAAAAAATAAGCTCATTCTCATCACTTCTCACATCCTCAGCGACCTGGACGACCTGACCACTCACGTCATGTACATGCAGGAAGGGAAGATGCAGTTTTTTAAGGACATAGAAACGCTGCAGGAAGAAACCGGTGAACTCCGGCTTGGAAAAGCCATTGCCAGGATCATGAAGGGAGAACAATTCAGCAATGACTGGATCGGGAAAATGATACAGGCTAAAAAAAATGATAAGAAACCATTATAATCAAACAGCATGATGAAGCTTTCCAAATATGTGCTATATGATATCCTGAGAAGTAAAATCATTTTAGCCTATACCATTTTTCTTTTCATTGTGTCCCTCAGCATGCTCCAGATGGAAGATAACAGCAGTAAAGCCATGCTGAGCCTGTTGAATATTGTGCTGATCGTTTTACCATTGGTTAGCCTGGTGTTTACGACTATTCATTATTACAATTCTTACGAATTCATTGAACTGATGTCCTCGCAGCCGATGAGCCGGACCCGGATCCTGTTAAGTGAATTTGCCGGGGTGAGTATTTCATTGCTAAGTGCATTTTTTATCGGCATCGGCATCCCGGTGCTCCTCTATGCCGCCAACGACACTGGCTTTGCCCTGCTGTTTACCGGCGGAGCATTAACCCTGGTATTTACCTCTATTGCTTTTTTTGCCTCCGTTTCAGCCAGGGATAAAGCAAGGGGAATTGGCTTTGCACTACTCCTCTGGTTCTATTTTGCCCTTATATATGACGGGCTTGTTTTACTGATACTCTTTTCTTTTAGTGATTATCCCCTGGAAAAACTGACGCTTTTATTATCAGCTCTCAATCCGATTGATCTTGGCCGGATATTTATCATGCTCAAAATGGATGTGAGTGCGCTTATGGGATATACCGGTGCCCTGTACAAAGATTTTTTTGGGAGCGGAAGCGGCATACTGTTCACGACCGGCATCATGCTGCTCTGGATAATCCTTCCCCTGTGGGCAGCGATTAGAAAATTTAATAAAAAAGACCTGTAAATAATTTACCTGACTATAAAAAAACATGACATGAATGAACTAATGACAAAAAGCCTGGCCCAAATTGTAAACAGCAACCACCGGGCTGCTAACGTATTCGAGAAATACCACCTTGATTTTTGCTGTAAAGGAAAAAGAACGCTTGAGCAGGCCTGCCAGGAAAGCGACCTGGAAGCAACAGCTATTCTTTCTGAATTACAAGTGGCGGAGCAAATGAACAGTTTAAAAACACCGGTCCATTACGAGAATTTCTCACTTTCCCAACTGGCCGATTATATTACCACCACACACCACGATTATGTAAAAAAAGAAATGCCCGCGATTGCGGGGTATTTACAAAAAGTTGCTGCCAAACATGGTGATCGCCACCCTGAGATGCTGAAGGTATTCGGGATATTTATGTCAGTCAAAGAAGAAATGGACCGGCATATGCAGGCGGAAGAACTGGTTTTATTTCCCAGGATCAAAGAAACGGAAGCACAGCAATCGGCCGGCAGCCAAATGGCGATTAACAATACGTATCTGCTGGACCCCATCAGTATCATGGAACAGGAGCATGACCATGCGGGAACAGCTTTGGCTGAAATCAGGCAATTGACCGGCAATTATAATCCACCCGCAGATGCCTGCACGACCTATCGCTTAAGTTTAGCCGCACTGGAAGCTTTTGAACTGGACCTGCACCAGCATGTGCACCTGGAAAACAATATCCTTTTTCCAAAAGCTTTAAAATTGTTTGGTGCACCTGACCAATGTTCTTTAAACTGAGCCGGGATGTCAAAGATTTGGATATTCGCCTGCCTGTTTGGGTTGTACCTGCTCTATAGTTTCACGGTTTACACAAAAGGAACTGAGCAACACATACCCCTTCCGGCTACGACCCAGTTACAGGTCAACAAAGGCAAACAACTTTTCCAGCAATACAACTGCGTTGCCTGCCACCAGTTGTATGGGCTGGGGGGTTACCTGGGGCCTGAACTGACAACCGCTTACAGTGATCCGGGCCGGGGTGAAACGTATATGAAAGTATTCCTGCAAAGTGGAAGCCGCACCATGCCCGATTTTCATTTAAATAATGATGACGTAAATGCCCTCATCAGCTACCTGAAATATGTTGATGAAACGGCTGTTACCTATAAGGCATACTAACCAGTATGAAAGACCAAAAATTACCTGATAATTCAAATCCCCCTGACAAAGCTGCAAAAGCTTTTTTACTGCTGGCGTTGTCATACCTTCTTACCGGCATGGTACTGGGCGTTGCCGGTGGATTCCAGTACCTGTATCCATCTTTCTTAAAGGACAGGTTATCCTTCCAGCAAACGCGGCCCCTGCATGTTTACCTGGTCATCAGCTGGATATTTACGGCGGCACAGGCCGGCATCTATTATTATTTGCCCCGGATCGCCAAACGGCCTTTGTATTGGGCGCAGGGTGTGTGGTGGCATTTTTTTATGCAATTAACCATTTCAGTTTTCATCATCACCTGCTTTTTTCTTGGCTACTTCGGGGGAAGAGAATACCTCGAATTTCCACCCTGGCTGGGAATATTTATTTTCCTGTCCTGGGTTCCTTTTGCCGTAAATTTTTTTTTCACGCTCCGGCCCGTTTATAAAAAAGCACCAGTTTATATCTGGAGCTGGTCAACGGGCATACTATTTTTCTTTATTACACTGTCCGAATCCTATTTATGGTTATTTGATTTCTTTAACAGCAATATTGTACGGGATCTGACGGTGCAATGGAAAGCCCTTGGTTCAATGGTTGGTAGCTGGAACATGCTGGTATATGGAACCGGGATGTATGTAATGGAACAAACAAGTGGTAATGATAAACCGGCGAAATCCCCGGTCGCTTTCTTTTTTTATTTCCTGGGTTTGACAAACCTGATGTTTAACTGGGGGCACCACACTTATATCGTTCCCGCAGCCCCCTGGGTCAAAACGGTGGCGTACCTGATCAGTATGACGGAATTACTTATCCTTGCTCATCTTATTACACAATGGCGAAAGACCATGAGCAAGGCCAGGAAAAATTACCACCTCATCTCCTACCGCCTGCTCTCCTATGCTGATGCCTGGATCCTGCTGAACCTGGTACTGGCGATTATTATTTCAGTTCCGGCCTGGAATTATTACACGCATGGGACACATATAACCGTGGCCCATGCCATGGGCACCACCATTGGAATCAATACGCTTATCCTGTTCGGTTCCGTTTTCTATTTTATTCAGCAGGCAAACCCGGTGAAAGCAGAAAAAAGCAAAAAATTAGCCGGCACTGGAATCCTGGTCACTAATATAGCATTATTGATCTTTTGGATATCCCTGCTGGGAAGCGGAATTGTCAGGCTCACGGGCAAACTGAACAACCAATCATTCTACGCGATCATGAAAAAGTCACAGCCCTATTTCAAAGCCTTTAGTTTTAGCGGCATATTCGTTTTTACAGGGCTTGTGATCCTGATAGTGGTAAGCCTCCGGATAATACTGTCAAAAACAGAAGCTCCTGCAACCCGGTCGGGGCAAGACTATTCGCGGCAGCCTGCCATACAGGAACCGTTAAAAAGCAATAACATTTCCGCGCTGAATCTTGCTGATACTTCTCAGGAAAAAAGCTGATAAAAATCAGGTCTGATCCTTCTTTTAGACATCTTCCCCCGGACGGGGCACTGATACATTTGCCCCCGAAACACTAAAAACAACCGCATGGAAACTCCAGAAGAAAAAAAATTCTTTCCAAAAGGGGCCATCGCCTTTTTTATTGGCCTGGTTATTCTCTCCCTGCTGTTCTGGTACGGCATATATTTTTTGATGATTGAAAGAACTTAAAACCCCGATTGCAATGGACAAAATTGAAAAACGAATTATTATTTCGTCCCTGGCGCTGATGGGCTTATTTGTTTTCTCCCTTCTCTATGCCAGGAATAAGTACAAAAGCGATGTACCCGAATGTTTACCTTATGATAAAGCCTACTCGGAACCAAAAGTGACTAAACTGGATGATAAAACCTACCAGGTATTTTCTGTCGCGCAGATGTGGCAGTTTCAGCCGGCTGAAATATACATTCCCGTGGGCAGTGAAGTGGACTTTTATCTTACCTCAAAGGATGTCGTTCATGGATTCAATATTGCCGGGAAAAATGTCAACATGATGGCTGTGTATGGCGCCATCAATAAGACTACTGTAAAATTTGACGAGCCCGGGGTTTATGATATCATCTGCCATGAATATTGCGGTATTGGTCACCAGAACATGCGGGCCCAGGTCATAGTAAACTACCCTTCGGCAAAATAAAGCGAAAACACAACGATCATGCAAGTATCGAAATCATTCAAACGGGTCATCTTCCTGGAACTGGCAATACCTGTAGCCTTACTGACGATTGGAATCTATCATGGCCTGATGCAAACTGTTTACCGTGCCGGCGTATTGCAGCAAACATCTTTTGCCAAACTGGACTATTACCAGGGTCTCACGCTCCATGGTGTGATCAATGCGCTGGTACTTACTACTTTTTTTGCGGTGGCTTTTGGACATGTTACCATGACTTTCTACCTGAAAAGAGAGCCCAATAAAAAAATAATGTGGCTTAGTTTCTGGCTGATGATCACCGGGGTGCTAATGGCAACATGGGCCATGCTGGCCGGGAAGGCTTCTGTTCTGTATACCTTTTACCCGCCATTAAAAGCACACCCGCTGTTCTACCTCGGTGCAGCCTTGCTTATTGTTGGCTCATGGCTACCCCTCTTTGACTGGGCCCGGATGTATACCCGCTGGAAAAAAGAGAACCCCCAAATTAAAACTCCCCTCGCAGTACTGGGTACCCTTATCAATTTCATTATCTGGTTTGTCTGCACGCTGGCCGTAGCCTACGAAGTCCTTGTGTTACTCATTCCGTGGTCAATGGGATGGACTGATACCGTGAATGTAAACCTGGCCAGAACTTTATTCTGGTTCTTCGGACATGCACTTGTTTATTTCTGGCTATTACCGGCCTACATCATGTTTTACACCATTTTGCCCAAAGTGGCAGGTGGTAAATTATATTCAGACCTGGCAGGAAGGATTGCCTTGTTCCTCTTCCTGCTTTTCTCGATCCCGGTAGGTGTCCATCATCAATACAGCGATCCAACCATTACGCAGGGTGTAAAATTCTTTCACGGGTTGCTAACTTACGGAGTGGCTATTCCAAGTTTTATCACGGCGTTCACACTGGCTGCCTCCCTGGAATATGCCGGAAGAAAAAATGGTGCGAGGGGTTTATTCGGATGGATGGGAAAACTTCCGTGGTTCAATGAAGACAGGTTTCTTTTCTCTTATTTCATTGGCGGGTTGATTCTCTTCATTTTCGGTGGTGTTACCGGCATTATCAATGCTTCCTATTCACTCAACAGTGTCGTGCATAATACAGCCTGGATGCCCGGTCATTTTCATATGACGGTTGCGGGTCCTGTATTCCTGGGCATTGTCGGAATGAGTTTGTATATCTATTCCAAACTGAGCGGTAAAAGAATTTTCTGGCCCCGGCTAAATACCATTATTCCTTACCTGTGGGTGATCGGGATGCTGATATTTTCCTTCGGCATGAGTTGGGGCGGCCTGAGAGGCGAACCGCGCAGAACTAACCTGGGCACCACTTACCTGAACCCGGATAGTGACCTGTTCCGCAGCGATTGGGTACCTACTACCTTACTGGCTTTACTGGGTGGCATCATTATGTTCACAGCAGGAATGCTTTTTATCATCGTGTTCTTTGGAACACTGTTACGGAAAAAGAAAGAAATGGGTGTACTGGAAATTCCTGTCAGCGACGCTTACCATGACGAAAAAAGGGTACCTCTTTTTGACAGGTTCAAACCCTGGCTGGTTACAATGGTAATTATCATCCTGCTGGCTTATGTGCCGGCTTTAATAAATGTAAAAAAGAACAGCGGTCCCGGAGCACCCCGGTTCAGTATTGACAACCCGGTTCCGGAAACAGCAGCCAAGAAATGAAAAAGCATTCCACTATATCAATCTTTGTGCTGCTGGTATTTATTCTTCCCGCTTCCGCATGGGCCTTGCTGAACTGGTATGAAAAAAAAATCCAGGTCTTGCCAGTTATGGGTACAAAAGGCCATAGCATCGGCAATTTCCGCTTACTGAACCAGGATGGCGATACAATTACCACTGATGACTGGAAGGATAAAATCATTATTGCGGATTTCTTTTTCTCCCACTGCCCTACCATTTGCCCGCAAATGACAAAAAATTTGAAAAAAATACAATCGGCCTGTCAGCTCAACCCGGACCTGTCAATTGCTTCATTCACGGTTGACCCGGAAAGAGACTTACCGGCACAATTACAACAATATGCCAGCAAGTATGAAATTGATACCCACAACTGGAATTTCCTGACCGGGGATAAAAAAGAAATCTACAAACTGGCCCGTAACAGTTTTATGATCGTTGCCACGGATGGTGATGGCGGTACCGATGATTTTATTCATAGTGAAAAGCTGGTGCTGGTTGACGGTAAAAAAAGAATACGGGGCTACTATGATGGCACCAGCACCAAAGAGGTTAATCAACTGATTGCAGATATAAAAAAATTACAAAATGAAAACTAAACTATTTTTTGTACCCCTGCTGGTAGCCTTGGGCTTTATTGCTGTTGCAAAAGCAACCCCGATCGAAGAGGGTAAATCCATTTTTATGAGCCGCTGTGCTGCCTGTCACAATGTAAACAAGGTAATGACAGGTCCGGCACTCAGTGGCGTAGACCAGCGGAGATCACTGGACTGGATTATCAATTTTGTGCATTCCTCCCAGGCAATGGTCAAAAAAGGCGACACTGCAGCCATGGCCATTTTTCAAAAATTCAACAGGGTACCTATGCCTGATCACCCGGACCTTACCGCGGCGAATATTAAAAACATCGTGGATTATATCAAGGCAGAAAGCAAACCGGTCGCCGAAGAAAAAGCTCCATTTGCCAAACCGGGTATGAAAAAAAACTTTTACCAGCCTCTTACCATGAATAACTATGGATTTTTTATAGGCTATTTCCTGGTAGTCGTCGGGTTAATATCGGCCCTGTACCTGGCTGTCCAATTAAAAACATTTGAACGCAACAGGAAGGAGAAAGATATATCCGGCTGATGCGGATTTTTTGGTTTTTGTTTCAATAATTACCCCCGGTTCCCCGGGGGTTTTCTTTGGCCTGTTGTCAATGCGAGTTGCCACTGGTTCGTTATCTATCTTTGCCCCATGCATATAGATATACTTACCGTGATACCTGAATTACTGGAGAGCCCTTTACAGCACAGCATCATGAAAAGGGCACAGGATAAAGGTTTACTGACCGTGCGGGTCCACCAGTTACGGAAATGGGCCGTGAATGAGTACGGCATGGTGGATGACTACCAGTACGGGGGCGGGGCAGGCATGGTGATGATGTGCGAACCACTGACAAAGGCGATAGAAGAATTATCACAGGTAAGAAAGCCAGGCCGCCCGGAAGGTGGGTTTGACGAAATAATTTTCCTGACCCCTGACGGGGAGCTTTTTAACCAGAAAACGGCTAACAGTTTATCCCTCAAGGAAAACCTGCTCCTGATCTGTGGTCATTACAAAGGCATTGATGAAAGAATACGGGAACATTTTGTAACCCGTGAAATCTCTGTGGGTGATTATGTGCTCAGCGGAGGTGAATTACCTGCCGCTATACTGGTGGATGCGGTTGGCCGGCTGTTACCTGGTGTATTAAATGATGAAACTTCAGCCCTCTTTGATTCTTTCCAGGACAATTTACTGGCACCCCCTGTTTATACCCGGCCGGAAGATTTCCGGGGATGGAAAGTTCCTGATGTATTAATGAGCGGTGATCATAAAAAAATAGATGAATGGCGGCATGAGCAGTCATTGGAACGTACCAGGAACAGGAGACCAGGTCTCCTGGATGAATAAATGGCTCCTGGGCATCGGCCCCGGTCTATCTTTTACACGGCCCCTTGTTTTCAGAAGGCTACCTGCAGGAAAAGATAATACAACAGGATAAACATCACATTAATAGCTATGGTCTTTTTCATAAGTAGGGATTTAGATCAATAGCGGCTATCCAATATACTCCAAAAGCATTGCCAGAGGTTGTTTTTATGCATAGGATTTGTTCCTGAATTTTTTTTATTTCTCCACGGTAAAATACCTCTTCTGTAAATTCACCTGCCTGTTTCCCGCAACCGGGGGAAATAAACGACAACCCGCATATGAAACTTACCTGCTGTACCCGAACTTTCTCCATTCATAAAGACTGCTTTGCGCTTTCGGCAGAATCCTTCTATATTACTGCTAAGCTCTGTCATGCTAATTTTTCTCTTATGAGGATACTGATTTTTACTTGTGCGCTATTATTGACCTGCACCGGGGAAACAAAGGCGCAATCGGACAGTTCCCTGCTGTTTAGCGAGGTGATAACGAAACTGGAAAACCATTCGGCTTCTGTATCCACTATTCTCAGCGATAAAAAATACCTGTCACTTCACCCGCAAACCTCATTCCGCGAACTGGTAAAAAAACATAGTAATGACAGCACACTCATCATCACTACCGCCGGCGAACCCGGTAAAAAAATAAAAGTGACCGGCATTGTAAAAGATGAAGCCGGGCAGCCTGTAGCCGGTGCGCTGGTATATTTGTATCAAACAGATTCACGTGGCTGGTACGCCGCTGATGCGCCTCATGTTGGAGGAAATGAAGGCGATATCCGTCATGCCCGCTTATTTGGCTATGTCAAAACGGATCAAAAAGGGAGGTTTGAACTGCATACAATCAAGCCCTCCGGTTACCCTCGCAGTGATCTGCCGGCACATATTCACATTCATTTCCAGGCGGACGGTTATGAACCATATGGCACTGAGTTTTTATTTGATGATGACGAAAGACTTGTTGGTGATATCCGGGAACAATCTGTCCGGAACCGGTTCCTTATTTCCAAACCGGAAAAAACCGCCGGTCCGTTTGAACAGCAATTCTCCTATTCGGTTATGATGCGCCGCAGGTAATCTCAAACATTTGTCCCAATTTTTAGTGGCCGGTTTTTCTCCGGTTTATTTCAGGATATTGCAACCATTAAAAGACATGTTATGAATCCTGACCGCCGTAAGTTTCTAAAACGCATTGCCGTCGGCAGCGGCATGCTGGTCACAGGCATTCCGGCTTTGCCCGCCACATTTGCTGTAACCGACGATCAAATGGACCGGTCAATTTCGCGGGAGAATAATGGCCAGCGGTTCAATATGTGTGGCTATGCAGCTCCAAAAATTGAAACGGTCCGGATCGGTATAATTGGTCTCGGCCAGCGGGGGTCGGAAGCGGTGGAGCGGTTGAGTTATCTTAATGGAGTGGAAATCGTAGCACTTTGTGATAAATATGCAGACCGGGTGGCGAAATCACAAAAGACGCTGGAAAAAATGCAACGGCCCAGGGCAAAAGAATATACTGGTGTAGAAGGATGGAAAGCATTGTGCGAAAACAATAACATTGACCTTGTTTACACCCCCACGCCCTGGCACCTGCATACATCTATCGCCGTTTATGCCATGAAAAATGGGAAGCATGCGGCAGTTGAAGTACCCGCCGCAAAAACGATTGATGAATGCTGGGAGCTGGTAGAGACATCGGAAAAGACCAAAAAGCATTGCATGATGCTGGAAAACTGTTGTTATGATTTTTTTGAATTACTGACACTCAATATGACGCGGCAGGGAATGTTTGGAGAAATCATTCATGCGGAGGGGGCCTATATTCACGACCTGAGCAAAGACTGGCTTTTCAATAAAAACGCTTATGCTGACATGTGGCGGTTAAAAGAGAATATCGGGCATAATGGAAACCTGTATCCTACCCATGGTCTGGGTCCCATTGCCCAGTGCCTGAACATCAACCGGGGTGATAAATTTGACCACCTGGTTAGTATGAGCTCCAATGATTTTACCTTAAACAATATGGCCAGGGACCTGGCTGCCCGCGATGAATTCTTTAAAGACTATGCTGACAAACCCTACCGGGGTAATATGAATACTACCCTCGTGCGTACCCACAAAGGCAAAAGCATAATGATCCAGCATGATGTTTCAACGATCAGGCCTTATTCAAGGATACATTTGCTAAGCGGAAGCAAAGGTGCCGCGCAAAAATGGCCGGGTCCTGAAAAAATTGCCTTTGGTCATAGCTGGATTAAAAAAGAACAACTGGATGATCTGTATAAAAAATATTCTCCTGCCATTGTGAATCATATCGGGGCTATTGCAAAAGATGTCGGGGGTCATGGCGGTATGGATTTCATCATGGACTGGCGCTTGGTCGATTGCCTGCGAAACGGGTTACCACTGGACCAGGATGTATATGATGCGGCGGCCTGGAGCTGTGTATTGCCGCTCAGCGAACGTTCTGTTTCCAGGAGATCCAGGACGGTTGATGTACCTGATTTCACCAGGAATGCGTGGCAAACGAACAAGCCGGTTGATCTTACACTGAATGGAGGGGCAACCACCGGGGTTAGAGAAATCAAGCCGGATTTGAAAATGTAGCTGATGAATATACCTGATGAAAATCATATAGTGGATGGTCCGGGAAAGTGAAACAATTGCATGGCATTAAGATATAATAGCGTAATTTTAGCCCTTCAAATTCTATTTCTATCTTGAAAACCAACGGAATAGTATTATTGAGCGCCATATTTACTCCCTGATCTTAGATTTTAAACTTTTGAATGAAGGCCCTGACAGCACTTACAGACCCGGTATATATTGAACCGGCCAAATTTTCCTGGTATGAGAAATTCTGGCTAAAGTATATCAATGACAAAAGGGACCTCCCCTTTATTCATTTGCTTACAGCCATTCACATCATGGTGATCCCCGTGGCTGTTCTTCTCTATACTCCTGTATTGAAAGGCGGGTACTGGTGGCTCCTCTATGTACCTTATTTCTATGTATCCCAGATGTATTTCAAGGGAAGGTTCGGGCTGATGCTGCATTGCATCAGCCACCGCAAACCCTTTAAGAAAGGATATACCTGGCTGTATGACTATGTCATTTGGTTTGTTTGCCCTTTTTTCGGTCATACGCCTGAAACTTATTTTGTGCATCATATGGCCATGCACCATGTGGAAAATAACCAGGAAGATGATGCCAGCAGTACAATGAAGTACAAAAGAGACAGCCTGCTTGATTTTGGCAAATACGTTACCCGGTTCCTGGTTTTGGGATTCCGGGATACTTTCATGTACCTGTTTACGCGGAAAAGAAAAAAACTATACATGCGGCTTACCTATGGCGAAATATCTTTCTATCTTTTTTGCGTGGGTATGTGTTTTGTAAACCTGAAAGCCACCCTTTTTATCTTTATCATTCCCTTTGTCTTTGCCCGCGTGGTGATGATGCTCGGCAACTGGGCGCAACATTCTTTTATCGATAAAAATGATCCCGAAGATAACTTCACCAGTGCCATCAATTGTATCAACACCAAGTATAATAAAATGTGCTGGAACGACGGCTACCATACGGTGCATCACCTGCGCCCCGCCATGCACTATACCGAGATTCCCGGTGAATTCCTGAAAATGAAAGAGGAGTTTGCCGCAAAAAAATCATTGATTTTCGATGGCATTCATTACCTGCATATTTTTATTTACCTGATGACCAAGCGGTATGATAAACTCGCAGATAACCTGGTGAATATTGATAATGCTTTTTCCAGCCGCGAAGAAGCGATTGCCATCATGAAAGAGCGAACCAGGAAAATTCTACCATCTTATAAGTAAATGGCTCCCCAGGCACCTCATTTTAATTTTATTCTTTTTTCTTCTCCTCTTTTTTTAACCCGATGACCGGCAATGTTTTTTCCCGGATCAGCTGGTTTAGCGCAGCGAGGTCTGTCTCCATGATCCTTTTTAACCGGGTCAGTTGTTCATCAATTTGCCCGGCAATCATCGCGTAGGTCTCTTTCACTTGTTTTGATATAGTTCCGTTTCCTGTTTCTGCATTGCCATAAACATTACTCAGTTTATCATCCAGTCTTATCGGGTAGTTCAGTACATCCTGGCCACTTTTTGCTTTGGTCTGGTGCAAAGCTTCTTCAATGGCCGTCATTCTTTTACTGATACTGTCCATCATCGCTGTTACTTCCTTTACAGAATCCGTGGCCCATTTCTCTTTTAAGGCTGTCATTTGCTCCCGGATATCTTTGATGTTTTTTAAGGCTTTGATCGTTTCCGTGAACTTGTCCCTGGCTATAATTAAAAAATCAAACTGCTCTTCATATTCCTTTTGCGTGGCATTGTAATTGGGATCAGCCTTTATGGCAAATGGAATTTCGGCTGAGTCTTTTCCCATTTTGAACCTGGCAAAATAGTTTCCCGGTATGGCCTTGGGGCCAGCAACATTACCATTCCAGACAATCATACTCTCCGGGATTTTTTCTGCATCCGCGTAATTCATATTCCAGACAAACTGGTTCAGTCCGGGTTTGATCTCGAGCTTATTCTCTTTCGACTCAGTACTAAACATCTTAATTTCCTTTTTATCCTTATCCATCACCAGCACACTGAATTTGGCCGAGTCGGTCAAGTCCCTGATATAATACGGAATGACTATTCCATTGGGAGGATTCATGCCTACGTTGCGCTGTAGGCCTGCTGAACCCCGGGAACCCTGCATGCGATAAGCCGGGTAAGGTGTAAAAACATGGAGTGCTTTTGACAAAAGTCCATTTTCTTTCTGTTGCACCACGCTAAGGTCATCCAGTATGTAAATACTTCTGCCCTGTGTCCCGACTATCAGGTCATTTTCTTTAATGGCAAGATCGGTAACTGAAAGTACGGGAAGATTCAACTGGAAAGGCTTCCAGCTGCTGCCGTCATCATAACTGATATACATACCGTATTCAGTTCCTGCGTAGAGCAGGCCTTTTCTTTTCCTGTCAGCGCGGAGGGCTCTTGAAAAATGCATCCGGTTGATACCCTGGTCAATCCGCTTCCAGGTTTTTCCATAGTCTTCCGTTTTATAGATATAGGGATTAAAATCATCGAGCTTATACCTTGTTCCCACGAAATATGCTGCTCCTTTTTTATGCGGGTCAGCTTCCACGCAGTTCCACATGATCCACTTCGGGCAGTCTTTCGGCGTCACATTTTCCCAGTTCTTTCCCCCGTCTTTACTTAAATGAATCAAACCATCATCACTACCGGTCCACAATAGATCCTTTTCATATTCACTTTCCGCAGCGGTGAAAATGGTACAGTAATATTCTACCCCGGTATTATCCTTTGTAATGGGTCCACCGCTGGCAGCCTGTCTTGCTTTGTCGTTGGTGGTAAGATCCGGACTTATCACTTCCCAACTCCTGCCCTCATTTTCAGTGACGAATAGCTGGTTCCCTGCTGCATATAATCGTTTTGGATTGTGCGGGGAAAAGAAAATCGGGTAATTCCACTGGAAACGATACCGCTGCACATCAGCACCGGCTCCAATGCCATCATCCGGCCATACATTGATCATCCGGAACTCGTTTGTTTTATGATCCAGTCTGCCCATAAATCCCATATAGCTTCCCCCGTAGGTGATATCAGGATTAAGCGGATCGGCCACTACATAACCACTCTCGCCGCCAGCGGCATTTTGAAAATCGGCTACCGCAATCACTGACCCATACGTTCTTGACCGGATACGAAAAGCACTGTTATCCTGCTGTCCGCCGAGTATGCGGTAAGGAAAGGCATTATCCGTGCTTAAACGGTATACCTGCACAGTCGGTTGGTTAAGATAAGTGCTCCAGTTGCTGCCTGCGTCAAAAGATACCTGCGCGCCTCCATCATCAGCGACAATCATCCGGTTCCCATCCTCCGGATCAATCCAAAGGTCATGATGATCCCCATGAGGTGTGGAAATACTCTTAAAGGTTTTACCGCCGTCTGTACTGATCATGAAATTTACATTGGGGCAGTAAACTTTGTTTTCGTTTTTAGGATCTACAAATACTTTGGAGTAATACCATGCCCGCTGGCGGATATTGTTATCACTGCTCTGGAGGGTCCAGTTTTCTCCCCCGTCAGAACTGACAAACAAACCCCCTTTTTCATGTTCCACCAATGCATACACTTTATCGGTATTGGAAGGAGCCACAGCCACACCGACTATTCCCCAGACTCCTTTGGGAAATCCCCTCGATGTGGTAATATTTTTCCAGGTATCACCACCGTCGGTACTTTTCCAGAGCCCGCTTCCATCACCACCACTCTCCATACTGTGGGGCGTCCTGATCACCCGCCAGGTACCCGCGTATAATACCAGGGGATTTCCTGGTTCCATCACCAGTTCGCTGCAACCAGTTTGATTATTTACATATAAAGTCTTTTTCCAGGTCTTCCCTCCATCTGTTGTTTTGAAAACACCCCTTTCTTCATTGGGCCCGAATAAATGGCCCATCACAGCGACACAGGCTATATCGGGATTCTTCGGATGTATGACAATGCGGATAATATGCCGGCCATCCTTTAACCCGAGGTTTCTCCAGTTTTTACCGGCATCGTCGCTGCGCCAGATCCCTCCTAAACCTTCGCTGACATTGCCCCGCATGGTATGTTCGCCCTCGCCGGCATAAATAATTGTTTCATCAGAAGGAGCTACGGCCACTGAGCCAATGGATCCGCCGAAGTATTTATCTGATATGTTCATCCAGTTGCTGCCACCGTCTGTTGTTTTCCATACACCTCCCCCGACTCCCCCGAAATAAAAAGTGTTTTTATTCGCAAAACTGCCCGCCACGGCAGCACTGCGACCGCCGCGGAAAGGTCCAATCAACCGGTATTTCAGGTTTTTAAAAAGGTCCTCTTCTTTATCACCTGCTGTGCTGGAAACGGCAGGCTTTGTTTTTTGCGCCGGTAATGGAGCTGTTGCGCATATAATACCGAGGAGAAACAATATTTTTCGCATAGCAGTAGTGTGTTAGGTTTAGTCTTTGAAGATAGTATTTACCTTTATCCAAACCAAAATCGATGTCATCGTTTTCCCTACACGGTAATCTTGTTGATGTTCACCTGCAAAAAATATATCCGGCAGAAATAATCATTGAAAACGGAAAGATAAGGACCATTAAGAAAATCGAAGACCGCGGGCTCCGGGTCGGGGATTATCTTATTCCGGGTTTCGTTGACAGTCACGTCCATATAGAAAGCTCTATGCTGGTTCCATCAGAGTTTGCCAGGCTGGCGGTTGTGCACGGAACAGTTGCCACCGTAAGTGACCCGCATGAAATCGCCAATGTATGTGGTATGGAGGGAGTGGAATTCATGATTGACAATGGCAATACAGTTCCCTTTAAATTCAATTTTGGTGCCCCGAGCTGTGTGCCCGCCACCATTTTTGAAACCGCCGGTGCTCTACTTGATGCAAATGATACAGAAAAGTTGCTGCAAAGAGCCGAGATCAGGTACCTCAGTGAAATGATGAATTTTCCGGGAGTGCTGAATGAAGATGAACAGGTGATGAAAAAGATTGCCGCGGCTCACCGGTTGATGAAGCCGGTGGACGGTCATGCTCCCGGGCTGAGGGGGGATGATGCAAAAAATTATATCGCAGCAGGAATCATTACCGACCACGAATGTTTTACCCGGGAAGAAGCCGTGGATAAACTCCGGCATGGAATGAAAATTATTATCCGTGAAGGAAGTGCCGCAAAAAATTTTGATGCCCTGATAGAACTGCTGAATGAATATCCCAACCAGATGATGTTCTGCAGTGATGACAAACACCCCGACAGCCTGGTGCTTGGTCACATTAATCAACTGTGTGCAAGGGCGGCGGCAAAAGGTATTGATGTGTTCAAAATTCTGAAAGCGGCCTGTGTGAACCCGGTAAACCACTATAAATTAGAAGTTGGGTTATTGCGGGAAGGAGATCCGGCTGATTTTGCCGTCGTAAAAGACCTGGAAAAATTTGAAGTGGTAAAAACGTTTATTGATGGAGTACTGGTAGCTGAAAACGGGGTGTCACATATCAAAACCTCCAAATCCGGGCTGGTAAATAATTTTTCCTGCAACAAAAAAGAAGTCGCAGATTTCGAAGTTCCTTTCACAGGCGTCAAACCCTTTCTTCCGGTCATCGAAGCCATGGACGGACAACTTATCACGAACAGGCTTTCACTTGAACTTAAAACAGAGAACAATAAAATAGTAAGTGATACGGTTGCTGACATCCTGAAGATCGTGGTGGTAAACCGCTATTCAAATGCACCCGTTTCGAAAGCTTTTATCAAAAATTTTGGATTAAAAGAAGGTGCCCTGGCTTCTTCGGTGGCACATGACAGCCACAATATTGTGGCCGTTGGTGCAGATGATGAAAGTCTTTGTGATGCGGTGAATATGATCATTGAACATACAGGTGGCATCAGCCTGGTGAAACAGGATCTTCAAATGTGCATTCCCCTGCCGGTGGCAGGACTGATGAGTAATGAAGACGGTTATCATGTTGCGGAACAATATTCATTGATTGATAAGGCGGCAAAAGAAGCCGGGTCCACGCTTGGTTCGCCCTTCATGACACTTTCCTTTATGGCGCTCCTGGTCATACCTCACCTGAAGCTGAGTGACCTGGGATTATTCGACGGTGACCGGTTTGACTTTGTGAAATGATGTTCACATTATAACTTACAAAAAAAAACCACTTCGCCATATTATATTTTACATCGGGTTCATATCCTGTGCATAATGTATTTATAACAATTTAGTAATCTGTTTTACCTTGTTATAAATTAATTCCCATGAGAAAACACTTTAAAAAGCAATGCGGGCTTATTTTAGTCCCTTTGCTGTTCTTAACCCTCCATCTTTCAGCACAGGTCACCACTGCAACTATCAGTGGAATAGTTAAAGATTCCAGGGGCGCTCCTCTTGGATCCGCAACAATAACAGTTGAATTTCCAGATGCCGGTATCAAACAAATATTGATCACTAAATCCGACGGGCGTTTTACATTGCCTAACCTGAGGGTGGGTGGTCCTTATAAAGTAACGGTAAATCATGTTAGTTACCAACAGATGGTTTCAGAGAACATATATTTGGAATTAGGTTTGAATAATACTGTTGAATTTACCTTACAGGAAACAGCACAGGAATTAGGCAATGTTACTGTTGCTTCAAGATCCAAAATATTTGATGATAAAAGAACAGGCGCTTCCACCAATATCAGCAACAGGCAATTGAGAACATTACCTACTATCTCCCGGTCGGCAGATGATTTTTTAAGATTAACGCCTTCAGCAGCTGCTAACTATAATGGCATTTCTTTTGGCGGCCGAAACGGACAGTATAATAATTTTTCCCTGGACGGAGCGGTGTTTAATAATCCTTTTGGACTCGATGCCCCCACGCCGGGAGGACAAACAAATGCGCAGCCCATTTCGCTGGATGCAATTGAACAAATCCAGGTCAACCTGGCACCCTATGATGTTACCCAGGCCGGCTTTACCGGCGCTGGTGTAAACACGGTCACTAAATCAGGCAGCAACCGGTTCACCGGAACTGCTTATCTTTTTTTCCGCAATGAGGATCTTACAGGCAAAAAAGTAGCCGGTACAAAGCTGGTTATCCCTGATCTTAACCAGTTCCAGGGTGGCGTTGCATTCGGCGGAGCACTTAAAAAAGATAAACTATTTTATTTCCTGAGCTTCGAAACAGAGCAGCGCAGCGACGGAGCCAGCAGTTATGTGGCTCAGAACAGCTCGAATGCCGGCAACACAAATGCATCCCGTGTTTTAGAAGCAGATCTGCAGGCTGTGAGCAATATTCTGAGAACCCGGTTCAATTATGAAACAGGACCCTACCAGGGATTTACACATGACCAGACAAATTATAAATGGCTGGCGAAATTCGACTGGAATATAAGCCCGGTGCATAAGCTGTCATTTACCTATAATGGACTGAACGGGAAAAAAGATAAACCGGCCCATCCCAGTGCGATTGGCAGGAGAGGTCCGGACTACACAACATTACAGTTTCAAAATTCAGGATATGAGATCGTCAATAAACTGAACTCATTTGGCATGGAACTAAAGTCCAACTTCAAAAGCAGTGCAGCCAATAAATTAAGAGTTGTTTACACTGCTTTCAGGGACAGCCGTAATCCATTTTCTGCACCTTTTCCCGTTGTCAATATTTCCAAGAATAACACACGGTATATTGTAGCAGGGCATGAACCTTTTTCCATTTTCAACCGGCTAAACCAGGATGCTTTCCAGCTCACCAATGATTTTAACCTGTATAAAAAGAATCATAGTTTCACCTTCGGCGCATCTTTCGAATCATTCAAATTTGGAAACTCTTTTAACCTGACAGGATATGGACCAACACTTTTCTGGGACACGGATATCCAAACTTTCAAAGACAGTGTACCTGTTGGGGGCGCTATTGTTTTTGGTGCCTACCCCCTGGATGTGGATGTGAACTATGCCAAAAACCGGGCTGCTGCTGACCAATGGACATGGTATTATCTAACGGTGGGACAGCTGTCTGTCTATGCGCAGGATGAAATCCAGGCCGGCAATAATTTCAAACTGACTATCGGGCTCCGGATGGACAAGCCTGTTTATTTTGAAGATAAATTCAGGTATGAGAGTCCGAATTTCAATGGCGATGGAACCTATGCCGGTACCACCACGACGTTTTCTCCAACATTTTCTAATACAGATAACCTCACGCTTTTTGATGCGGATGGAAATCCTGTTCAAAACGGGCCAGGAAAAGACCTGGATAATACAAGGTTGCCGACCCGGAAGCCGCTGTTTTCACCAAGAGTTGGTTTTAACTGGGATGTAAAAGGTGACAGAACGCTTCAGGTGAGAGGGGGTTCGGGTTTATTTACGGGCCGTTTCCCCTTTGTATGGCTGGGTAATCACATCGGTAATCCCTTTAGCTTCTTTTATAATGCAACCGATAAAAATTTCAGGTGGCCACAGGTATGGCGTACTAATATTGGCACTGATTTCCGGATTTCGTCCGGTACAATATTCACCGTCGACCTGGCTTATACCAAAGATGTAAAAGCGATGATGGTACGCAATTATAAATTAGGTACTCCAACCGGCGTATTGAATTCAGGAACCGGGGATAACCGTAAGGTATACCTGGCAGGCGACCAGGGAACAGCTAACACATATGTGTTTACCAATACCAAAGAAGGACACCAGTTCAATCTTTCACTACAGGCTCAACAAACTTTTTCTAAAGGATTATTTGTTATGGCCGCTTATAATTTTGGGATAGCCAAAGATGCCAGTTCTATTTCTGCGGAAATATCCAGTGATGCTTTTGACCGCAACCCGATACTGAATAATGCCAACAAAGCAATCAATTCCAATTCGCTGTATGGCAATAAACACCGTTTTATCATGGCTGCATCGAGAAAATGGGATTATGGAAAAGATAAAAAGTGGGGCACAACCCTTTCTTTATTCAGCTCCTGGACCTCCGGTAACCGGTTTGCCTATGTATACGGCGGGGATATCAACAATGATGGTACTGCCTCCAATGATTTATTATATGTTCCCACCGATGCCGAAATAGACAATATGACCTTTAGTGCCCTGCTGGATGTAAATGGAAATATTCAGAATCAGGCAGCTCAGCGCCAGGCATTAAAAAATTTTATTGCACAGGATGATTACCTGAGTGGTCTAAGAGGTCAAAATACGGAGAAATATGGCGGGGAAACTCCATGGTACAGCCAGCTGGACTTTCGTATTCTACAGGATCTGATACTTAACCCTACCACAAAACAAACACTCCAGTTCAGCGTGGATGTGGTAAACCTGGGAAATCTTATCAGTAGTAAATGGGGTGTGCGGAAGTATGCCACAACTTCCGGCTATTATCAACCTCTGTCAGTATCCTATAATAATAATGCCCCAACTTACCAGTTTGATCCGGCATTAAAGACAACTTTTATTGACAGTCCTGATCTCCAGTCCCGTTGGCAAATACAATTAGGCTTAAGATTTATTTTTTAGTTTTATTAACCCAGCTTCATATATCCCGGCTGATTGTTCAGCCGGGATTTTTTATGGCAGTTATTAACCGGGGCAAGCTTCCGAACCGTGTTCTTACCTTTTTCAAAACGATCCCTAAACTTTCACATTCCCTTAGTAAGTAAACAGACCCCTATCCGCATCTAATTCGTAGTTAAGATTACAAGACCCGGGCGGGTTGACAAAGTGCAGACAGGAATGGGTCTTACCGTTTAAAACAGTTTGCTATGAAACAAAATCTACACATCAGTGCCGCCTTTGACCAGCCTGAATTTTTACAGAATCTCGTTGAAAAACTGGCTTATCGCCGTTATGAATTTGGGTTTAGTAAACTGGGTATGCCCCGTGGATTAAAGGCACTGGAAACCTCATCTACGGAAGCATATGTGAGCGGTACAGTTGCCCTCGAATTTCCTGCAGATACAGAGACCGGGGAAGAAAAAATAAATATGCCCTTTATTAACTGCTTTTTATTTACTTGTATCAAAGGACATGGCGACCCTTACAAAATGATCTGGAGTACCTCTCTTTCCTAAGGCCCGTTTTATCCGTACACTTTTCACCTTCTTTTTTCCGTCATTCACCGACATTACGGCCCTGAATACCCATCACTTGTTGGCTTTTCATCCTCCACCCAATAGCTTTGATCAAAATTCCACAAATGAGAGAAGATTTTGAAAACAGGATGAAAGAAAGAAAAAAGCGCTGGGAAGAAAGAATGGAGCATCGCGGCAGTCAAAGCCATACCTGGACCGGCATTTTTATATTACTGATCGGTGTGGCCGCACTGGTGAAAGTGAGTAATCCTGACCTCCCATCCTGGTGGTTCAGCTGGAAGACTTTCTTAATTGCCCTTGGTCTTTTTATTGGGTTTAAACATCGTTTTAAAGGAGGTGCCTGGTTTATACTGATACTCATAGGCACAGGATTTTTGTTGGGAGACCTTTACCCTGGTATCGAGGTCCGGCGGTATATCTGGCCGGTTGTACTGATCGTGGTGGGTGGCTTTCTAATTTTCCGGCCCCGGCGCCGCTGCTCAGGACCGCAAAATGATAAAAAAAATTATTCCTCGGCTGATCCACTCTTTAATACTGAAGAAGCCTACACAAAAGAAGATTTTGTTGACAGCACGTCTATTTTCGGGGGAGCCAAAAAAATCATCATTTCTAAGAATTTCAAGGGCGGTGACATCGTCAACGTTTTTGGCGGTACTGAACTCGACCTGACACAGGCAGATATGAGCGGCCAGGCTATTTTAGAGATTACCACGATTTTCGGGGGCACCAAACTTATCGTACCCTCTAACTGGGAAATAAAATCAGAGGCCGTGATGATCTTTGGAGGCATTGAGGACAAAAGAAAAATGAGTACCAGCACCGTGGCACCTGAAAAGATCTTATTGTTAAAAGGGACCGTGATCTTTGGCGGTATTGATATCAAGAGTTTCTGACAACGGCTTAGTAGAATATAATCATATCAAAACCAACTTTTATGAACTGGTATCTTGCAAAAATGGTATTCCGCATTATTTGCGGTGACGGCGATCATATGGCCCAATTTGACGAACAACTGAGGCTGGTACAGGCGGGAAGTAAAGAAGAAGCGTTTCATAAAGCACAAACCCTGGGCGCAAAGGAGCAGGAAATGTTCTTTAACCAGCGGCAGCAACTCGTGCAATGGCAATTCATCAGCATCAGCGAATTGTACCAGCTGCAGGAACTGATTGACGGTGCAGAACTGTATTCAAGGATCGAAGAAAAGGATAATGCCGAAAATTACATGCACATTGTCTATGCCCGGGCGGAGCAGATTCGTTTTGGTAACACCCTGGAATTATTAAACCTCGCCTGAAACAAGATATGGCCAACTCCCCTTTATCCATAGCAAGATTCCGGGTCATTTTCATCATTTGCTGGGTGGTGATGCTGGCGGACCAGGTGATGGTCCTTCATTATTTTGGGCTGCCCTGGAAAGCGGCAATGATTGACAGCGCCATTTGCAATACGTTGCTGTTAACCGCCTGTCTCGTGGTGATGCATACCCTCCGTTATTATTTACCCCGGGGCGAGCAATACATAAATATATTTTCCATTTGCCTTTTGCTTACCGTCGTCTGGCTGTTGCTCACAAAATGGCTTTTAAAACTCTCGCTGGGGAACTATGACGGATACGACGATATTTTACACCATTCCCTTTCGATCCGTTTCAGTATCGGGTTTTTATTATTGGGCTGTGTTACGATGATCAGCAT
This sequence comes from Chitinophagaceae bacterium, assembly GCA_025449935.1. Taxonomy (GTDB): domain Bacteria; phylum Bacteroidota; class Bacteroidia; order Chitinophagales; family Chitinophagaceae; genus JJ008. The sequence goes on from JANWIJ010000026.1 coordinate 24,351, forward strand.
CCTTTGGTACAACCAGCAGGAACAGAAAGAAAAAGATGAACGTAAAACAGATGCTGAAAAATTAGCCCGCGAAGCCGAGCTGTTCAAACTCCGGCAGCAATTGCAACCACATTTTTTATTCAACAGTTTAAATTCTATCAATGCCTTGATTGGTAACCGGCCGGAAGAAGCCAGGAAAATGGTACAGCAGCTTTCCGATTTTTTACGGGGCACGATCAAGAAAGAAGAAACCCAATGGGTAACCCTGGAGGAAGAACTGCAATACCTGCAACTGTACCTGGATATTGAAAAAGTAAGATTCGGAAACAGGCTTTCTACCGAAATTTCGATCGATGAAAACACCAGCGGGTTAAAATTACCGGCGCTGTTACTACAACCCATTGTTGAAAATGCCATCAAGTTTGGGTTATATGATACGACCGGGGATACGGTCATAAGACTGTACGCAGCCCGGGAAGAAAACAATCTGGTGATCCGTGTATTAAACCCTTTTGACCCGGAAACCTCATCACCCCAGCAAGGAACCGGGTTTGGCTTAAAGTCAGTAAAACGGAGGTTATACCTCCTGTTTGCAAGAGCCGACCTGCTGAACACGGAGGCAAAACAAAATATCTTTACCACAATTGTAAAAATTCCGCAAGGAAAATAATATGGGCAAAATAATCATCATCGATGACGAGCCACTGGCGAGAAGCATTGTTAAAGAATACCTGCAGAAACATCCGCAGCTGGAGCTGGTGCAGGAATGTAATGATGGCTTTGAGGGATTGAAAGCCATCCAGCAGCATTCACCCGACCTGATCTTCCTGGACATCCAGATGCCCAAGATCAACGGTTTTGAGATGCTGGAACTAGTGGACCAACCCCCACCGGTGATTTTCACCACCGCTTTTGATGAATATGCTATCAAAGCATTTGAAGCACATGCCATTGATTATTTACTAAAACCTTTTAACCAGGAACGGTTTGATAAAGCGGTGGCTAAATGGGGAGAGCAGAAAGCCAGCTCCTCTGAAAAAGCCACGCAGGATTTATTGGAATCGGCTTCTTTATCACCTTCGCAGAATCAACGGATCGTGGTGAAAAATGGAAGCAAGATCAAGATCATTCCCGTTCATGATGTATTTTACCTGGAAGCTGCCGATGATTATGTGAAAATTCATACCCAGGAAGGATATTTCCTGAAGAATAAGACCATGAATCATTTTGAACAGGTCCTGGATGGCCAGCAGTTCGTACGTTCCCACCGTTCTTATATCGTGAATGTGCAACAAATCACCCGGATCGATCCTTACGAAAAAGACAATCATGTTGCCGTGCTTCGTTCAGGACCCAAAGTACCGGTAAGCAGGAGTGGATATGGAAAGCTGAAAGAGGTGCTGGGTTTATAAGTACCGTTGAAGGAGAAGCTCACTCAATGTGCCTGTCGTCTTTTGATGATTCCACCCGAAGCTTCTTTAATGGTGTTTGCAAAAACAAAGGCATCCGGGTCCACCTCGTATACCAGGTTTTTCAGCTTTCGCAATTCCAGCCTGGTGATAATGGTGAAAATTATATCACAATCGTTGCTGATTTCATACTTACCGGGCAGGAAACCCCGCTCGCCTTTGTAAACAGTAATGCCCCGGCCCAGTTTATTCACTAACTGGTATTTGATCACTTCGCTTTTACTGGAGACAATTGTAACCCCGGTGAAAGCCTGTAACCCTTCTACCACGTAGTCAATACAACGGGTGGCTGTAAAATAAGTGAGGATCGAATACAGGGCCGTCTCAATACCAAAACGGAAACCGGCAATTGTAAATATGACAATATTGATCCCAAGTATAATTTCAGAAATGGTGAAGGAAGTTCGTTTTAGGGTATACAGCGCCAGTACTTCAATACCATCCAGGGCAGCGCCGGCGCGCATGATGAGCCCGATCCCGATACCGAGGAACACCCCGCCAAAAATACAGATCAGCAATTTATCCGCGGTCAGGGCATAGTTGGGAATCAGCAGCAGGCACACACCCAGCAATATTACGCTGATCAGTGTTCGGAAAGCAAAGCGCTTGCCGATGGTAAAATAGCTGATAGCGATCAGGGGAAGGTTCAGCAACAATATGGCGAGGCCCAGGTTAAAATCATAAATCTCATGGATCAGCAACGAAATACCGGTAACCCCTCCATCAAAAAAATGATTCGGTACCAAAAACAATTTCAGCGCAATGCCGGCAATGGTGACCCCGAACACGGTTAAGAGAATATCTTCCAGCATACGCATTGGCCGGTTCTCATGCCTGGGAATGAGGGCCGCTTCTGCTTTTGATTTCAGCTCCGCTAATGCTTTTTGCTTCTCTCCGTCCAGGAGTTTACGGGCTGATAAGGTGAAATAGTTATGACCGGAGAGAAACTCAACCTGCTTTACCAGCCATTCGGTTTCGGTTTGAATTACACCGGTGTTTTTAAATTCCTGGAATAGGTTTTCCGCATGGGTAGCATACCCTTGCTTTCCCAGGTAAAACAAGTCAGCATCAGCAAGTATTTTACCTAAATGATCAACGGGTGTTTGTGGCAGGCGGGTGGCCATGATCGCCTGGCAGATCTGTTCAATACGGGCCGGGCTGTAATCATAGGCAGGTAAATATTCTTTGGCCAGCCGACAGGATATTTCTTCATGTCCTTCTGCCTGCTGCAAGAAGCCGGCATCATGGAATAAAGCCGCAGTTTTCAGGAGGATCAAATCATCCCCGCTGATATTTTCCATGGCGCCCAGTTGTTCGGCCGCAGCGATCACATTACTGGTATGACCCACATTATGGTAGGAAAGATAAGCAGGTAATTCTTTCTCCAGCTTGCTGATCAGGAATGAATAAACCTGTTCGTATTGCATGAATAGATTGTCTTTGATTTTAATCCATCACTTCGTAAATCATCATTGCATTTGCCATATTCTTTAAACTCACTTCGCCCACTTTCCGGCAGTTAAATGATTCTTTCACTTTCTGGTAAGCGGCTTCATTAATAATGATCTGGCTCTCCCCGGCAACCGATTGCAGCCGCTGTGCTGTATTGACGGCATCGCCGATTACGGTATAATCCAGCCGGCGCAGCTTGGCGGAACCAATATTACCCGAGATCATTTCGCCGCTGTTGATCCCTATAGAGACTTTTGGTGTGAATGCCACATGGTCTTTTACCGAAGGCAATTCATGAATTTTAGACCTCACGGCGAGGCAGGCATCAATAGCCCGGTCGAGGTGATAATCACCGCGAAACACCGCCATGATAGCATCCCCGATAAATTTATCAACATACCCTCCCTGGGCAATGATCTCCTTGACCATCACTTCAAAATAATTATTCAGCAATTTCACCACGATATCCGGCGTTTCGTTTTCACTGATGGTTGTAAAACTGCAGATATCAATAAATGCTACCGTGGCTTCCACGGTTTCATTCAGCATCAGCGAGGACTCAAACTCCCGGCCACCCATGAAATTCAGTACCGTTTCATCCACGTACATCTTAAGAATATTGTTTTCTTTAATGGCTTTCATGGTTTCGCGGAGCTGGCTCACATGCTTGATGGTCTTCTCCATCGTGAGTTCCAGGTCCTCAAAGTTGACGGGCTTGGTAATAAAATCATAGGCGCCCCGGTTCATCGCCGTCCGGATATTATCCATATCACCATAAGCAGAAACGATCACCGATTTTAATAAGCCGTTCTGCTCATTTAATTTGGTCAGCAGTGTCAATCCATCCATTTCCGGCATATTAATATCACTGAGCACCACATCCACGTCATGATGTTGCTGCAGTTGCTCCAGTGCCTTTACACCATTGATCGCAAACAGGAACTCGTACTGATGTTCCCTGATTTTTTGCCTGAATTTTTGCTTGATCAGGACTTCGAGGTCAACTTCGTCATCAACTACCAGGATTTTAGCCATCAGTGTATCGCTTTTAGTTTTTCCTTTAGCAGGTTAAATTCCAGGGGCTTGGTCAAGAAATCATCAGCACCCAGCTTCATGGCCGTGTTATAATTTTCCGCGTCTCCGTAGGCGGTAATCATCATCACAACCGGCGGGGGTTCATGGTGCTTCTCCTTGATATGCCGGAGCAGTTCGAGGCCGCTCATACCCGGCATATTTATATCCGATAGAATCAGCACCGCTTCATGGTTATGATCATTCAGGTAAAGCAATGCTTCTTCGCCGGAGAAGGCAAAAACAAACTGCATTTCTCCATTGCGCATTTCTTTGCGGAAGCGCTGTTCAAACAGCACCTGGACATCCTTTTCATCGTCCACTACTAAGATTTTCATTTACTGCTATGTTTTTGATTGTGATGATTCATTTCTGCTGATGAATTTAAGGCTTATACGGGTAAAATAATAATGAATTCTGCGTACTCCCCTTCCCTGGTCGCCACTTTCAATTCCCCGCCATGACCCTTGGTAATGATTTCATAACTCAAACTAAGGCCCAGCCCCGTACCTTCCCCGACAGGTTTGGTAGTAAAAAATGGCTGAAAGATCTTATCGATCACTTTTTGCGGAACGCCCATCCCGTTATCCCGGATAGAAATAGAGACCCCTGTGGGTGTTTTAACTGTCCTTACCGACACCGCAGGTTCATACGTATCTCCCAGTTTTTTCTTTTTTTGCATAACCGAATAAAATGCATTGGTGAACAGGTTGAGGATTACCCGCCCGATATCCTGTGGCGCAATAATTACCGGAGGAATATGGTTGTCAAAATCTGTGGTGGTTTTCGCGTTGAAATTTTTATCTTTTGCCCGCAACCCATGATAGCTCAGGCGCATACACTCATCAGCGAGGGCATTAATATCGGTAGGTTCTTTCTGCCCGCTGCTGTTTCGGCTGTGCTGCAACATGCCTTTTACGATTGAATCCGCCCGCTTACCATGATGAGTAATCTTTTCGTTATTTTCCCGGACGTCATTTGCCAGCCTGATGGCCTCCGCTGTTTTTCCCGCTTCCAGTTCTTCTTTCATTTCATCAATCAGTTCGGTATTTACTTCCGAATAATTATTGACAAAGTTCAACGGGTTCTGAATTTCATGCGCAATA
>JANWIJ010000027.1 GCA_025449935.1 Chitinophagaceae bacterium
GGAAGGGATCCCCAACTGGAAAAAGCTATCGAGATCGCATTAAAAGAACTGGAAAAGAATCCACAGGAAGAACCAAAGCGCCCTCCTTATCCTAAACGGGTAATTAATTAAATGATCAGCAGGCGGGTGTTTCAATACCCGTTGAAATTATCAGGCACCCGCCTGCTATCATACTCAATGGTATTTATCGTACCGTTTACTGTCTTCCAGGAAAAGCTGCAGGAAAAATTTTTGTTCTGTCCGGGTAATATGCAGTTCACCTCCCCCTTTTAAAAAACGATCGTTGTGATAGATATGATGCTCGAACCCGATGCTCAGGTTTTTGAACAACTTAACCGTTACAGTAGGTTTCAAAATACCTACCAGGCTGTTCCCGGGCAATCCATTATAGGTATGGATAAAATAATAAAAACCGGTAAAGCCCAGTGTGGCCCAGTTGTTCAGGTTAAATGTTTCTTCCAGTTTTGCCTGTAATCCTCCCCCGAAATTATAATGCCTGAACTCGGATGTATCAGGTCCAAACTGCGTGTTGTTGCCGGCCAGCGGCACCACGGCCACATGCAGGGTTGAAAAAATATTGGAATGTTTGGCCACCGGTATCCTGGCAATCAATCCACCGCCGATCCCCAGGGAGGCAACCTGGAAAATACTATTGCGCCAGTAATCATAATGCTGGAAGAGACCTATTAACAAACGGTTTGGCTTTTTATTCTTCCCGGCCAATATCCCGTAACCATTCACATGATCCAGCAGGTCACGGTCGGCACCATAACCAAGTTCTATCCGCAAACGGAAAAGATCAAAAGGCTTTCGCCGGATTGTTTCAAAGGGATCTCCATAATCGAACTGCGTATTCAGCATAGCGTTAAAAGAACCGGTGCCGAAAAGATTATCCTTGGCTATTTTATTATTTACCACGTGCACACCTCCTGAAAATGTAATGTTCAAGGGTTGTTTCTGGTAAACCTCTTTGTTGGTGACCCGGAACATTTTTCCCTGGGTAAGCCGGTTAAGAGCCCTGGTTGGATTGATAATGCCCGCCAGGATTTCACGAAACACTCTTTCGCCGCCTCTTGTGCGGTCGTCGAGTACATTGGAGCTAAGCCGGTAAAAAACTTCTCCCAGGAACATACCGCTAACAGGGGTATTGATCAGATCATTCCAGGACGGTCTTGTATTTTCACCCAGGTATTCCCAGAGCAGGCTGCCCTGTATCGCAAAAGGCATGGAGCCCCAGTAGGAATAACCATTGGAACGGGCCACATTAAAATAAAAACTCCCGGTGTGCGGGTGACCGATAAAATTAATACCAAAGCCATCCACATCCCATTCCGGTCCTTTTTTGAGATTATTTTTCCAGTCTGACGGAGTTACTTTTGCCCAGTCAAACTGGTAAACATAGCGGGCTACCGACCAGTTAAACAGGTCCGCGGATAATACTCTAAGCGCGGGTATCCAGGCAGGAGATTTAGGATTGTACAAGGGGTCATCCTGCAGCAAATCACCATATTTATTATATCCATTGTTGGGGGAATCATTTTTTTTAATGGTATCAGAAGACAGCGGTGAAATAAAACTGTCAGCCACGGGCAGGCTATCATTCACCTGGGCGACTGCGGCTGAAGCAAACAGGAGCCAGGCAAAAAAGCACCCATGCATTTTTTTATTACTGTACATGTTCAATTGAATATGCATCAAACGTGCCACGCTGCCGGATGAGGGAAGAATTGGGTGAAGGAAAGAGAAGAGGGAAATTATTCCCCTGTCGGTTACCCGGGGAAAGTTATTTTATTGCCGTAAAAGATGGTATTAAAGACCCCTGTGTTGTTGACGATTTTCGTCTGCCTGCGTGTATTTGGCTACGATCGCCTGCACTTTTTGCTTCAGGCTCTCGGGGCAGTTGCTGTTAAAAAGTACATGAACCGGATCTAATCCTACGCGGTAGCACTGGCTGGGCCTGAAGTGTAAGCCATCTATTTCCACGAGTTGACGGTCAAGCCTGTCAAGTTCAATCTTTAGTTGTTCAGGGAAGGCAGCAAGCATAGGTTGCTGGTTTCTTTTTAACTCCTGTTCCATTGGGATTTTTTTAAAAGAAGGAATTACATATAGCTTGCCGAATATAAGGAGGGATACCAGAAAAATATCTGTTTCCAGTATATATATTTAAAAATAATGATGCGGGCAGTACCGGCCCTATTGTGGAAAGGTAATTTTACGATTCCCGGGATCATCCCGCATCTGTCAAATGCATTGCCCGGCGCCGGTTTTCCCGGGTAGCTTAATTCAAGGTAACAGGAGGACTTAATACCGGATCCAGGCCGGTGTGACGATGTGTTCATTGACGGTTAACCGCTCAGCAATGCGCCGGTAGCGGTCTGCCAGGGTACATAAATATTCCTGTGCCCTCACTGCATAGTCTTTCAGACCTGTAAGACCGGCCACTTTCCATCGTTCCGTCAGGTGGGAAATGATATTTGCATAATCCGAAGTGGTGTAAATGCCCATTTTTTCCGTGATCAATGAAAAACGGGTGAACAAACTGTCTTTTTCAGCATGGTCCATCAGCAGCGCCGGCATGGTTATCTTTTTCTTCATCATGGTTTCAAATGCCAGCAAAGCGCCGTCAGGATCTATTTCAAATATTTTTGACATGAAACTCTTGTAAGCTTTTTCATGCCTTGCTTCATCCCCGGCAATTGTTTTACATATCCGTGATAAAATATCATCCCCGGCTTTATCGGCGAGTTTGCCTGTATTTACATGCGCAATCTTGGTGGCTCTTTCCTGGAAAGAAGTATAGATCAGGGCCTGGTAGGGATCCTGCTTTGATTTTGCATCGAACCCATTGGCAATAAGATTGTGAATGGTGATCTCCACGGCTTTCATATCAGCCCTGCCGGAGAGATACAGGTATTTATTGAGCAGGTCGCCATGGCGGTTCTCTTCAGCTGTCCATGACCTTGACCAGCGAACCCAGCCTTTGTCACTGGCCATATTTCCTTCTTCATTCACCCCTTTCAATAAATTAAAAAAGGACTGGTAGTTTGGCAATGCTTCTTCGGTGATCATATTCCCCACCAGTGAACTGATCACTTCGGGAGGAATCGCATCTGTTCTTTTACGGAGTTGCGCCAACTGCTCCAGGGCATCATCCCCGGACATATCCGGTAAAAAATCGGTGGGTTGCCAGCAGGTTTCAGGATCTACCAAAAAATCATTCACGGCCTGCCCGGCCAGGCTTTCCAGGCCTGCAATAACGGATGTATTCTTTTCAATTTCACGTAAACGGGGATTCATAATATAAAGAGGTAATTATTTGTAACAAGGTTAAAAAAATATATGGGTGCCAGGGATCACATCCATCTATGTGAAAGTTATACCAGGAACCCACGATTCAAAGTAGATGTTTTTGGGGGAGTAAATGTCATGTCATTTCTACCCGGAGTTATATAATTCACAGGTCTTCTTAAGGTATGTATGTACAACAACGGGGCCGGAAAGACGGCCCCGATAAAAAAGGAAGTTTTTATTGCATAACCGTATCCATCAAATGCAGGGCACCGTTCGATATTTTGGCGTCCCGGGGCAGAATGCTGATGTCACCAATACTAACATTGCCATTTTTTTCCTGTACCATTAATTGACGGCCATTCACCGTGGTGAGCTTATCTCCATCTTTCAAATCTTTATAGAGAATCTTACCGCTGACAATATGATTGTTCAGCAGGTCAGCAAGCTTTGCGCGGTTCTGCGGCTCCAGCAGATTCTCCATCATTCCTTTATCCAGCTTTTCAAAGGCCAGGTCGGAGGGAGCAAAAAAAGTAAAAGGCCCGGTACTGCTCAGCAATTGGTCCAGGTCGGATGCATGCACACTTCTTTTCAGTGTCTTCAGGTTCTTATCTACATTGACAACCTGCGTAATATTTGACATATTTATTTTTTTACCTGCCGGCAGTATTGCCGGCAACAGCAGGAAGGTAACCTTTAGCCAACAGCTTTGCAGTTAATGTTTAAGCAGGCTTTTTAAATTATACAAGCTGCAGCCTGCCAGGAGGGTATGTATTCTTTACCATCCCCGTAATAATATCCCTTTATACCAGTCGGAAAAAAATTACCCCGCCTGGAGAGGCGGGGCGTATTAAAATTGAATAAAGTAAGAAGTTGACCGATATTGGATCCGGGGTGTTTCCCCGTTGGTTATTATAAGGAATTGGTTTTGATCTTTCGGTTGGTATTGGATTTCATGATTGAGTGTATCAATCAACTTCTGCTGCAAACATATGCCGGTGGTTCATTCAAAACAAGGGGATATCTACCCGACTTTCAGGAGAAAAATACGGGAATACACATACTGCAGCCCGGCCAACAGGTAAGGAACCGTTTGAAAGAATCCCGGTCCCGGATTAAAATTCCCTTATCCCGGGCGGGTTCTTAAGCATAAAAAGGCCGGGTAGAAACCCGGCCCGTTAAATTCATCCTATGAAAAACTAATACAAGTCTTTCAAATAGTGTTCCAACCCAATTTGAAGGGTATATTCATGAAACGGGGACCGCGTTGTTACCTTTTTTACCCATGTTGTATAATAGGAGTCCAATTATTTGACGGCCTCTTATCGTTTATACGATTAAACCCCGCTTACTACGGGGTTTTAAATCAAATAGTATGTAGCCCTGTTTAAACAGCCACCAGTTCTTTGTAATTAATTTCGGTAAGTTGGTTTTGCGAACCGGAGATCATTTTGGAATGATGCCCGCAAATATGTTGGATGGATGTATGAATATCTTCGGTAAAACCGCTTTTCGGGTAAGCGCAGAAAAGACCTAGTGACTGTTTTTTGCAGAACTTATTCCACAGGTGTTCTAATTGTACAGTAGCCCCGCTGTGTCCCTGTGCCCAGAGGAGCGCTACCATTTCCCCAAAAGCGCGGATCCTGTGTTTGTTTTGCGAGCATTGCGAAATAAGTTCAGAGACGGTGCTGTTAAACTTTTCTTCGTCGGGCCAGCCGTTCACCATGAATTTGGCCAATACCTCTTCTGCTACGAGGGGAAAATATCTTTTTTCTGAAATTAAATCATGCACCTGGATGCCATAACTGGTCAACCGTTCATTCAGTGCATCAAGATGATTCTTTGTCGCGATAATGATACAACAATCACCTGCATTAATTCCAC
>JANWIJ010000028.1 GCA_025449935.1 Chitinophagaceae bacterium
AAAATAGACGATGGCCAGGATTTTTATTTTCAGTGTAATAGTAGCTTCACTTATTTCGTGTCATAGCAATTCAGAGAAAGAAAAGACAGAAATGGATACCAGTGTTACAACGACCGTCGTGCCGGGCTCGTTAACCGAAACCCAGGTAGCCGAGGGATGGCAATTGTTGTTTGATGGCAAAACTACCCGGGGCTGGCATAAATACGGGGGTGGTGCCATCGACTCGGTATGGAAAGTAATGGAGGGTGTTTTAATGCTGGATACGGCTATTAAGAAAGAGCAGCAGATCAAAGGAGACTGGGATATTGTAACCGACGAAGAGTTTGAAAATTTTCACCTGCGGCTGGAATGGAAGATCAGTAAGGATGGAAACAGCGGTATCATTTTTTACATTCATGAAGACAAAGGGAGGTATAACTGGCCCTGGGAAACTGGTATGGAAATGCAGGTGCTGGATAACGCGGGTCACCCGGATGCAAAAATTGTAAAGCATCGTGCCGGGGACCTGTATGATATCATCTCCTGTTCAAAAGAAACCGTAAAACCCTATGATGAATGGAACCTTGCTGAAGTAAAATGTGCAGCGGGAAAACTGGATCTTTACCTGAATGGAGAAAATGTCGTGTCCACCACTTTATGGGATGAGAACTGGAAAAAAATGGTAGCAGCCAGCAAGTTCAGGGATATGCCGGGCTTTGGCACGTACCGGAAAGGGCGAATAGGTTTGCAGGATCATGGTAACGGTGTTTCCTACCGGAACATAATGATTAAAAAGCTTTAAGCGGGGTTTGAATTTACCTGGCACACCGGTGCTTCACCCTTTTGTTTAGAAATAAAATTGTTATATCTTTTCATTGAACCAAAACCACCCTGATTATGGATACTTCTTTTTTCTCTCACCTGAACTGGCTGGCCGTAGCAGTAGCCGCCGTTGCTTATTTCATGCTGGGCGCATTGTGGTATTCAAAAGCGCTTTTTGCCAACCAATGGATCAAAGGCACGGGGATAGATATGAATAAACCCAATGCCAAAAGCGGCGTGGGTGGGATTATGGCATTTACGCTGATCCTGGAATTTATCGTGTGTATTGGCCTGGGTATCCTGGTCTACAGGTTAAATTTAACCGGCAAACTCATGTCAGGCGTTAAGCTGGGCCTGCTGACAGGTGTTTGTTTCTCAGCACTTGGTATTTGTATTTCCTATTTATACCAGAGTAAACCCACTTCGCTGAGCCTGATTGATGGCGGCTACCATGTTGTGGGGAATATTATTGCGGCAATCATTCTCTGTTTATGGCAGTAGCTGTAACGAGGCGTTGCGTTAATAAATGAGCGGGTTATTCAATCGTCGTAATTTTCAGCACATTTGTTGGCAAATGGAGCGGTACCGGTGTGCTTCCGGTGCTGACGACTATATCTCCTGAAGAAAGAAATTTTCTTTCTTTTAAAATATCTATCTGGTCAAATATGATATCATCCAGGCTTTCTTCTTCACCATAATAAAAAGCCCTGACGCCCCAGCTTAGGGACAACTGGTTAACCAGTGTACGTTCTTTTGTAAAAATATAAAGAGGAGCTTTGGGCCGGTAACTGCTCAGCATAAATCCTGTATAACCACTTTGAGTCATACCGATAATGGCATTTGCATTTACATCCTTTGCCAGCTTGCAGGCATTGTAACAAATAGCATCACTTAAAAAAGAAGGGGAGTGGGCCTGGGGAACGAGCTCGTCTTCCCGGTTATAATTATACCCGGTTTTTTCTACTTCAATAATTATTTTTCGCATGGTTTCCACTACCAGCGAGGGATGTTGTCCGGCTGCTGTTTCAGCACTCAGCATCACGGCATCAGCCCCTTCCAGCACCGCATTCGCCACATCGGTAATTTCACTGCGGTTAGGTTTGTTCAGCTCAATCATACTCTCCATCATCTGCGTGGCAACAATCACGGGTTTGGCCCGATGGAGGCACATCCGGATGATCTGTTTTTGCAGCAAAGGGATCTTTTCAACAGGCAATTCAACACCCAGGTCACCCCGGGCGATCATGACTGCATCTGATTCAACAATAAGGTCCCGCAGGTTTTCCAGGGCTTCAGGTTTCTCGATCTTGGAGATGATTTTTGTTTTACTCTTTCTTTTGTCCAGTTTCTTTCTCAGGATTTCCAGGTCTTTTACACTGCGTACAAAAGAAAGCGCCACCCAATCCAGTTGCTGGTCAATGATAAATTCAAGGTCTTCCAGGTCTTTTTTGGTAAGGGCAGGCAGCGATATTTTAGTATCCGGAAGATTGATCCCTTTTTTGGAGGAAAGTAATCCACCCAGGGTCACTTCCACCTGCACGTCATTATTCTTGAGTATTTTTTTAACACGTACCTCCAGTTTGCCATCATTGATGAGGATCGTGTTTCCCACGGTCACATCGGCGTGCAGGTTGGGATAGGAAACATATATCCTTTCTTTGGTGCCTACGATCTTGTCATTGGTAAAAGTCAGTATATCCCCGGGTGCTATTCTTATTTCTCCCCCTTCAATGTCACCGACTCTCAGTTTTGGTCCCTGCAAATCGCCGAGGATGGCGATATTGTAAGGCTGGGTTTTATTGATACGCCGGATATGCTCGATGATCTTTGCTTTGTTTTCATGAGTTCCGTGCGAAAAATTTAACCGGAAGACATTTACGCCTGCCTTGACAAGTGCCAGCAGTTTTTCATAGGTGTCGCAGGCAGGGCCAACCGTAGCGACAATCTTGGTACGGTGTGTCTTATGTAAAATGCCGGCTTCCCGGTCCATTTGTTCGTGGTAATACTTCGCGGAATGTTTAGTCATTTTGTTCTTCTTTTAACTGGCCAATATCTTAACGATCTTCATCCATTCTTCACTGATGGTGCCTTTATTTTTTACGGCCGATTCAAGCGGGATATAATGCATTTTATTATTTAGAATTCCCACGAACACATTGTGGCGGCCTTCGATCAGGCTTTCAACGGCATGGAATCCCATCCGGCTTGCGATTAACCGGTCCAGGCAACTCGGTGAACCACCCCGCTGGATGTGACCGAGTATACAAACCCTGATCTCCGCATTGGGTAGTTTTTCTTTCAATATTTCCTGCACTTTATTGGCGCCGCCGGAATCTTCTCCTTCAGCCACGACAATCAGGTTGACTAATTTCTTTCTTCTTTCTTTTTCCAGCAGGGAAGTAATGATATCATGTATATCGGTTTTTCTTTCGGGTATCAGGATATTTTCCGCCCCCGTTGCTATGCCGCTGTGCAAAGCGATATAACCGGCATCCCTTCCCATAACTTCAATGATAAAAATGCGGTCATGCGCATCCATGGTATCCCGGATCTTATCAATCGCTTCCACCGCTGTATTGACGGCTGTGTCAAAACCGATTGTAAAATCTGTACCGCAGATATCTTTGTCGATCGTACCGGCAATGCCGATACAGGGGATATCAAATTCTTGGCTGAATTGAACAGCCCCACGGAACGACCCGTCGCCGCCAATGATTACCAAACCGTTTATATCTCTTTTCTTTAAATTCTCATAGCCTTTTTTCCGGCCATCAGCATCCAAAAACTCTTTGCAGCGGGCGGTTTTTAATATGGTGCCACCCCGCTGAATGATGTTAGCAACAGAACGGGACTCCATTTTATATATATCATCTTCGATCAGTCCCTGGTAACCGCGCATAATGCCAAAAACCTCCAGGCCATGATAAATACCTGTGCGGACAACCGCCCGGATCGCCGCGTTCATCCCGGGTGAATCACCTCCTGAAGTCAGCACACCAATTCTTGTAACTTTTTTTCCCATTTTAAATTTTGCCCAGCAAAAATAGGCATTATTTGGTTGTGTACCTTTTACACACTAACACCTGTTTGGACCAGGTTACGAATATACGATATGGATGCTGGCCTTTCTTTAACACGAATACCCCGTTACCCGGATAGAATTTGTTTTTGAGAAGCTTAGGTTGTGATATAAACAACCCGTATGAAAAGGCTGGCTGGAATTTCATTTTTCTTTATGGCTGTTACCGCCTGCGCACAGGCAGATACCACAAAATATTTGAGAGGTTTCCCTATTACCGGCTATATGGTGGAGCTGAATGATTCTGCTATAGTTGTCCAGGTGATGTTACCACCCGGCCAGGTAATAAAAGAGAAACAACTGGGTTTGACCAGGGGCGTTTACAGGAAGGATCATACGGATACTGTTCAGAAAGGGTATGGGCGATGTCATCTCATAAAAGGACCGTATTATTATTTTTCTATTTCCGGCAACAGGAGCTCTGTGGCCCTGAAAGAAGGGGATCTTCTTTATACAATGATGGATAAACCCGCCATTTATTTCGTGCAGCTACCTCAACTCGCCTCGCACTTTATTCTGTTGCAGGACGTATATGAAAAAGGCTTTTTTGACCGGCATGCAATTTTTGACAGCTGGACGGTTGCTGACGAGAAAACAATAATTGATTCGATGGTAAAAGATATCCGGTTTACCGGTAACTATTTCCTGGAGAACGATGTTTCCATGGATAAGCTGATTGAAAAGGGAATGTTTAAAGGCCAAAAGATATTATCGGTGATGGCTGGTTGCCAGGCAACCAGTCTCAGTGATTTTATAAACTATGTAATCGCCAGGCCCCGGCTTTATGCAGGCCGTGAATGGAAACTGGCTGAAGTTTTTACAACCTGGCTCTCAGAAGGTTCGCCGGTTGTTCGCAGGCAGTAAACACCTGTAAAAGCCACATCTTTTATAAGCGGCCGGCCTGCTGTACAACAGGTAGTCATTTGAGTAAGATTCCCATTAACTTTAGTGGTACTAAACTATTCATGTATGAAAAAGCTTTTCTTTTTTCTTTTTCTGTCCGTACCGGTTTTGCTGACCGCGCAACTGCAGTATCCCGAAACCAAAAAAACCGATGTGGTGGAGGATTACCACGGTACCAAAGTAGCAGATCCCTACCGCTGGCTTGAAGATGATAACAGTGAAGAAACCAAGGCCTGGGTTAAAGAGCAAAATAAAGTGACATTCGGTTACCTCGACAATATTCCTTACAGGGCCCAGTGGTTGAAAAGGCTGGAAGAGATCAATAACTATCCCAAATACTCTTCGCCCTCCAGGAAACACGAGTATTTCTATTATTCAAAAAATGACGGACTGCAGAACCAAAGTGTCGTATACCGGCAAAAAGGTTTGGAGGGAAAGCCCGAGCTGGTGATTGACCCCAATAAATTTTCTGAAAAAGGAACGACAGCGCTGGCCGCCTTTTCGTTGTCAAAAGACGGTCGTTATGCAGTAGTGGGAAAATCTGCAGGCGGAAGTGATTGGCGTACCTTTTTTGTGATGGATATGAAAACACTCAGCTACCTTCCGGATTCGCTGTCCTGGGTAAAGGTTTCAGGAGCTTCCTGGCAGGGAGATGGATTTTACTACAGCAGGTATCCTACACCGGATAAGGGTAAAGAGCTCTCTACGAAAAATGAAAATCACCAGGTTTATTATCACAAAATCGGAACGCCGCAGGACCAGGATGTACTGGTGTATGAAGATAAAGACAACCCCCAACGCTTTCACTTTGTATTTACCAGTGAAGACGAACGCTATGTTTTGCTGAGCATAAGTGACAGGGGTAAAGGCAAAGATGGAAATGCGCTTTGGTATTTTGACAGCAAAAGCGGCAACAAGGTTTTTAAACCCCTGATCAAAGAAGCTGGAGAATTCAACTATAATTTTGTTGATGAAGTGAATGGAAAATTCATTGTCAGTACCAATGACGGGGCACTGAACCAGAAAATTGTTTTAATCGATCCCCTGCACCCGGAGCCTGCCAACTGGAAAACACTCATCGCAGAAAAGCCTGAGAACATTTCTGCCGTCACCAGTTCAGGAGGGAAATTATTTGTGAGTTACCTGAAAGATGTTACCAGCCGCGTATATGTTTACGATTTTTCCGGGAAGCTCGAAAAAGAAGTGAAACTTCCTTCCCTGGGAACTGTAAGTGGTTTTGGGGGTGAGAAGGAGGATAAGTATGTTTTCTACACCTTTACCTCCATTACATTTCCGCCAACAATCTACCGCTATGATATTGGCACCGGCAAGAGCACGGTGTTCAGGAAGCCGGAAGTAAAATTCAACCCGGAGGATTATGAAACGGAGCAGGTTTTTTATCCCGCCAAAGATGGAACACCCATTCCTATGTTCATTGTTTATAAAAAAGGGACCCAGAAAAATGGCAAAAATCCCACTATTTTATATGGATACGGAGGATTTAATATCAGTATGACTCCTTCATTTTCTCCGACCAGGATGACCTGGCTGGAACAGGGTGGTATCTATTGCATGGCGAACCTGCGGGGTGGGAGCGAGTACGGCGAAAAATGGCATGAGGCGGGTATGCGGTTAAAAAAGCAAACCGTGTTTGACGATTTTATTGCAGCAGGCGAATACCTGATCGACAAGAAATATACTTCCAAAGACTATCTGGCCCTGCAGGGCGGTTCGAATGGAGGCTTGCTGGTGGGCACCGTGATCAACCAGCGCCCGGACCTGTGTAAAGTAGCCATTCCCCAGGTAGGCGTAATGGACATGTTACGCTTTCACAAATTCACTATTGGCTGGAACTGGATCGCCGAATACGGAAGCAGCGACAACGCAACCGATTTCAAAAACCTGCTTGCCTATTCCCCGATTCATAATATTAAACCTGGCCTGAATTACCCCGCCACGTTAGTTACCACTGCTGATCATGATGACAGGGTAGTACCTGCTCATTCATTCAAATATGCGGCAACACTCCAGGAACATTATAAGGGAACTAACCCGGCCCTGATCCGGATCGATGTTAATTCAGGGCATGGAGCCAGTAATCTTAAGAAAGCCCTGGAGACTACGGCGGATATTTATTCTTTTATTTTCTATAACATGAAGGTCACGCCTAAATTCAATCTCACCCAGCCGGTGGAGAAAAAGGCCTTTTAATATAGTGTGGCACAGTTTTGAGGCTATACGTGACGTATAGCCTTTTTTTATGCCTGAATGAAACGTTAATATGCCCGCAAACGTTTGTTATGTGGGTAATCAACCCATTTCACCTGCATTTTGTAAGCATCTGGATGATATATTTGCAACTCAATTTTAAAAGGAAAATATGAAGAAAATTAATTATGCGTCAAAACTGCTGTTGAGCAGTTTGTTTTTTTCTTTGCTGGTTTCCGGCGTAGTGGCCCAGGCCGATGCGGACAGCAACCAGCCGGGCACCATGGATGAACTCCAGATCAGGCCCATGCGCCTTCCTTCTCTCCAGGAAGTGGGGGGAACACCTTTCATGACTCCCGATTATAAACTGGCTTCCGTACAGATCAGCGATGTAAAAACCGTTACCGCGGTACCTGTTAAGTTCAATATTTTCAATAATGCCGTGATGGTACAGAAAGACGGTCAGGAAATGAGGCTGGAATCTTTTAAGCAGGTGTCTTATGATGTGACAGAAAATAATGGTACGGTAAAGCATTTTATTTTTAAGACCGGTTACCCGGAAGTTGACAACAATACGGACAAAACTATTTACCAGGTACTTTCCGTGGGTCCCAAAGTTCACCTGTTAAAATTCATTTCACAAAAAGTGGAAGATATAAATACACTGGGAGACTACAGCCGCCGCGAGATTGTAACGACTGAGCAGCTATACATTTATATACCTGGTGGAGAAATCAAGCGTATCAAGCCAGGCAAAAAAGAAATCGTTGCAGCCCTGCCGGCTTTGTCGGGAAGGATTGATGAAATTGCCAGCGCTAATAATCTTAAGCTGAAAAGTGAGTCGGATATAACCCTGTTGGTAGAGCAATTGAATAAGCCCTGATAAAACAATTGCCCGTTAAGAAATTCATCCTGTTCGAAAGAACAGGATTTTTTATTTTGATACCCTACATTTGGCGTATGAAAATTCTAATCACCGGGGCCAATGGTTTCCTGGGATATTACCTGTCTGAACTTTTATTGCAGTTCGGCCACGAGGTTATCGCTACAGGAAAGGGGAGCTGCCGGCTCCCGTTTTCGGGCAGCCGGTTCCGGTATGAAACGATGGATTTTACCGATCCTTTTTCGGTGCATGACGTTTTCGAAAAAAATAAACCGGAGGTAGTGGTACATGCCGGTGCGATCAGTAAACCGGATGAATGCGAGACCAGTCAATGGCCGGCTTACCAGGCAAATGTTGAAGGAACGCTTACATTACTGATGAATGCCGAAGAGCTCAAAAGCTTTTTTATTTTTATTTCTACCGACTTCATATTCGACGGCAAAAAAGGAATGCACCGCGAGGATGACCCCGCCAGCCCCGTCAATTTCTATGGTAAAACAAAAGCCGAAGCAGAGGAAGCTGTGAAAGAATATAAATATGACTGGTCCATCGTGAGAACGGTGCTGGTCTACGGCAAACCCATAGCCGGACGGGGAAATATTTTGACGGTGGTAAAAGAAAAACTGGAGAAAGGCGAGGAATACAACGTATTCAATGACCAGGTCCGTACGCCAACCTATGTAGGGGATCTTGTAAAGGGAATTATTTCCATTATTGATAAAAAGGCTACCGGTATTTATCATTTGTGCGGAAAAGACATCCTGACTCCATATGAAATGGCCTGCCTGGCAGCGGATTTCCTGGGACTGGATAAATCACTGATCAGGAAAGTAACAGCAGCCGATTTTTCCCAGCCCGCTAAAAGACCGGAATATTCCGGCCTGGCAATTAATAAAGCACGCAATTTATTGGGTTATGAACCGGTCAGTTTTGGGGAAGGTCTAAAACTAACTTTCCCCCGGGAAGCTGCAGAAACTCTTTAAAAGGAAAAGCTGATACCCGCTTTAAAAGACCTTGGTGCACCGGGCGTATAATGAATCCCGGACACAGGCGCAGGTTCGGAGGACAGCCTGGACTCTGTATCAAACTGTGCCTCTCTCCAGTTTGTATTTAGCATATTTTCCGCGGAGGCTTTTATTTCCCAATTTTTCCATTGATAACTGGTGACGACATCGGCAATAAAATATCCTTTTGCCCGGACAGAATTATTTTCATTGGCGGGGCGATTATCAATGAACCGGTAACGCAACGATCCGCTGAATCCTTTCTTTGACTTAGCGCTTAAACCGCCAATACTGGTGAATGCAGGCGCCAGGGGCACATAATTCTCACCCTTTGGCGCATCAATGGCCCTTGCCTTTGTCAGGTTAATATCAATATCGGAAAACAACCATTTATTAAACTGGTACCTGGCCGATACATCCGCGCCGATCCGCCTTGTTTTACCAGTTGGTTCTACAACACCCGCATCACCAACGTAGACAAACTCCTGTTGCGAGTAGAAATGCCAGGCAGCTGCTTTTACCAGTAAGTTCCGGGATGGTTTCAACAGGACACCCAGGTCGGTAGCAAATACTTTGGGTAAAATAACGTTTGCTTCATTATTCAGGATCACCCTGGTATCATTAGAGTGGAAGCCGATTCCATTATTCAAATAAAGCTTTACTTGTTGACTGACAGCATACGATAAGCTGAGTTTGGGGCTGAGAATTCCCCTCGTTTGTTCGCGGTAACCAGTGGCGCCCGCAAGTTGATCCCTGTATTGAAAACTGAAATGATCATATCGTAAACCAGCATTCAGGTTAAGCTTATTGGTCAACTCCATATCCTGGTGCAGGTAAAGAAAACCGTTAGTTTCCCTCACATCACCCAATTGCACCCTGCTGAGAAATTCTCTCTTTACGGCCCGTGAAAGTTCTATGTCCCTTATATTATCCTGCCTGATCCCGGCTCCGAATTCGGTACTTGACTTCCTGGTTCCCAAAAACCATGTTTTTGCGGCCGTGGTTGTATAACCGAAAATATCCCGGTTTTCCCGCTGCTTGATCATGTCACCATGGACCGGGTCTTCGAGAAAAAATGTAAAGTTTGAATAAAGGTTAAAATGATACCTTGAGTAATACAGCTGGTCACTGGTTTTCCAGTTATTCCTCCACTGCTTATTAAAATTCACACTTAGATTGGTCCGGCTGGTATTTCCACCTTCCGTATCATCAATAGCGCCAAAACGGTCAATCATCCCGCTGCGCACCGCCCTGTCAGGCACCTGCCCCGAAGCATTCCATTTACTGTCAAACGTGGAGCCAGTAATTGAAAGCTGTGACTGGTTGCCAAACCAGATATTGTACTTTCCCATTAAATTAAAGCGGTGAAAATCCTGCGGGCTTTGGAAATAGCCGTCAGTAGCAGAATATTCGGAGGCCATATAAAACTGTTGCCGGCTTTGCCCGGTTTGCCTGTTAAAGATCTTCAATAACCCGACAGCCCTGAACGTATTGAACTGCCCGGTCTCGAGTTTGATGCTGCTCTCCTCCAGGAACTCTTTTGTAGTGAATTCCACGTAAGCAGCAGTTCCAAGATTGCCCTTGTTGGCAAAATAAGGCCCCTTGTCAAAACCAACTTTCTCCACGGTTTCAGGGATGAGGAAATGTAGATCAGCATAACCCTGGCCATGTGCATGACTGACCATATTCACCGGCATCCCATCCACGGTAATATTGATATCGGTTCCATGATCAATATCATAGCCTCTCAAAAATATCTGTTCCGCTTTGCCGCCGCCCGCATGCTGCGCTATAAACAACCCGGGAACGATACGTAACAGATCCTGCGAAGTGTTAACGGGCCTCAACAGAATATCGACGGCACTGATGGTGTTGAGCGCAGTGTTTTTCCTGCTGTTCAGTCTTACTTCGGCCAGGTCCAGGTTGTTTTTACGCAGGTTCACATTTACAGATGACCGGAGGTTGGATTTTACTTCGACCGGGATGATTTCCGTCTTATAACCAATATGGGACACGATCATTTCGTATTGCCCCGGGTTAACTGCCGGTATACTGAACCGGCCAAACAGGTCCGAATTATCACCCTTATTACCGGGAATATTGACTGAGGCACCGTTTAACGGCAACCTGGAATCTGCATCATTAATAAATCCTTCAATGTTTCCGGGTTGAGATGAGCCTTCAAAAGCTATGAGCAGTAAAATTAACATGCAAATTCCCCTGGATATCATGTTGATCATGTTTGTTGAGTATCTACGCTGCAAATTAAAGAACAGTTCTGTCGCACTGATCCTTTTTTGATGGGAGGTAAAAAGAATCGCATCGAAGCAATCTAAAACTAAACGACGGCCGTAACTGTAGCGTAACCAGAAGACGATTATACGAAAGACGGGGCGCTCCCAGCTGCTATTCCCGGGATACGTGAAATCGTTGGATCATAATCAATAATCTTTTACTCAAATCTTTTAATCATGAAAAAGAAATTTCTCCTTGGTGGCCTGTTGGGTATTGTTCTTATTGGCAGTATCATTTATGCGGCTGACCATATTGATGCTCCTGCTGTAACAGGACCCGGAAGCACCAGTCCCGGTAATGACATTACCGACATTTATGCCTTTCAAAGTCCGGCAGACAACTCCAAAATGGTATTTGTGTTGAATACCCAGGGCCTGTTATCACCGGCTGCTACCGGCGCGGCCAGTTTTCCAGCCAATGTCATGTATGAATTTAATATTGACAATACGGGTGATAATATTGAGGACCTGGTGATTCAATGCCTTGTTCAAAATGGGAAAATGAGGGTGTATGGCCCTGTCGCTGTGGGTACGCCTGGCTTAACCAGCACTGTAAAAACAAGCGGACCTTCCACAGAAGTTGCTGTTACAGGTTATGGAGCAGGCAGTCCGAGTACGGCTTCAAACGGAAATGGTACACGCATTTTTGCTGGCCCCCGTGATGATCCGTTTTTCTTTGATCTCGGACGGTTTAAACAAATCATCGCGGGTACAGCTGCAAGCTTTAATAACCCGGGCACAGATTCATTTGCCGGGACGAACGTGATGTCAATCGTGGTAGAAGTGCCTAAATCATTGTTAGGAGCAGCGGCTTCAATTAATGTGTGGGGTGAAACCAAATCTAAATAATCCATTTAACCATAAAATTATATAATCATGATACGCATAAATAAATTTTCAATCGTTGCCGCTGTCATTCTCGGCTTTGTCCTGGTGGGTTGCGATAAGGATGATGCACCTGCCGATAATTTTGATACCTCAGGAACTTTTACCCAGAATGACCAGATGGCAAGACCGGCGATCAATACGGTATTTGTAAGCTCTGCGAGGAAGAATGAATTCAATACGACGGTGCCCTCTGCTATGAATGCTGCTTTCAACGCGCAGTTCCAGAGTGTGCTAACGGGTTTTGGTTATACAACAAATGTATTGGGTTGGGACAAAGCAACTTTTGCCGGGGCCCTGGTTACTGATGTCCTGAATGTGAGTATGACCGGAGCCACTGCGTTTGGTACACTAACAGGCCGGGGTTTGTCGGATGATGTGATCACTACTGAACTTACGCTCATATTCGGGGGAGCAAGCGGAATGTCGAACCCGGGACTCAATAACGATAATGTGAATGCAAATGATAAGGCTTTTTCTGCTACATTCCCTTATCTCGCATCTCCCTTTTAATGGCCGGTGTTATTGCCGGGTAGCAGTGCCTGCAACCCGGCAAATTTTTTCAATTTTCAATTCCAGTAATGAAAGCACCATCCATCCTTCTTTTTGCTATTCTCCTGGCTTCCTGCGCTTCGAAAAAGCGGATTGCCAACCCCGGTGATTACACCGCCTTCCTCCGGCAGGGGGTACTGAAGTCCAAACTTACAACCACTGCCGCGGAGCTTTCGTTCTGGGAGACCCGGCTCAAAGATCATGGAACGAATTATGTAGATATCCTCCAGGCAGCATCGGCTCACCTGCGGCTTTTTGCGCTGACGGGAAAGGTTGATCACCTTGTACTCGGAGATTCCTTATTAAAGTTCGGTTCGGGCATGCTCAGGAACAGTGACCCTGAAATACTTTTTGCCCTCTCACAAAATGCGATCACGCAACACCGGTTTATTGACGCAGCAGAATATAATAAGGCCGCCTTCGGGGCAGAAGGAGACAGGTATATTAACCGCTTGCTGGAGTTTGATGCCGGGATGGAACTGGGTAATTATAAAATGGCAACTCATAGCCTTGGCTTACTGGAGGATAAAAAAGCTTTTGATTACCTGATCCGCCGGGCAAAGCTGGAAGATCATAACGGGAACCTGGACAAGGCGATTGAATTAATGCAGCAAGCATTTGAAAAAGTAAAAAGCAGGAGTAAAAATTTATATTGCTGGACCTTGTCGAATTTGGCAGATATGTACGGACATGCGGGCAGGGTGAAAGAATCTTATGAAGCATACATTAAAGTGCTGCAAAAAGATACCAGTTATATTTATGCCTTGAAAGGAATTGCCTGGATTGCTTATTCGCACGATAAAAACAGCGCGGAGGCTAAAAAGATCCTGCACTATATATTATCCCAAACCAATATGCCGGATATTTACCTGGCACTGGCCGAAATAGAAGGGTGGGAGGGAAATAACGGGGAGAAGACAGGATATATCCGCCGGTTCCTGGATGAAGTCCAAAAGCCCGGTTACGGCGACATGTATAACAAATACCTTATTTCGGTTTTTACTGAGGAGCTTGCTGATCCTGCCAAAGCACTTGAGATAGCAGGAAAGGAAATTAAACACCGCGCTACGCCTGAAACCTATGACTGGCTCGCGTGGGCTTATTTTAAGAATGGCGAGAACAACAAAGCAATGACACTGGCGACTAACTATGTTTATAAAAAAACGTTTGAGCCGAACGCATTATTCCACACCGCACTGGTCTTCGCCGCTAACGGTAAAAAACAGGAAGCGAAAGCGCTGCTCCGGGAATGTTTGGAAAGTTCCTTTGAACTGGGGCCGGTCACAACCATGATTATAAAAGAGAAGCTGGCCCTGCTGTAATCACTCAATGATCTTTTCCAAATTTCATTTCGCCTGACCGGACCGACACCGGAAGATCATTTTCTCTTGGGGGGATGGGGCAATTGTAGCGGTTGCTGATATAGGCACAGTAGGGATTATATGCCTTATTGAAATCGATAGTGTAGCTACCTGTTTCAAGGTCCTTTGTTGTCAGGTCAATATAGCGACCATTATCATAGCTTTCATCCCCGCAAGTTTTGTCAGTAAAAGGAATAAAAAGATGATCCGCATACTCCCTGGTTTTCATCAGTTCCTGGGATTCATAAATATGCAGCCTGAGCAGGGTGTCGTGCAGGGAAAAGCGCAGTATGCCATAAACCCGGTATACCTGGTGCGAATTTCCGGAAGTGGGCATTTTGAACCAGGGGGCTTCATAAATCCTTTCAAAGGTCGCGGAAACACGGTATGTTTCACTGGCAGGAAAAAAATGAAAATATTTTTTATCTCCTCCTTTCACGGCGCCATGGTTCATTACGTATTTTTCGCGGTGCGATTGGATCGTGCCCGCGTAATCAGTATCCTGGGCACTGGCGGTGAAATGGAGATGAATACAGAAAGTAAACAGCAATAGTAACCTGGGCATAATTCCTTGTGTTAATTCATCATGAGTACATTCACACTTCGTTGCAGGATATTGAAGGCTATTTCCGCCATCAGGTTCTCCTTATCGAGTGTGGGATTCACTTCCGTTATTTCAAAACAGCAAACTTTCCTGTTTTGCATGAATTTACTGATCAGGTCCTCGGCCTCTCTCTCTTTAAGGCCGTTTCCCACCGGCGTGCCGGTTCCTTTCGAGATGGAAGAATCAAGGCTGTCGACATCAAATGATATATATATATCTGTACAATCAGACAGGTAGCGCAGTACCGCGCGGACTACATTCTCGGCTCCTTTATTCCTTACTTCTTTGGTGGTAATAACCTTCATTTCATATTTATCAATGAGATGTCTTTCTTCCTTTTCATAATCGCGGAGTGATATAAATACCACATCTTCCGGCAAAACCTTCTGCGGTATCTTACCCGTGTTCTTTAGCTGGTTCCAGTACTTGGCGGTTAGTTCATCCACTTCATGAACACCGCATTCTTCATTGTTCTTCCCGATGGAGACCGCCATCGCCATACCATGTACGTTCCCGGAAGGAGTGGTGTAGGGAGTATGCAGGTCCGCGTGGGCATCAATCCATATCACGCCCAGTTTGCTTTTGGGTTTCGCCATCTTTATCCCGGCAATTGTGGCGCCCGCTGTACTGTGGTCACCGCTCAGGACTACCGGGAAAAAATTATTCTTCATCGAATCGCTGACTGATTTGCTCAGCCTGTCGTACAAAGTCGCAATTCCTTTTATGCGTTTTGCATAAGGGGATTCGATGGGTTCGTATAACAGTTTGTTTTCATGGGGGATTATTTCCGAGGGGAAATGAATAAAGAAATTGCTCATGAAATCCAGGGCCGCAATTTTAATAGCTTCAATACCCAAACTGGCCCCGCGGGTGCCGGCTCCGATTTCTGAGGGAATTTCTATCAATTTGATATTTTTCATACAAGCATTCGTTAAATAAAAAACCCGGGTGACCGGTTAATGTTGATGGGCAGTAAAGCAAAGGGGCGAAGCTGATCAATCCGGGATATAGAAATTAGCCGGCAAAGATTGCCCGGCAAACGTAATAATGCGATCCGGTTTTTTGGCAATGTATTTCATGAACAGGAACAAAGGTAATTATTTGTTCGGGTGATGTCAAGCTGATCTTACCGGGTATTTTGCCTATTCGTGCAATGCCAAAACGGGAATTTGGCTCTGGTAGGCCAGTTTCTTGGTGTGACTTTTAATAAAAAACCGGGAAAAAATGTTCTGGTCCTTGTGAATGACGATCATAAAGTCGATGTTTTTATCCTGTGAGAACAGGTTGATCGCCTCACTTACATCGTAGAGGCCCAGGAAATAAAATTCGGGGTTGAATTCTTTAAACATCTCTTTAAGCTTTTCCTTTTCAGCCTGGTACTCTTCGGATAAGGAAACATAGATCTCGCTGTTTACATTCATGATGTGCAGCGCCGGGCGAAAGGGTTTTAATATAGTGCGGATGGGAACCGAAGGAGTGGAGGATGCTACATTTTTGAAGTCAGAAGTGAGAAGCACATTTTTCACCTCCCGGTACCGTGCTTCCGCAGGGATGATAAGCACCGGGCAGACTTTTTGCTCAACCATTTTCAATGTATTGCTTCCTATAAATGTTTGCCCCAGGGCGGAACGGCCGGTAATGCCCATGATTATGAGATTT
>JANWIJ010000029.1 GCA_025449935.1 Chitinophagaceae bacterium
GGCGGGATACTTCGTTCGGGACGAAGGGGTCGCTGGTTCGAATCCAGTCATCCCGACCATTTGAAAGACTCTTGAGAAATCAGGGGTCTTTTGTTTTTGCACTTAAGGTTAGTTGAGTTTTAAGCACTATAAATTTTCAGGATGTAGTCACGCCAGCGAGGGGATACTTCGTTCGGGACGAAGGGGTCGCTTGTTCGAATCCAGTCGTCCCGATAACAGAAAAGACCCCTGAATTATTTCAGGGGTCTTTTACTAGCTCCAGGTTGGCTTATAGCGATAATTTATTCTCTTACACTTACGGATACATGCCTGTCCTTTACCCTGTCGGATTCCGGAGCATCGGCCGCAAATTTTGCAAAAGCTGAACCATATCCTTCCGCACCATCTACCTGGCCGCTGAGACCAGCTTTCGTTAAGGCAGTCTTCACTGCTTCGGCCCTTGAGGCAGATAGTTTTTTGTTTGTTTCCTCGTTTCCGGTTTTATCGGTGTATCCGCCTATTTTAATTTTGGCTTTTGGAAATGCTTTCAATATGGCGATAATATTGTTCAGCTGTCGCTGGCTTTCATCAGTAATGTCAGCGCTGCCGGTTTTAAAATTGAGATCATCGAAATCAAACCACACTTTTTTTAGCGAGTCTGCACCCAATCTCGCCCAATTGGTGCCAAGAAAATTAACCAGCTGGTCTTCAATCCCACCTTTGTAAGCATCCAGTTCACTGCCGTTGGGTAATCTAACTTTCATGAATTCTCTAGAACTGGTCGTTGTGGTGACCGTGGTGGCTGTATCCGCCGGGATTGTGGTCATTACTGTTGTATCTGAAGTGGCCGGTTTTGAATTACTGCAACCACTTTTACCTCCAAAAAGAAAATACCAGGCCGCGAGTGCTGCAAGGGCCAGCAACAAGAGCCATAACAACCATTTCATTCCGCCTGTCTTTTCTTCAACTCTGTCACTCACATAATTTGCAGTTGATGTAGCGGATTGCCTGGCGTTGCTGGTCACAGAGGAGATGCCATCAGATATTTTGCCGAGTCCTAACAAGGATGTAATTCCGGATAAGCCGGCAGGAAGCATGTTCATCACATTTGCTTTTTGGCTGGCGAGGAATGAGGAGAGTCCGCCTGCATTCAGGTTGTTTTCCACAGCATATTTTCCTACCGTCGCTGTAGCAACCGGTGCCGCCATGCTGAAAAGTGAACTGGCGGAAGAATTTTTGATTCCTGCAAAAGAAGCTATGCTGCTTATTATTCCATTAAGCTTATCTCCGAATAGTCCCTGGAGTAAACCAGCCCCTTTATTCAGGAGCCCTCCATCGCTGAAAATATTTCCAATATTACCTAACAACCCGCTGCTATGACTATCTTTTGCCATGTTCAAAATATCATTGGCGCCACTCGTTCCTCCGGAAGAGGCCTTTGATATTAACCCACTGAAGACGGACGGAACCACTCCGGACAATGCTTTGCTCACAGCTGTTTCATTTTCTCCCAGCATGGAGCTTGCTTTTGTGATAAGATCGGGAGTAAGATACTGTTTTACGGTATCAAGAATGTTGATTGACATTGTCTATTGATTTAGGTTTAAAGAATAGAAAGAAGAATGCTCTGAAAGGTATGAAAACTAGGAGCATATAAATAGCATGTTTTGGTGATTTAAATCATATGCAAACTCCAGCTCAATAATTAGGCCATCAATGGAAATGGTCAGCATTCTGCTGTATCAGGGGGGAACTCAAGGGCCGCCAGTTGTTAGATCATAAATTGCAATGAACCGCAAATCAGGTATTTGCATTTTCTTATTTCCTGCCTTGTTTAAAAGGCTATTGAGAAATCAAGGGGCTTTTTTATTTTTGTTACGGGATACTTCGTTCTCGACGAAGGGGTCGCTGGTTCGAATCCACTCATCCCGACTAAAAACGGCTTCCAGTTCAGAAGCTGTTTTCTTATTACGGTTTGATGGTATCCTTCGCTGGTTTCTTGGGCTTGATGAAAATATCTTTTATTGTTTTCTTGATGTTGGGAGCAGGCTTTTTTTGAGAAGTATCCGGTGGATTATTATTTTGGGTGCTGGTATCCTTGCCGAATATCTGATCTTTTAATTTGTCTTTTATCTTATCGGTAAGTTGTTTTTTTACCGCCGCTAACGAATCCTTCACCTTTTGTTTGGCGCTGTCAATTTTCGCCTGCACAAAGTCTTTGGCCTGTTCTTTTATCCCCTCAAGGGCGTCACCCGCCATTTCTTTCAGGTCAATTCCAATCGAAGGATTGGAAATGCTGCCAGTCATTTTAATATTCAGGTTGATGGTTTCACTGGGTTTAACAGGTATTCCTTTGCTGAGCGCTTTTGCAGTAAGGCTGTTGACAAGCTCATTGCCTTTGGAACCCATTACACTCCTGGGCAACTTCATTTGTATTCCATAATCGATTGATTGATCAAATCCATGGAACCCGCCGATCTGCATTTCAATATTGTCGATTTTGATCGTAAAAGGTTTTACCAATACCCTGCCGTTTGCAAATTCAATATAGTTCTTAATGTCTTTTACACTGATAGACTTCAGGCGGTCAATCTGCAATACGGTTGCGAGCTTTTCCAATGGTGCAAATTTTTGTAACACCCCCTTCAGGAGCAGCAGGTTGCCTTTACCACTCAGGCTATTGAGCTTTGGCATCATGCTTCCGTAGAGGTTGCCAGTCAGCGAAAGTTGCGAATTAAGTTTTCCTGACAGGAATTTCCCAATTGGCATCAAGGCCTGTATGGTATTGTACGACAGGAATGCTTTCTGTACATCCATATCTTTTATGTCATAACTCAGGCCGATGTCCGGTTCTTTTTTATTCAACAGGGTTGAGTAAGAACCGTTCAGTACCACGTCTCCATCCAATACATTGGTTTTTATATTCTGCAAGGTCACTTTCTCTTCATTTATGACCATCGTGCCATTGACATTGTTATAATCTACCTTATCATATTTTACCTGCCCGGCAGAAGCTTTAATGGTAAAGTTTACGTTAGCTGGCACCAAAAATGGTTCGCCGGCTGTACTGTTTGGCGACGCGGTGGAGGAAGTCCCCATCCATTCATTCAGGTTTACCTTATCTGCGTTCACAGACAGGTTACCCGCGAGGGCCTGGTCCTGCATGGCAAAACCGACCAGGTTATTCAAAACTCCGGTAGCCGTAAAATTGGTATTCAGGTAATTGCCATGGAGGTTACTTAAGGTAACCGTTTTTTGATTGAACAGCAGCTGGGTTCCTGAAACGGTTACTCCCGACGGGTATTCGCTAGACTGGTATTTGAGGTTGTTCAAACCCGCGGTTCCGTTCAACAGTATCTTGTCATATTGTTTCTGATCGATCGCGGTTTTATTACCGGAAAAATCCAGGTCAGCATTTAATACACCGCTGATACTGGTACCGGGTTCTAATTTTGTAAACTGCTTGATGTGCTCTAACGTAAACCGGCCCTTTGCATGACCGGCCACATCAACCGTGGAAACGGGATGGCTGAGACGCAGCGAAAAGTCAACCGGGTCATTGCCTACTTCCGCATGACCCGACGAAATATTCACGACGGTGTTATCGGCTATACCACCGCTATTTTCCAGGGTGGCTTTTATGTTCCCGTTCTTTATGGGTTGTAGAAAGCTGTTATCAGAATAAAAAAGATCGCGGATATCGAAAAACCCCCCGGCCGTAAAGGATCCTGATTGTTGCTGAATAGCTTTCATGGGTCCTTTTATAAATGCATCCGCCCAAACAAGACCACCTAACCTGGTGCCATTTTGCAATTTAATGAACCGCGAAACCTGTGATAAGTCCAGTTTGCCTTTGGCTGCAGCGTCAATCAACCGGACTGTTTCCGGGTTTTTATAGATAAACCGGAAATCAAATGGTTCATTATCTATTTCCAGGTGACCATTGGAAATATCTATTACCGCGTTATCAGGTTGACCGTCTTTATTGCTGGCCCTGAGCGATAATTGTATATTCTTTACAGGTTTTGGCAGATCTGGGTATTGAAAGAAGCCATCCTTGACTTCCAGGTTTACATCATAGGCCGGCATTTGCCGCGGGGCATACGTGCCCCTGACAAATCCATTAAATACAGCTTTACCACTCGTTTTGATTTTTTCAAAATCCTTTTTATAGATATCAGGTATCATCGACAGGATATCGCGGAAATCATTGGAAGGAGATTTGAAGGCAAAATCCATATTGAAGGTGCTGTCATTAACCAGTTGAATAAATCCTTCGGCAGCCAGTGTCAGGTTATTCAATACAATGTCATCTGTTTTAAGCGTATAGGTATTGGTCCTGTTATCAATTTTTATATCTGTCTTTATATCAGTTTTTGTATTGACCAGGTAAGGGATGGCGTCCTGTGTGAAGGTGGCGGACTCCGCATGCGTCACGGTAGAAAGTGTAAAAACATCCGCGGTCAGATTGCCGCTTCCGGCATGGTCCAACCCGTGCAGTTCTATAAAGGTATTTGCCTTTTCATCGCGGAACAACAGGTAACCATTATTGATCTCATATTTTTTCAGGGTCATTTTAAAAGCGGAAGCAGCCGTATCCGGGTTATCCGTGCTGTCAATACTTTCTCTTGCAATCTCCCAGTTGGCCTTCCCTTCTTTATTGACCAGCGCATGTATACGCGGGGATTCAAAATAAAGCCCGGTTACCTTTATATCCTTTCCCTTTAATACACTGAAAAGCCCAGCTGAACCATCTACTTTTTTTGCGGCAATCAGGGTATCTCCCGCAAATTCATTTAACCCGACAACCGTCAGATCTTCCACGACGATACCTACTCTGGGAAAATGCCGGAACAGGGAGAGACTGGCATCAGAAAAATCAACGGTTGCATCCAGGCTTTTATTGATTTCCTTTTTTACAAGAGCCTTGATTTGCTTTTTAAATACTACCGGGATAAGAAAAGATAATGCGATCAGCGCAAGAAGGGTAATCCCGGTAATCTTTAATATTTGTTTCATAATAAGTTGACTTATAATGCAAGTGGTCAAAGGACAAAAATAGAGCCAAAGGGCGCTCACTCTCAGCTCAGCATCAATTGATATTTTAACTTATTTCGTATTAACAAGTTTACAAAATAAGATCAGGGCGGAAATTTTTTTCTAACGTCCCTGCAGGTCAATGGTCGTGGCTATCATCTAAATCGATGATCTTCCCGCAATGCGGGCATTTTGTATTGGGATGCTTTTTATTTTTTCTGAATTCTTCCAGGAAACCTGCGGTAATGATACCCGCAGGTAAGGCAAAAAAAGCCACGCCGGTAAGCATAATCACACCAGCCATGGATTTCCCAAAGGTGGTCATGGGGTACATGTCCCCATAACCCGTGGTGGTGAGTGTTACAACTGACCACCAGATAGTCGCTGGTATACTGGTGAATTTATATTGGTTCACCGGGTGATCATGCTCGGCAAAGTAAATGGCGGATGAAGAAAGAATAATTAAGAAAATTACAAGTATCAGGCTTAGCAATAATTCGTTTTTTCTTGTTTTAAACACATTGATAATAACATGAGTCGATTTCATGTAGGCAGTAAGCCTGAATAACCTGAAGAAACGCATCAGCCGGAGGATACGCAGTATTCTCAAGTCAAGACCGATAATAGCATGGAGGTAAAAAGGAAGTATAGCAATCAGGTCTATAAGCGCCCCGGGTGAGACCATGTATTTTAAACGTCCTTTGATACTGTGCCGGTATTTTAATTCATGGTTACTGCTCCATACCCTCAGGACGTATTCAACGGTAAAGATGATCACCGAAACCAGGTCAAAATAGCGGAAGAATTTCTTCTCATGAGGCTCATCGTGAAAGCCAGGCACTGTTTCCATCATTACGGCAATCACATTCAGGATGATCAGTACGATAATGAAAACATTAATGACCTTATCCCAATTTTTATTACCCACTATTTCCGGGTGCAGCAACCCGTGAACTTTCTCTTTGGTTTTGTGATACATGGGGCGGTCAAGCGTTTGGTAGTTCTAAAGTTATAAAAAATACGGGGGAATAAATGAATCAGCTTAACCCAGGGGACCACTCACGTAATTGTATTGAAACGGGTCTCAAAAACAAACAGTATTCAATTGGAAAAGCACTATTCGGGGTACAGGCTAAAAACAACAGCCGGAGAAAAAAGGAACTATCAATGATCATTTAAAGGCAGACCCCTTTTCTGCCACTCGATCCAGTTGATATACTCGGGAGCTACGCGATGCTCCACCATGGTGATACAATCTTCAACAGGGCAAATCAGCTGGCATAAATTAC
Organism: Chitinophagaceae bacterium; assembly: GCA_025449935.1. Lineage (GTDB taxonomy): Bacteria > Bacteroidota > Bacteroidia > Chitinophagales > Chitinophagaceae > JJ008. The sequence continues at coordinate 6,306 of JANWIJ010000029.1, forward strand.
AGCCCACGCATTCCTCCTCTTTTATTGTATAGGTATTATAGGGTTTGCCGTATTCCAGGTTGATGGACTGGTGAGAAGTGTCTTCACAGGCAATATAGCAAAGCCCGCAATGAATGCATTTATCCTGGTTGATATTTGCAATATGATGGTAATTGATATCCAGTTCCTCCCAATGGGTGAGGGTGTTGACCGATTTACCGATAAGATCATCCAGGGTCTTAAATCCTTTTTCATCCATCCAGTTGTTCAACCCTTCACACATATCCTCTATAATCCGGAAGCCATGCTTCATCGCTGCCGTGCAGACCTGTACATTGCTGGCCCCCAGGAGCATAAATTCGACGGCATCTTTCCATGTGCTGATGCCGCCAATGCCGGATATGGGAACTGTCCTTGTCAGTTCATCCTGCGCAATTGTTGCAAGCATCTTCAGCGCAATAGGCTTTACGGCCGGCCCGCAATAACCTCCAAATACCGATTTGCCGGCAACATAGGGATTCGGTACCAGTGTATCGAGGTCAATACCAGTGACTGATTGTATAGTATTGATTAATGACAATGCATGTGTGCCGGCTTTCACCACCGAGCGGCCCGTTGGCACCACCGAGTGGACATTCGGGGTCAGCTTTGTGATAACGGGGATGGTAGCTGCTTCCATCACCCATTCCACTACCATGCAGGCAATCTCCGGATCCTGTCCCACGGCCGCGCCCATACCGCGTTCCGTCATGCCATGCGGGCACCCAAAATTCAGTTCGAATCCATGGGCACCTGTATCTTCTACTTTTTTGATTAATTCATGCCAGCTTTTTCTATCGTTGTCCGCCATCAGCGAAACAACCATTGCCCGGTCGGGAAATAATTTCACACACTCTTCAATCTCTTTCAGGTTAATCTCCAGCGGACGGTCAGAAATAAGTTCAATATTATTAAAACCCATTACCCGGCCGCCATTGAAATCAACCGCCGAATACCTTGATGATACGTTTTTTACCTGCGAGCCCAGTGTTTTCCATACTACACCACCCCAGCCGGCTTCAAATGCCCGCAATACATTGTATTTTTTATCAGTAGGAGGGGCACTCGCCAACCAGAATGGATTGGGAGACTTAATGCCTAAAAAATTTGATGAAATGTCTGCCATAATTTTTTTTTATATTACCAACTCCAGTGAATACTCCTTTGGGAATATGAATGGACAAAAACAACTCCCCGTAAAAAAGTTAAACGAGTGTTTTCTTATGTTTAAGTCGTTGGTTCGTAAACCAGCCCCAGAAATCCAAGTATTGCTTTTGCTCCATCTTTTCCTGCCTGTACGGCATCCACCACTTCTTTACCGCCATTGACGGCGTCTCCGCCAGCAAATACTCCTTTTATATTTGTCGCACCATTTTTACCTGCCACGATCCTTCCGTTGTTATTATTAAGCCCGCTGCCGCTAACCAGTTCTTCAAAAGGAACCTGTCCTGCAGCCTTGATCACCATATCCACTTCCAGCGAAAATGTTTTTCCTGTATCAACAGGGGAGCGACGACCACTGGCATCCGGTTCCCCCAATTCCATGACACTGCAAAGGATTTGCTCAACCTTACCATTCCCCTTTATTTCTTTTGGCGCTGCCAGCCAGATAATTTTACAACCATCGAGCCGGGCAATATCCAGTTCAACCTGGGTGCAGGGTTTTTCAGCTTCGGTTCTCCGGTAAACCATGGTGACTTCTTTTGCTCCCAAACGTTTTGCCTGTGTTGCGGCATCGATCGCCGTCATGCCCATACCAATAACCGCCACCTTATCCCCGACGGGTACAGCCGGGTAACCATTTGCCCTGATGTTGTAAATAAAACTGATCGCGTCTTCCACGCCAGGCAAATCTTCTCCGGGAATATCCAGTTGCCTCGCTACGCCAACACCGATCCCCAGGTAAACCGCATCATAATTCTTCCGGAGATCATCCAGCGAGATAGTTGAACCCAGCTCCTGGTTGTATTTAACTTCTATTCCACCAATCGATAAAATATAATTTACTTCCTCCTCGCAAAACTGCGGGGTCACCTTATAGGCTGCGATGCCATAGGTCATCAGCCCGCCTCCGCGATTTTCTTTTTCATAGATCGTTACAGCAATCCCTTCTCTTGATAATATATGTGCACAGCTAAGCCCCGCCGGCCCGGCGCCAACAATCGCCACTTTCTTTCCGGCAGGCGCTTTGCGTTGAAAAAGCTGCCAGTTCTTCTCCATGGCTTTTTCGGTGGAGTAACGTTGCAGTCTTGCTATTTGAATCGGTTCCTCTTCCAGCAAATTGTAAACACAGGCTCCTTCGCATAATTTTTCAACAGGACAAACCTTGCTGCATCCCGCACCCATGATGTTAGCCGTGAAAATAGTATGCGCGGACCCTTTGATATTATCGGTTGCGATCTGTTTAATAAATTTCGGGACATTGATGCTGGTAGGGCAGCTCTTGGTGCAGGGCGCATCATAACAGAACAGGCAACGGTTGGCTTCCACCTGCGCAGCGGTAATGTTTTCAAACGGTGGGTGAATGTCAGCGAAGTTTGCCTCGTATTGCTGGTTTGAAAGCCTGTTATTAACTATTGCCATAGTATTAATAATGGAAATGTGATGAATTTGGAAGTGTGGAAATAAGATGTGGGACTGGCTTTGATTTTTTCGCAGGCTCACATCTCCACATTTTCACTCTCTTATTATAGCTCAACCAATTTGCCATAGGTCTCCGGTCTCCTGTCCCTGAAAAACTGCCAGGTTGCCCGCACTTCTTCTATCATGTCCAGGTCAAAGTCCGCTACCAGCAATTCATCTTTGTCTTCGGAAGCCTGCGCAAAAATTTGTCCCCGGGGGTCCACGAAATAAGATGTCCCGTAAAATTTTCCCAGGTTCCAGGGTTTTTCTTCACCAACCCGGTTAATACAACCCATAAAATAACCATTGGCAGCGGCATGGGCAGGTTGTTCCAGCTTCCATAAGTATTGTGAAAGCCCAGCCACGGTTGCAGAAGGATTATAAACGATCTCCGCGCCATTCAATCCCAGGCACCTGGCGCCATCAGGGAAATGACGGTCATAGCAGATATATACTCCCACTTTTGCATACTTCGTTTGGAAAACCGGGTAGCCGAGGTTGCCGGGTTTAAAGAAAAATTTTTCCCAGAAACCTGATGTATGAGGGATATGATTTTTCCGGTACTTTCCCAGGTACGTTCCGTCGGCATCGATCACCGCGGCGGTATTGTATAATACACCGGCCTGTTCTTTTTCATACACCGGTACAATGATCACCATATTATATTTCCTGGCATACTCCTGCATCCGTTCAATGGTTGGTCCCGGAACCGTTTCAGCACTCTCATACCAGGCCTTATCCTGGCCGGGACAGAAATAAGGCGTATTGAATATTTCCTGGAAACAAAGAATCTGTACGCTTTTCTTTCCCGCTTCTTCTATGTAGGGAATATGCTTCTGCACCATGGCTTCTTTTATTTCCGCAATCGATCCTTCACCTTCCGTTTTGGGCAGGCTGAGCTGGATCAGTCCTGATTTTATAATTCTGGGCATTGCTGGTAATTATAAGTTAAGAATTATGAGTTATGAGTTGTAATTTAATTAGTAGCATTTTTCTTAAAGTATTTTTCTTTTGTGGTCAGGATGATACTGCTTAATATTTTTATTTTTTCATCGCAGGTAACCGACAGCCCTGTAAATTCTTTCCTGTTTAATGTACAAAATCTCTCTTTGATTGGCCTGATACTGCCTCACTTACATTCGCCCCGATAGAAGTTCCTGATCTGAGTAACTGTTTTGAAAGTACAAATTCTTTTTTTTCGGTGCTAAGGTGTTTATACAGGTTGATAATTTCCAAAGCAAATGAATAGGCCTTCTTTGAGATGACACTTTCCGTTTTGTGATCTGGACTCATAACTCATAATTCTTAATCCTAAATCGTTTGTGAAACTTTACTTCTTCTTATAAATTTACCATATCCTTTATCGACCAGGCAATGATTATTGTCTATCGCTATTTTGCCCCTTAATAAAACCGTTTTCACTCTCCCCGTCAGTGTCCATCCTTCATAGCCTGAATAATCCACGTTCATGTGATGTGTTTTAGCCGAAACCGTGTGCTTTTCTTCCGGATCAAAAATAACTATGTCCGCATCGCTTCCAACTGCGATGGTTCCTTTCCGCGGGAACATGCCAAAAATTTTTGCAGGGTTCGTGCACGTTACTTCCACGTATTTATTTAGCGTGATCTTTCCCTTATTAACCCCCTCGCTGAATAATAATTCCATCCGGTTTTCAATAGCCGGGTGTCCGTTGGGTATTTTTGAAAAATCTTCTCTCCCCATCAGTTTTTGTTCCCAGTTGAACGGACAGTGGTCAGTGGCTACCACCTGCACTAATCCCTGGTTAATGCCGGCCCATAAAGTTTCCTGGTCCTTTTTTTCTCTCAATGGCGGGCTCATGACCCATTTAGCGCCTTCGAAATTTTTTTCGTAAAGCGATGCATCAAGAATCAGGTATTGAATACAGGTTTCTACAAACACCTTCTGGTTTCTTTTTGTAGCATTCCGAACAGCATTTAGTGCACCCTCACATGTCAGGTGAACGATGTACCCCGGGCAACCGGTATAGTTGGCCATATCAGCAAAACGGCCGCTTGCTTCTGCTTCTGTTACTTCCGGTTGTGACAAATAATGATAGAGCGGTGAGAGTTTTCCTTCCGCCCTGTGCCGGGCAATCAGGAAATCGATCATGTCGCCATTGGTGGCATGCACATTAATCAGCCCCCCTTGTTTTTTTACCTCCTGCATCAGGCCCACCATCTGGCGGTCATCGATCATCAGCGCACCTTTATAAGCCATAAATGTTTTGAATGATGTGATGCCTTCCTGCTCAATCATTTCCCGTATTTCCTTTTTCGTATCCTCGTTAAAGTCTGTCACCGCCATATGAAAGCTGTAATCACCAACGCAATTATTATCGCTCCTTCCTTTCCATTCTTCCAGGGCAGCACGCAAACTATTGCCCTGTTTTTGTAAAATAAAGTCAATGACCATAGTCGTTCCACCGAATAAGGCTGCCCGGGTGCCGGTTTCATAATTGTCAGAAGAAAATGTCCCCATAAAGGGCATGTCAAGGTGGACATGGGGATCAATTCCGCCTGGGAAAACAAGCTTGCCCGTGGCATCCATTTCTTTATCAGCCTTCACGGGTAAATTTTTGCCAATTGCTTTCACGGTTTCGCCTTCAATGAAAATATCTGCCACATAATCATCCGTAGCAGTAATCACTCTCCCGTTTTTAATCAGCAGCGACATAAGATGGTTGGGTGTTTTGAATGGATGTTTTAGAAGAACGCATCAGTAATATATAAAGAATACCGCTTACAAAAAAGCCAACAAACCAGGCATAATGATAAAGGCCGGCGATCCAGCCGGGCACCGCACCGGGTGCCATCAGTTTTATGTTGATCAGGAAGCCCGGGACATTGGGTAATATGCCTGCCAGCAATGCAATAATAGCCAGAGAATTGAAACCACCGGTGAAACCATACCTTCCCTTGTGCTGGTATAATTCGTCAGGAAACAGGACTTTCTTTCTTATAAAATAATAATCGGCAATCATGATTCCCCCGATTGGTCCCAGCAGGCTTGAATAGGCAATCAACCAGGTAAAAATATAGCCATTAGGATCCGCCATCAGTTTCCAGGGAAATATCAATACGCCGATAATGCCGGTAATATATCCACCCAGCTTGAAATTTATTTTACTGGGGGACAGGTTGGAGAAATCGTTAGCCGGGCTGACTATATTCGCAGCGATATTAGTGGCCAGTGTGGAAATGATAATTCCGATCATCGCAAACGTTACCATCATTTTGCTATCGAATCTTCCGGCAAGTTTTACCGGGTCCCATTCAGGACTCCCATAAATAATGGCTGATGCGGATGTAACGACCACGCCAACAAAGGCAAACAGGGTCATGGAGGGTGGCAACCCAATGGCCTGTCCTTTTATATGTGCATTCTGGCTTTTTGAATACCTGGTAAAATCAGGAATATTAAGTGACAGCGTGGCCCAAAAGCCAACTACGGCCGTCAGCGCCGGAAAAAAAAAGGAAAAAAAAGATGCAGTATCTGAAAATTTTGACGGTTCCTTTAATATGGGTCCCAGTCCCTTTGCGGCAATCACCGCCCAGCAGAAGAGTGCTATGGCAGCAATCGGTAAGAAAATGGCTTTAAAAACAAGGAGTTTCCGGATACTTTCAACGCCTTTGTAAATGATAAACATATTCAACAGCCAGAAAAGGGCAAAACATACCAGAGGTAGTGGCTGGGGAAAGAGTGATGTGGTATTGATTTCTTCCAGAGATGGGGTCCAAGCCCTTATTAAATGATAAAGTGATTCACCGCCAATCCATGTCTGGATGCCAAACCATCCACAGGCCACAATGGCCCTGAGCATTGCCGGGATATTTGCACCCTTTGTTCCAAAACTTGCTCTTGCAAAAACAGGAAATGGTATCCCGTATTTTGCTCCCGCATGGCCATTTAACAGCATGGGTATTAATACAATCGCATTACCAAGAAAGATGGTAAGTACCGCCTGCCACCAGCTCATTCCGTTATTGATCATGGAACTGGCCATGGTATAAGTAGGAATACAGAGGCTCATGCTGATCCATAGTGCTGCATAGTTCCAGGTACCCCAGGTTCGCCTGGATACAGGCACCGGGGCAAGGTCTTCGTTGATGAGGGAAGAGTCGGGTATGTTTTGGTTTTCGCTCAATGCAATAATAATAAGTTATGAATTAAGAATTCGTTGTCGCCCTGAAATCCAGGTGACCGCATTCTTAATTAACAGCTTCGTCAGCGATCTTTATCGCCTCGCTGATGATCGCCAACCCTTCATCCACCTGTTCTTTTGTTACAATCAGCGGTGGGGCAATAAAAATATAGCTCCAGCGCACGAAGGTATACATGCCCAGGTCTTTGATCTTTGCGGCCACTTTATTCATCACGGCCATTTCATCAGGCTTCGCGTTGAATGGGGCCATGGGTTCTTTGGTGGCCCGGTTCTTCACCAGTTCAATACAACCCAGCAAACCCGTATTCCTGAAATCTCCGATACTTGGATGTTTTTGTTTTAATTTTTCTACCTGTACATTCACATATTGCCCCATGGCGGCGGCATTTTCAATCAAGCCATCATCTTCATAGATTTTCAAGGTTTCCAGTGCAGCGGCACAACTAACGGGATGGGCTGAGTAGGTGAGGCCGAGGGCCAGCATGTTGTCATCGTACTTCGATGCTATTTTATCGGATACCATCAGGCATCCAAACGGAAGGTAACCACAGGTCAGTCCTTTGGCCATCGCAATCATATCCGGAACGATGCCGTGATTTTCGAAGCCAAACCATTTACCTGTTCTTCCAAAACCACTCATTACTTCATCCATGATCAGCAGGATACCATACTTATTACATAGTTCCCTAACCACTTTCAGGTATCCAGCCGGGTATTTCAAGCACCCCGATGAACCCGACTCACCCTCCAGTAAAACAGCAGCTATATTAGCGGGTCCTTCATAAGCCATCACTCTTTCCAGCGATGCTACAGATTCCTTCAGTAAATTTTCTTCCCCATATTCCCAGCGGTATAAATAAGGCAGATCAAAATGAACAAAATTGGGAGATTGCTGTGCATCCATTGGCAGGCGCCGGGGATCGCCACTGGCCGACATGGCACCATAGGAAGCTCCATGATAGGATTGATAACGGGCCAGGATTTTGTGCCGGCCGGTATATAATCTTGCCAGCTTTATCCCGTTCTCGACCGATGTAGCGCCACAGAGGGTAAAAAAAGCGCGGTTCAAATCGCCCGGGCAGATTGAGGCGAGTTTTTTTCCCAGGTCACCTCTCACTTTCGTTACACAACTGGGTGTCACATATGCTACTTCCTGCATTTGTTTTACTACCGCTTCGGTCACCCGCTGGTTACCATGTCCAATATTCACATTCATCAGCCCCGATGAAAAATCAATATACCTTTTAGCATCATAGTCATAGAGGTATACACCTTCCGCATGTTTCACGGCAATGGGTGCAATTCCTTTCTGCTTGCTCCAGGAAAATAAAGTGTAATCGAGATTGTCCGTAATTATTTCCTGGGCTGCCGATATGGTCCGGGTTGTTGACATAAAATTCTTTGTTATTAATTTTTCAGATACATTTCATTTTTTTGTTTAATCAGCATCCTTTTAACAGGCTTTGTTTCCAGTGCTTCATTTAATTGTACGGCCGTTATTTTAACGGTCACGGTTACCGCATCGGCGGGGTTATCATTGGCGAAGCAGAAATAGAGGCTTCCTTTACGCGGCTCCATCCTCGAATAATCATTGACCGCTTTCCCCTTTTTAATATAACGAAACTGGGCACCTTTTAAAAACAAGTCCTCATTTTCGCCCTCCATGATCCAGTAGGCAATGTCTTCACCTGCCTGGAGTTTATTTATTGAAACGGGTCGGTTCAGCGCCAGTGCCGACAGTACATTATAGGTGGGAAATTTGGTGATTGCGGGCCTTGAATCCGCCGCGGTTTGTTTATTCGCTTCATCATATGCTTGCTGCCCGGCCTGGTTTACATGGATATAATAACTCCAGGCGATGACATTTTCATTCAGCACAAAATTAAATGTCGATTTATTACCTCCCGGGGCACCGACGGCATTAACTTTTACCGTGCGGTCCTGGAAATTGGTAAATACCGTATCGGTTTTTGACAGTAAAGTCTCTTCGACTGTTGTATAGCTGGTGTCATTGACCAGGTGCGTAAAGACCGTGGAATTAAAGTGCTGGGTAGCTGCGCTTGCCGGGATGCGTTGTATCCTGTATTTACAGAGCCGGGCGCCGATGGCCCCATTCATGAACCGGAATTTATAGATGCCCGTTTTCGGGATGCTAAGCTGTTTATTGGTGATGCTGCTGGTTTTATAAACAATAAACCTGGAGGAGGAGGGCATTTCCACAATTTCAATCTCTTTTAATTCTTTGCCGTTAGCTTCTTCAAAATTGAAAATGAGTTTATCGCCTTCCGCAAAACCAAAATAGAAAATTTCTTCTCCAAGAATACCCACTTTCAGCGAGCTTTCCGCAACATCAACGGGTGCTTGTCCAAAGCCCCCGAAAGCTGTGAAGAGCCCGATGAAAAAAATAATTATTTTGGTCATGATTGAAAGTTCCCGGTTTTTTATTTTATCCGATAACAGACTATCAACTCATCCAGTTAACCCCAGCTTCTGCATTCCATTTTGTTGTGCTTTTCTTCAGCTTTGTCCAAAACTCGATCGAACTCTTGCCGGTAATATCACCGACACCAAATTTGCTTTCGTTCCAGCCCCCGAAGGAGAACGGTTCCCTGGGCACGGGTACACCCACGTTCACACCGATCATACCCGCGCTGGCACGGTCTATAATATAACGGGCCATCCCGCCATTCTGCGTGAACACGGAGGCTGCATTACCGTACGGGTTGGCATTTTCAATAGCCAATGCTTCATCCACCGTATTGGTGCGCATGATAGAGATCACCGGACCGAAGATCTCTTCGGTGGCCACACTCATGCCTGGTTTTACATAATCAATCACGGTTGGACCAACATATGTACCCTTTTCCTTGCCTTTTACGGTTGCATTGCGACCGTCCACTAAAATCTTGGCGCCATCCCTTTCTGCTTCGCCGATATATCTTTCAATTCTTTCTTTGCTTTCTTTGCTGATAACGGCCCCGAGATTTTCCCCGGGAACAATCTTCCGGGCTTCCTCGCATATTTTGTCAACAATGCTGTCCACATTGCCAACACCAATCATTGCTGAGGCAGCCATACAGCGTTGCCCAGCGCAACCGCTCATGGAAGCAGCCACATTCTGCGCTGTCATTCCGGGAATCGCATCCGGTAATACCATCAGGTGATTTTTGGCCCCACCGAGCGCCAATGCCCTTTTATAACTTTTGGTAGCCCGCTGGTAAACTATTTTGGCCACTTTGGTTGACCCAACAAAGGAGACAGCTTCAATCCCGGGATGATCACAAATTGCTTCCACAATTTCCACATCCCCATGAATAATATTGAAAACGCCATCGGGCAAACCCGCGGCTTTTAAAAGTTCTGCAAGTCTGCCACAACATAAAGGAACTTTTTCAGATGGCTTCATGATCATACAATTGCCCAGGGCAATGGCGTTAGGTAATGTCCAGTTGGGTACCATCGCCGGGAAATTAAAGGGAACAATGGAGGCCACCACACCGAGGGGCACATGCTCAGTTCTGCATTCCACACCTTTACTTACTTCCAGTATTTCACCCGTAACCAGTTGCGGCAGGGAAGTGGCAAATTCTGTTAATTCAATGCATTTTTCAATTTCAGCCACTGATTCCCCATAGGTTTTTCCATTTTCTTCACTGCATAATTCAGCCAGTTCTTTCAAATGTTTTTCGAGCAACGTTTTATAGCGGAAAAAAACCTGTACCCGTTCCTTAATTGGCGTTTTACTCCAGGCAGGGAAAGCCGCTTTGGCCGCTTTGACCGCCATATCCAGGTCTTTGGAAGATGACATCGGCATTTTGGAAAGAAGATTCCCATCCAGCGGCGAAACTACATCCAGTGTCCGTTGTGACGTGGAGTTTGTAAATTTTCCGCTGATATAATTCTGAACAGGGGCGTATTTCATAAAATTTGTTTATTTAAAATCACCAATTATAAATATACTTAATTTGCCGTTTATTGCAAGCTAACAACTTCCTATTCAATGACCCCGGAAAGAAAACAACGACTCACTTCAGTTTTAAATAAAAGACAGGGCGACATAACGATTGTTCTGGAAAATGTCACCGACCCACATAATATTTCTGCCGTCATGAGAACTTGTGATGCAGTGGGAGTGCAGGAGATCTATATCCTGAATACCAAAATCCCCCCGCATAAGAAATGGGGGGTCAAAAGCTCCTCGAGCGCGGCTAAATGGCTGACTGTTTACCAATTCGAAAATGCTGCTGACTGTTTTTCATCCCTGAGAAACCGGTATTCAACCATTTTAACTACCCATCTCAGCAGTGATGCTGTAAGTTTACACAGTATTGATTTAACAAAAAGTATTGCGCTGGTATTTGGAAACGAGCACAGCGGTGTGAGTGAAGAGATCAGGGTATTGGCAGACGGAAATTTTATCATCCCGCAGGTTGGCATAATCCGGTCACTCAATATAAGCGTTGCCTGCGCGGTCACTTTGTATGAAGCCTACCGCCAGAAGACCAACGCAGGACAATACAACCAGCAAAGTTTGGACGACGTCAGGTATAACGGGTTATTGGAGGAGTGGGGTTTTAAAGATGAAGAAATTTGAGTCCTGCCATCCGGCAGGCGGGTTTGAAGTTAAATTTCCAGGTTTATGAAAAAGATGAAGTCTTTATTGGTGTTTGTTTTTCTGAGCCTTGGCGTAACCGGTTTTGCGCAGGTAATTAAGAGCGTGAAAGCTGTTGATCTTGAAAGAATCATCGCAGAAACCAAGACGCCACTGATTATTAATATGTGGGCCACCTGGTGCAAGCCCTGTATTGAGGAAATACCCTATTTCCTTGGGGAAATAAAAGATCATAAAAAGGACAGTCTTACCATTTTACTGGTCAGCCTTGATTTTAAGGAGGCCTTCCCGGGCGATATATCTTCCTTTGCGAAGAAAAGGAAGATCAATGCACCTATTGTTTGGCTGGATGAGACCAACGCTGATTATTTCTGCCCGAAAGTGGATGCGAAATGGTCAGGAGCCATCCCGGCAACCCTTTTTATTAATAACCAGACGGGTTACCGGAAATTCATTGAAGAACAAATTTCCCATGATAAGTTAAAGCAGGAGATCCGGGCTTTACTCGAAAAGAACTAACCGTGCTTTCAAAAGCATTATTTCCCCCTGCCGCTAATCAGTTCACCATGGAAAGAATTACCCGATGGCTTGCCTGTTACAGGGTTGCGTGTCCGTTGCGCCGTTGCTTTATTGCTGCCGGTTGTTATCAATAGGAGTTTATATTTCCTGCGCAGCGGTTTAGTTCCGGCCCCGGAAAAAAATCATGGCTATACCCGGTACCATCAAATTGTTTCCTCTCTTTCCATGGCTTCCCTGCCTTTTACCAGCAGGTAGAGGAAATAAACACCGGCCCCCAGGCTTGTCAGCGCCAGTGTTATACCCATAAAACTTCCATTATATATGGCTTTAGCAAGACAAAATCCAACCAGTACCATAAAGCCTATAATGATAAACCGGTTAAGTGTGGATCTGGAAAGCATAAGCGCTGATTTTCGGTTATAAGATTTGAAGCCCCCGACTGCTTAGATGCCTCCATAAAAACATTCCATAAAATTTGCATAAAAAAATCCCCGGGCGGCAAGTCCGGGGATTAAGAACATGTTTTTTTATTTACAGTCTTTTAATGGTACAGCCTACTGACCTTGATTCTTTCACGGAAATCTCTTTTCCCGCTTTCATTTCATCGATGGCATTGATAAGGTGTTTGCGGCTGACGGCACCGGCATCGGAGGGATTATCATCAATTGCGCCATGGTAAACCAGTTTCCCGTTCCCGTCAAAAAGAAAACACTCCGGCGTACGGTTGGCGCCAAAAGCATCTGCCAGGGCTGAATTATTATCCACCAGGTAGTACCAGTTGTATCCCTGTTCTTTGGCATAGGCCTTCATATCTTCGAAGGAATCATCGTCATTTCTTTTTGCTTCATTGGAGTTCAGGATAGCCACCCCAATATCATTACCCTGGGCATATTTACAAACCTCGAAAGCCCGGCCCTGGTTTTTGATCACATAAGGGCAGGTATTGCAACTAAACATCACCAGCAGCCCTTTATTGGTTTTTGCATCCTTCAGTGAGACCTCTTTCCCCGAAACATCCTTCATTTTTACTTCAGGTTTTGGGATCGGAGAGCCCAAAGGAAGCGGGTCATTCACCACCAGTGCCAGAAGGCTTACGGCAACTACGGGGAACGCTGTGAACAGTATTTTTTTCATGGTAATAATTTTTACTTTACCGAAGTTCGGCAATTATGCGGATTTGACGCTGCCGTCTGCGGGATTATCTTTCCGTTCATCTGCAATTTTTTTTAACGAGGAGATGCTCACATTTAATTCGAAGCCAATCAACAGCACCAGGGAATTAATAAAAATCAGGAGCATCAGGATCAACACGGTTCCGATAGAACCGTAAAGCTGGTTGTAGTTCCCAAAGTGGGCTACCCACCAGGAAAACAGCACGGTCAACAGGAGCATGAGAAAGGTGGCCAGGATAGAACCGGGGTTGATCAAATGCCATTTTTTATGAACAGCGGGAGCATGCCGGTAGATATAAGAAATGCAGGCAAAAAAAAGCAAAACTATGACCAGCCAGCGGGCATTAATGATAATGTTTCTCAGGAGCTGGCTCTCGATACCCAGCCATTTTAAAACGGCCCCGCGCCCTATCAGCAGCATGATGCAGGCAAAAACAATCACAAAGAGCATCAGGGTTATTTTCAGGGCGGTTCCCCGTTTTTGAAGATCAGTTCTTTTTCTAAAGCCCAGGTAATTCTTATCAAATGAACGCATGATGCCCATCACGGCATTGGAAGAGAAAAATAGTGACAGGATAAAACCCAGCGAAAGCAGGCCGCTGCGTGGAGTATTAATAAAGTCCCTTAAAAACCCGATTAGTACGGCATGGTCTTTTTCGCCGGGAACCACATCGCGGATCAGCCCGTATAATTCTTCTTCGAATTGTTTGGGGATGGGTAAGAAGGGAAGCAATGTAAAAAGAAAAATAATTGCGGGTGGGATAGCCATGAAAAAGTTGTACGCAATGGATGAGGCTCTTTCTGTCATCCCGATGGTTCTTACCTGGCCAAAAAAAAACTTCACAACGTCATACAGGGGTATTCCCCGGAACCCGGGTAGCGAATTGGCTTTGCTCTTATTTACAATTATCCTTGCCGGTGGTAATGCCGCAAGTTTATCTCCTATTTTGTTCAGAATGGACATTACCTGCTGGCCTTAAGTTTTTTTAGTGAATCGGCTCTCCGGGTTTGTTCGGCATGAAACAATTTCACATATTTCAGGTGATCATCGTAATTCGTCGTGAAGATTGTGCTCCCGTCAAATTTATGGCTGGCCACAAAAAATATATATTCGGTTGACGGGGCATCCAGCACCGCATCAAGGGATTCAATAGAAGGAGTACAGATAGGGCCGGGAGGAAGTCCTTTATTCAGGTATGTATTGTAAGGCGATTCCAGCCGGAGATGGGAACCCTGAATTCTTCCCAGCTGGAAGTTCCGGGTGATGAATTTTACGGTGGGATCGGCTTCCAGCCGCATATCCTTTTTTAGCCGGTTAAGATAGGTGCTGGCAATATTATAGCGGTCTGCTTTTCTGGTCGTTTCTTCTTCAACGATGGAAGCCAGCACGGAAACTTCCAGGGGCGTGAGATGAAGAGTATCGGCTTTGGTTCTTCTTTCTTTTGTCCAGAATTGTTCATAGGCATTGTAAAATTGCTGAAAGATCTTACCCGCAGTGCTGGTCCATTTCAGTTCATACGTATAGGGCATCACAATTGCCATCACGGTATTGGAGTCAACCCCAAACCTTTTTAATGAATCATTATTGTTTAGGAAACTGATCATTTGAAGCGAATCACATTCAAGATCAAATTTTTTCCCCAGCTTTCCTGCAAAGAGTTCTTTAGTCCGTTCCTTCACGATCACCATTTTTACCGGTTCCTGTTTACCTGACCGCAGCATCTTTACCAGCTTAAAAAGACTCATCCCGTCCGTTAATTTATAACGACCGGGTTTCGCCTGCTTATATTTCAGCAATCGGCTGACAAGATCAAAGTCACGGCCACTGATGGATTTCTGGCTGATCAGCTGATCCTTTACTGAAGCCACATTGTCCCGGGTGTGGATATAGAAGTAATTGTTGTTGGCATTGTCTACAGCGGGTCCGAAAAATTTCCACGCAAAAAAGCCACCGGCCACGAGCAGCACGAGGAGAATGGCAAAAACGATCTTTCTTATCATAGGAAAAACAAATTAAATAAAAAACCCCGATCCCGTTTATAACGGGACCGGGGGTGGAATAATATTGGTCAACTTTTATTTTTTAGTCGAATCACCCGCAGTTACAGGATTTAATTGGAGTGTGCCCGGGCCGCCAGGTTGCTGTTGCTGCGTAGCGGGAACCGAAGCGCCGGTAGCATCTTTCGACCTGTCTGGACCAGATGTGGAAGAAGAGGCAGTGCCAATAAAAAGGGCAGATGCCAGGCATAATGCCGCAATAACTCCCCCAAAGATCCAGGTACCTTTTTCCAGCACATCGGTGGTTTGCTTAACACCCATAAATTGAGTGCTGAAGCCGGCAATATTACCGGCGAGTCCGCCACCTTTTGGGTTCTGAACCAACACAATAAGACCCAGTATCACTGAGGCCAGCACAATCAGTATCACAAATAAAATCGTCATATCAGTTTAATTTCTTTAAATCTTCAATTTTCGCTGCAAAATAAGCACTTTTAGAGGGATCAAGCAAACTTAATTTGCGGTATATCTCTATGGCTTTTAGCGGATTTTCCTGTTTTTCCCACACTTCTGCCATTGCTTCGGTTAACACCTCCCTGTCCTCTATGGAATGTTCTGCCAATTTTTCAACTTTAGTCTCACTCCGGGTATCAATATTTTTTGTGACCTCTGTCACCGGTAACCGTTTCATGATTTTCAGCCAATCGGTAAAACTTTTTAATTGCTGACCGAATTTGTCCGTGGGTTTTTCTTCTTCCCTGAATTTGATGCCCTGTGAGGCGAAATAATCTACAGTATGATAGGGCTGAAATAACATCTCAGCCTTCCCCGGGTCAACAGGTCCGATCTTCAGTTGTGGAATATTGAATGCCCGGGATCCGGTTCGGGGAGCCTGCTCCTCTATTTTAGGGCCAGGACCTGCTGCCTCCGCCAGCACAATCTTTTCTTCTTCTATACTTGCCAGGGTTTCCGCCGGTGTTCTTTCAGCCCTTTCAGTTTGTACTGGTTCTGGCGTAACAGGTATGTCAGTTATGGGGTCACTTTCGGTTTGTACCGTTTCAGGTATAACCGGTATTTCAGTTTTGGGGGTGCTTTCGGCCGGCTTTGCAGCAAAGATTGTTGCCTCTCCCGTATTATTCAGCAAATGTTCCACCCAAAGCGGGTTATGGAAGAACAAAAAAGTTTTTTGCAGTTGTTCCTCGTAGAGATCCGGCTTTTCTGTCTGTAATTTTTTTGTAAGCAGCAACTGGGCCGCGCCAAAATAAGGATGCCGGTCAGCATATTGCTGGAGTTCCTGCAGACTGCATTGTTCAAGCGAGTCTTTTTGCAGCAGTGATTTTACCAGTTGATCGATCTGAACGTTCATCATTGATACCAGGAAATTTTTTGGGGGATTAGCAATATAAGGCTAACTCACCAGTTAGAAAATAACTTATTGAATATTTCATCGGTCAATGTTCTTATCATTTCATCTCCCAGTGCATTTTCAGCCTGCTGGAAAGATTGATTGCCTTTAAATTCAAAACTCCTGCTTACATCATAATCCTGCGTTTTTTCTGCTTTCCGGTCATATAAAGTGATATGCACGGCTACCGTGAGCCTGTTATTCACTACCTGCTGGCCCGAAATGGCAGAGGTCGTGAATGAATAATCAATAATCTGGCCACTGATCTCCCAGTCGGGGCTGTCACTGTTGGTTTGAGACAGTTTGGTTTGGCCAGTGATCTTCTGTCTTATTTTATCGGTAAGTCTCGGGCTCAGCTGGGGGTTGATATACCGGGCCCGGTTCTCTATGAAATTTACTTTGACGGTTTTGATACTGTCGGGAACTGTGGCTTCATTAAATTTATAAATGTTACAGCTGCTGAACGACGTTGCCAGGAACAGCGAACAGGCTGCAAACACGGCTGCGACAAGACAGGTGAAGACATTCTTACCGGTGCCTGCCGGGGAGAATCTTTTTTTTATCTTATTCTTCAATGTCATATTCTTTCAGTTTCCGGTACAAGGTTCTTTCACTGATGCCGAGGTCCAGGGCTGCATCTTTTCTTTTTCCGCGGTGTTTTTTCAGGGCTTTGATAATAAGTTCTTTTTCCTTGTCTACAATATTCAGGCTTTCTTCTACTTCTTCATGCTCATGAATATCGTTGTTCATGATAACCGGTTGTGCGGATGCTACCGATGGTTGCACAAGCATCGGCTGTACAGCTTCATGTGTTTTTGCTTCTTTTAGTTCATTGATGAAGGCCTGGTTTTGCGTGGCCATACCGGGGTTTTGCAACACATCAAGAAACATTCTTTTTAATTCTGTCACATCCCGCTTCATGTCAAAGAAGAGCTTGTAAAGAATTTCTCTTTCGTTGGAAAATTCATGTGTATTGCCATTGGCAGATGCCAGGACGGGCAACCGGTTGTTGGAGTAGGGCTGTAAAAATTTACTCAGGTCTTTTGCCCCTATCTGTTTATCCTGTGAAAGAACTGAAATCTGTTCTGCAATATTCTTTAATTCCCGCACATTGCCGGGCCATGGATAGTTTATTAACAGTTGTTTTGCTTCATCATCTAATTGTACCGGGGATGTTTTGTATTTATTCGCAAAATCAGCAGCAAATTTTCTGAAAAGCAGGTGAATGTCTTCGGGCCGGTCGTGCAGGGAGGGTACCCGGATAGGCACCGTGCTGAGCCGGTAATAAAGGTCTTCCCGGAATTTTCCAATTTGTACCAGTTGTAAAAGATCCTTATTGGTGGCAGCTATCACCCGCACATCAGTCTTCTGTACTTTGGATGAACCAACACGAATGTATTCACCTGTTTCGAGCACACGGAGCAATCTTGCCTGGGTTCCCAGGGGCAATTCACCGATCTCATCGAGGAAGATGGTCCCCCCGTTCACGGTTTCAAAATACCCTTTCCTGGCATCGGCAGCTCCTGTAAACGAACCTTTTTCATGCCCGAATAATTCCGAATCGATGGTGCCTTCGGGGATGGCACCGCAGTTTACTGCAATAAACGGGTTGTGTTTCCGCGGAGAAAGTGAATGGATGATTTGTGAAAAAACTTCCTTACCCACACCGCTTTCACCGTTAATCAGCACGGTCAGATCGGTATTGGCCACCTGTACGGCTACCTGCAACGCGTAATTTAATGCCGGGGCATTACCAATAATACCAAAACGATTTTTTATTACTTGAATATCCATGTATTAATCTCCGGTCCGGTTTGATCACTCAATAATTTTTCCCAGCAATGTTGCCTGTGTGCAGTGCGTAGCCTTCACCATCACGTAGTCTCCTTTTTCCAGCTGATGATTTTCTTTCGGGAACACCATGACTTTATTCTGACTGCTCCTTCCTTTCCAGGCAGTTGGATCCTTTTTACTATCTCCTTCAATCAGGACTTTAAATATTTTGCCAATGTCTTTTTGATTGCTTTCCAGCGACAACCTGTTTTGCAGGTCAACAATTTCCTGCAGCCTTTTTTTCTTTATCTCTTCCGGGACATCGTCCCGGTACCTTCTTTGTGCCAGCGTGCCCGGTCGTTCGCTGTAAAAGAACATGTAACTGAAATCGTAGCGACTGTGTTCCATAATGTCCAGCGTATCCTGGTGGTCTTGTTCTTCTTCGGTGCAAAACCCGGCAATGACATCTGAACTGAGCCCACAATCAGGAATAATCTCGCGTATCCGCTTTACTTTGGCCATGTACCATTCCCTCGTGTAGGTCCGGTTCATTAACTGGAGAACGCGGGTAGAACCGCTTTGAACAGGCAAATGAATGTAGTTACAGATATTTTCATACTTCGCCATGGTATGAAGAACATCGTCAGTTATATCTTTTGGATGCGAGGTGGAAAAGCGTACACGCAGAAGGGGAGAGACCCGGGCAACTTTCTCCAGCAATTTTGCAAACGTAATCGTCTCGTCATTTTTTTCCTGAACGAAATAATAGCTGTCCACATTTTGGCCAAGGAGTGTTATTTCTTTATAGCCTTTTTCAAACAGGTCGGTACATTCTGCAAGTATACTTTCGGTATCACGGCTTCTTTCCCGGCCACGGGTAAAAGGAACTACACAGAAGGAACACATATTATTGCAACCCCGCATAATGCTGACAAATGCACTAACCCCATTACTGTCCAGGCGTACAGGGGAAATATCCGCATAAGTTTCATCCCGGCTTAATAACACATTGACGGCTTTTTGACCGCCTTCGGCTTCTTCCACTAATCCGGGCAGGGACCGGTAAGCATCCGGGCCCACCACTATATCCACCAGGTTTTCTTCTTCGAGGAATTTAGATTTCAACCGCTCTGCCATGCAGCCCAACACCCCCACGAGCATGCCTTTCTTCTCTTTCTTAAGTTTCTTAAATTCTGTGAGGCGTTTGCGAACCGTTTGTTCTGCTTTTTCCCGTATGGAGCAGGTATTAATGAATACCAGGTCGGCTTCTTCCAGGTTCCCGGTGGCACCAAAGCCTTCCTTATTTAAAATCGATGCCACAATTTCACTATCCGCAAAATTCATCTGGCAGCCATAGCTCTCAATATAAAACCGCTTTTTATATTGATTAGGGTCATTGACAAAAGGAGAAAAAGCCTCTCCCTGCCTTTTTTCATCCTGCACTTTATCTGTCACGTAGTCAAGCATTCAACTTTAGATTTCCGGTTAAAAATATCGGGAGGCAAATATACCCAAATCCCGCGACATTGTGACAGGATGTCAGCATAGCATGAAATGCTGATAGACAAACGTTTGTCTTTACCGTTCCACTAAATTATCGCCTGTTATACAGCAGGTTCAGGGTATCTTTGGGAGTCTAAATGTTTCGATGAGAAAAAGTATATTTTTTTTTGCTGCCATCCTTTTCGTTTTTACAGCTGTGGCCCAGGATAAATCGATCCAGGGCATACTGGCGGGGAATGTGATGGATGATAAAAAGAAGGCCCTGGAAGGAGCTACTGTTCAACTCGTTTCCCTGGCGGATAGTATTAATAAGCAATCCATTCAAACTGACAAGACCGGTCAATTCGGGTTTACAGGGATCCATTTTGGTTATTATAAGCTTACCATCAGTTATATCGGGTTACAAACACTGACACTTGACAGCATTTATTTCAGGACGGAGCGGTATGATTTTAACCTGACGGATATTACCCTGGAACCCCGTTTAACCGACAAACTTGAAACGGTAGTGATCTATGCCGAGAAACCGTTAATACAGTCCAAGGATGGTAACATTACTTTTAATGCTGGTGAATCGGCACTGGCAGCGGGAAGTAACGCGAGTGACCTGCTGACAAATGTTCCATTGGTCGCAAAAGATCCGGATGGCAAAATAACGGTGAGGGGTAAAGAACCAAAAATTTTGATTGATGATAAACCAGTGGAGTTGAACCTGCAGCAGTTGCAGGATTTATTAGAATCATTACCGGGCAGTTCTATTGAGAAAATAGAAGTGATGACCAACCCGCCGCCCCAGTATGCCAATGAGCAGGGAGGCGTAATCAATATTATTACCAAAAAAGGAAAAGTAGGTGTCAACGGGAGAATTTCAGTGACGGCTGGTACACGGGGTGAAGCTACTTTTAATGGAAGCTTTACTTACCGGAAGCAGGGGTTGGCGATCAATATTAATGCAGGAGGGGGGTATAACAGGTATGAAGGAAACGGTTATACGGTCCGGAATAACCATTATGCGGACTCTTCCAATTTTTTTAATACCACGAATGATTACACGAATAAAAGTTTCAGACCGAATTTCCGGGTAAATATTGACTACGACATCAATAAGAACAACCTGCTGAACTTCACCTTCAATTATAACCAGAACAGCTACGACAATACCAGTCAGACAGAATACAGGAATGTCAACCGGTTTGATGAATTATGGCGGCTTAGCCAGCGTTTTGTCCGCAGCCAGGGTGATAATTACAGCCCCAACCTTAGCCTTAGCTATACCTGGAAAGGCAAACCAGGAGAAACATTAAAGATCATCACGGGGTTCAGCTATTCGTCGAATCAAAGCGACCGTGATTTTTACCAGGAATTTTTTAACCCCGACCATACTCCAAACGGGATTGATTCGACACAGGAGCAGTTAAATGACACGAAGATCAACGGAAATAATATAAGGGTCAACTATGATAAAATGCTGGCTAACAAAAAGACATTCCTGTCGCTGGGAACAGCTTACAGCAGGAATAATAACCACGTGATTGTGGAGGCCAGCTACAAAAAGAAACCCGAGGGCGTTATGGAGAAACTCGAGCTGCTCAGCAACGATTTCTGGTTTCACCAGACGGTCAGCAACCTGCGTGGATCTGTAAAACAAATACTCGGTGAGAATTTCAGCTTTACTGCCGGAACCGCTGTTGAAAAAACCGCAATCTGGTTTGAATTATTAAAAGATGGAAAAGATGTCAGGAATAATTACTGGACCTGGCTGCCCTTTGCCAATATTAATAAAACGTGGAAGGAAAAACTAAACCTGACAGTTGCCTACCGCCGGAGCATCAACCGGCCCGGTATTGGTCACCTGAACCCCACTATTGATTTTTCAGATCCATACAATATCCGTTTTGGTAATGAGAAATTAGAAGCTTCGACCGCACATAATTTTGATTTTATTATCGGGAGAACGAAACAAAAATATTATGTGAACCTTGGAACAGGGTATAATATTGTCCAGGATGTTTTCAGCCAGGTGAGAACCCTGTTGCCGGAGGGTAAAACGCAGATCACCTGGGAAAATATCAGCGGGCGGAAAGAATACGAAGTAAGCAGCTGGAACGGGGTTACCCTTACAAAAAAATTGAAAGTCAATGCCAGTGCCAGTTACACTTACAGCAAGTACAGTGCGTTTGATATAGCCGTGCGAAAATTCCGCAATGGCGGTTCTTTTACCTCCAATATCAACAGCAGCTTTACTCCCACCGACCTGTGGAGCATAACGGGTGGTTTTAATGTAAACAGGTTTGGTAACCCGCAGGGTTTTGCCCGCTGGAATACGAGTATGAATATGGGCGTACAGAAAAAATTCCTTAATAAACGCCTGGTCGCCACGGTCAATATCATTGACCCGTTTGTGAACCAGCAACGGAGGATATTTACCTATGGAACTAATTTCAACCTGGAAAGTTATAGTGTAACCAATACGCGGAATTTCCGGCTGAGCCTTGCTTACAATTTTACCAAACAGCAAAAGAAGAAACCCGTATTACTGAAAACTATAAAACCATCCTGATGGATGGTTGCAGAGCGGAAGACCGGACTCGAATGCCGGCGCTAAAGGCCGGCACCGGGACCGGCAGAGCCGCGTCCCGGCCGGGCGTCACTTTGTTTTTCAATGAAGCGCCTTAGCTTTTCTCTATTCATATTTTTTAATTTTCGCTCCACCGCATAGCCTCACTTCTGGTTGGCTTTTGAATGCTGCAGATGATATCCCAGGGGAGATAGGATGAAGTAAATTTCTCATAACCCTTGTTATGACGTTCGATTCGTAGCGTTAAATCCGAAGTCTGCCCGATATAAAAAATATCATGCGAATGGCTATACAGAATGTAGACCAGGAACATTGTTGGAGCGGAAGACCGGACTCGAACCGGCTACCTACAGCTTGGGAAGCTGTCGCTCTACCAGGTGAGCTACTTCCGCTTGTTTTAATTTCCCCGGTTCCTAATTTACGAAACAGATTTCTGAAATGAAATTTTCTTTGCGAGCCAGCTGTCTTTCACAGGCACCAGCCATGTATTTTCCAGTTCTTCTTTTGTCTGCACAAGATTATTAAAGTATAAAGTGTCCGCATCAATAAACCCATTATCAAAAGCATATTGTATCTGCGCCAGGGGCAAAAGCTGGATCTTATCATTGAGCCAGAAAGCCAGCGTGGTTCTGTCAAACAGGTTGACCTTAAACCGTTGTTCAATATCTTTTATCAGCCTCACGGAACTATCGGTACTGCACCCGCTGACCCCGGTAGCTGTCTCGTCGGCCAGCAAAACGATAAACTGCCCGAAGAACAAGTGTGCCTCTCCTTTTACAGGTGTGCCATGACTTTTCCACTGACTCGAAAATTCTTTCAGCAGTTCTTCCATTTCAAGCGCTTCGTTCAGGGTAAACAACCGGTTACACTGGTAGATCCACACTCTTGATCCGGGATGAAAATTACCGTCCAGCAGGTATTTATAGTCGGGTTTCATACCGCTAAATTACAACCAAATAAATACCCTTGAAATATTTGCCAAAACCGGAGAATAAGATACTGGTCCATTGGACCTACAGCCCCGGAGAATGGAGCAATTTCCTCCGTTGCAGCTTCAAACAAAAAGGATTTCTTTTATACATAATTCATTTGGCCATATCCCCATTTTCGAAAAGTATAACGGAAGTAAAAATTACGCGTCATGCAGTCTCCATCGGAAATGCACTGTATCATTTCAGTACGGATAGTCACCTGCTGAGAAAAATTGATCTGCGGGATGAAGACCGGCAGAATATACTGGCCATCACCTATGACCGGCTTTATGGCAACAGAACATCGCGTAATGAAATCCGGGTTCCCATCCCCCGGGGAAAATTGAAAGAAGCGGTACAAATTCAGGAAAGTCTGTCCCCTGCGTTAATAAACCCTCAACTGGTATAAAAAATCAAATTCCTCCCTGTCATCTTCGTTAAGAACAAATCCCAATGAGGCCATCTGTTCACCTTTCGAAGCCAGGTTCCCTGATGAATCATACACGGGCCAATGATCGGTCCGGGATAAAAACTCCCAGTTTCCGGGTCCGTTCTTTTTCTTGTAAATAACTAGCCCCAGCACGATATGAGGTGTGTTCTGCAGGTGGCTCTGCAATACCTCTACCTGTATCCCAATGTTGTAATCGTTGATCCTGGCGATTGCTGTAACCGGGCTGAGCGGATTGGCAGTTAATTGAATGGTTTTGGGCGTAATAAGGTTGCTGGTGTCCGGCTCATAAGTCTCCTTATCTATTTTTGTGATGGATTTAAGCCGGAATTCAATTTTTGTTTGTGCAGCTCCGCTGAAGATGTTGAGGAGGAACAGGAAAGTGACAAAATGTTTTTTCATATTCAGGCGAGGCTTGCAGCGATTAATTCAGCGATATCCATCACTTTCACGGTTTCTTCTTTCTCCGCCAGTTTCACACCGTCGGTCATCATGGTATTGCAAAAGGGGCAGGCTGATGCAATGATAGAAGCGCCCGTGCCGATGGCTTCGTGACTGCGTTCAATATTTATTCTTGTAATCCCTTTTTCTTCTTCTTTCCACATTTGTGCTCCTCCAGCACCGCAACAAAGGCCGTTACTTTTACAGCGTTTCATTTCTACCAGTTCTGCATCCAGTGCTTCAAGCACTTTTCTGGGCGCTTCATAAATGTTATTGGCCCGGCCAAGGTAGCAACTGTCGTGGTAGGTTATTTTTTTACCGGTAAAAGAGCCGCCTTCCTTCAGTTTAATTTTTCCATTGTTTATGAGCTCCTGTAAAAACACGGTATGATGGATGACCTCATAGTTGCCGCCCAGTTCGGGGTATTCATTCTTTATAGTATTGAAGCAATGCGGGCAGGCCGTTACTATTTTTTTAATACCATAATTATTCAACACCTGGATATTCTGGTAGGCCATCACCTGGAACATAAACTCATTACCGGCACGCCTGACCGGGTCTCCGGTGCACATTTCTTCTTTGCCTAAAATCGCATAGTTGATGCCGATCTTATCCAGGATAGTAACAAAAGCCCTGGTGATCTTCTGCGCCCGCTGGTCAAAACTGCCGGCACAACCCACCCAGAAAAGAACTTCGGGGGACTGGCCGTTGGCAAACATTTCTGCGACAGTGCGGATCTGCATATTATTGGTTTGGATCAATGCAATATTAATACAATTCACCTTATTTAATTCCACCACGAGATCGTGCTCAGTACTGCTATCACTATAACTATTCCCAGCAGGACCAGGCCCGCTGTGATCCAGCCCAGGATGATACCGGCTTTTGCTTTAGCATCGTTTGGATTTTCTTTCCTGGCTTCATATCCAAGCACCAATGCAAATACGGTGGCGGCCACACAGGGAATGATAAAAAGGCCAACAGGGATAAATAGACAGGCAAGGCCAATAATTCCAAGTATCATGGCTGTCTTGCCCTTATTTTTCATACCCGCGGCGCGTTGTGGATTCCCGGCCTTCCTGATCTTCCATTGCAGGACTTTCCATGCAATTTTTTCTTTAAGCGTTAGTTTCCTGCCGATCAGTTTCTGTACATTTTTTATACTGAGGGCGGTCTTGCCCGGAAAGATGTTACCAGGATTCAGCGATGTTGCGGCTGCTGTATTTTGGGTACTGATGGAATGAGGCATATTTGCCGCAACAGCTTTGAAAGAGAAAAGAATGACAAAGCCGATGATAAAAATTCTTTTCATGAAAGTTGAATTGGTTGAGGATAAATAAAAATAGGACAATAAAATGGAGTACTGTGTTGCCGTGTGACTTATTTTTGTTACCTGCAACGGATGAATAAATTCTTTCAAAAAATAACCAACTGGGAGCGCTGGAATTTTTATGTGCTTTATTTTCCCATTGGACCGGTATGGCTCTGGTACTGCCTGCGGAGCTGGTCTTTCTGGTTTTTCAGTTCCTCTAATCCTACGATAACATTTGGTGGTTTTGAAGGTGAGGGGAAAAAAGAAATGTATGACCAGTTGCCTCCCCACCTTGTTCCCCGCACGATTTATATTATGCATGACTGGCCGTTCCCCGAGGTAAAAAAGAAAATCGCTGCAGCCGGATTCACGTTCCCCTTTATTGTAAAGCCGGATATAGGTATGAAAGGCATCCTATTCAGGAAGATCGACAACGAAGAACAGTTGAAAAAATACCATGATAGAATTCCGGTTGAATATATTGTCCAGGACCTGGTGGAACTGCCGGTGGAGGTCAGCGTTTTTTATTTCCGTTTTCCGTGGGAGCAAAAAGGAGTGGTTAGCGGTTTTATCGACAAAGAATTGCTGCAGGTGAAAGGGGATGGCCGGGCTACCCTGAAAGAATTAATCCAAAAGCATCCGCGGGCAGGGTTCCGGATGGAAGAAATGGAGCACCGGCATGGCCATCGTTTTAACCGGGTCATCCCGGAGGGGGAAACTTTTTATTTATCCTATGCGGGCAACCATAACCGGGGTGCTCATTTTACCAACCTGCACAAAGAAATCGATGAAGACCTGCACCGGGTGTTTGACGGGCTAAGCCATTATACTGATAAGTTTTATTATGGGCGGTATGATATTAAAACTACTTCCGTGGAGGACCTGAAGAAAGGGAAGAATTTTCTTATTCTTGAATTCAATGGCTGTGGAGCCGAGCCCAACCATATCTATGATTGTGATATGAGTATTGGTAAGGCTTATGCAACCATTCTATTACACTGGAAAACCCTTTATAAGATCAGCCGGTACAATCACCGGAACGGAACGCCTTACTGGTCTTTTACAAAAGGGTGGAATTACCTGCGTGATGCCCGAAAGCATTTTAACATGCTGGAAAAATATGATTGAACTTTTCCTAACTTGTTCAGCAAAATCGCCCGTGCATGAATCGTGATGATAAAATGCTGTTGCTGCGCAACTATGATCTCTGGTGTCATTTAGATGACCGGGAATATGAAGAACTGAACGTCGCCCATCATTTCATAGAAGCGAAGAAGGGCGACTATATTTATTTTGATTCACATCACCTCAATAAACTCTACTTTGTAAAGGACGGCTATATCAAGATCGGGTACGTGGATGAGGCCGGGAACGAAATCATCAAGGAGATCATCAAACAGGGGGAAATATTCGGTCAGTTCTCCCTTGAACGAAATAACCTGAACGGAGAATTTGCCCGGGCTTATAAGGGGAACGTCAGCCTCTGCGCCTTTAATATCGATGATTTTGAAAAATTATTGAAGAGCAGGCCGGAACTCGCCGTCAAATACAGCAAACAAATGGGGGAGAAGCTCCGCCGGGCTGAGTTCCGGCTGATCAACATGCTCAACAAGGATGTCAGATCGCGGGTGCTGGCTTTTTTTTATCATCTGGCGGTCATGGATGGTTATGATGGCAGCAGCCCGTCCTATACCATGAGTAATTTCCTGACGCATGATGATATTGCCAAATTAATCGGCAGTGCCCGGCAAACTGTTACCACGATGATCAACCAGCTGGAAGGCGAAGGGCTCCTTAAAATCTCCCGGAAAAAAATCATCATTACGGATGCCGCAAAATTAAAACAGCTGGTGGTTGTTACCTGATCCTTCAACTATTTCCTGACTTACTTCGTATTTTCGCCGCATGCATCCCCTGTTAAAGATTTTTTTTACCGGTATGCTTGTCAGTTTCCTGGGTTCATTACCATTGGGCACACTGAATATTGCCGCCATGCAGATATCTGTATCAGATGGGGTAGCGGCCGCCATGCTTTTTTCAGCAGGATCATTACTGGTAGAGATTATTTATGTACGTATATCCCTCGTCGCGATGGACTGGATACGAAAGCAGGAAAGGATTTTGAAAGCACTGGAATGGGTTACCCTGCTGATCGTTGTGGCCCTTGCCGTCTCCAGCTTTTACGCGGCTACTCACCCTACTACTAAAGAGAATGTAATATTGAGCAGCACCCTGCCCAAATTCCTGCTGGGGGTTATTATGAGCGCTGTAAACCCCGTGCAGATCCCTTTCTGGTTCGGATGGAGCACTGTTCTGTTTACAAAGAAAGTGTTACTCCCGCGGCAGGATCATTACAATTCATATATTTTCGGTATCGGGATCGGTACGTTTATCGGGAATTGTCTTTTTATTTTCGGAGGATTACTGATCGCCAGCAGGATCAGCAATAACCAACATATACTGAACTGGGTTATCGGTGGCATTTTTGCCATTACCGCCCTGATCCAGCTCTGGCGGATACTGAAAAAGAAAGACGCCGTGCATAAAATGGAACACCCCGAGGAAATGACGGAAAAGATCGAAGAACAAATGGAAAGGATTGAAGAAGGGATCGACAAGATCACTCATTCCGAAAAAGATAAAGACCAGCCGGGTTAATCGACGATAAAAAGCCTGCAGCCTGTTTTAGTGGAGCTACGGTGCGCTTCGCAATTATCCCCGACAAAATAAGTCATGCCTTTTGTGAGTTTCATCGTACGTCCATCTTCCAGTTCCGTATCCATTTCTCCTTCGAGGCAATGCAGCACATGACCCTTTTTACACCAGTGATCGGCTTTATAACCCGGCAAATATTCTACCAGCCGGACCCGGATATCATTCATCGTCTTTACCCGGCGGTATGCCACACCGGTGTCTCCCCGCTGTTCCGCCGGGGAAACAGAAGACCAGTCCAGGGTTTGAAAAGGAAAAGAAGAAATATTCATGTTGAAAGATTTTGAGTCAGACTTCTTCGGTCCATTTATCCCGCTCATCCGGGCTGAATTTCCAGGGAGCAAAATTGTTTTCGACATTGCTGAACATCGCATTCCATTCCTGGGGAGCATTACTTTCTTCCATGACCAGGTAGCGCCGTAATTGCAGGATAATATCCAGCGGACTTATACTGACCGGGCATTCCTGCACACAGGCATTGCAGGTGGTACAGGCACGGAGTTCTTCCGTGGAAATATAATCATGCAATAAACTCCGGCCGTCGTCTTTATGTTCTTTGTTCTTATTGATGTTTTTCCCGACTTCTTCCATGCGGTCACGGGTATCCATCATTATTTTTCGGGGGGACAGTAATTTACCTGTTTGCGTGGCAGGGCAGGCCGCCGAACACCTTCCGCATTCCGTGCAACTATATGCATCCATCAGGTTCTTCCAGCTGAGGTCCATTATATCTTTTGCCCCGAATTTCGCGGGAGCTGCTGTTTCACCTGCCGGGATATTCTCAGGTTGCATTGCATATAATACCTCCTTTTGAACAGCAGGCATATTCGTCATTTCACCCATCGGTTCCAGCCTGGCATAATACGCATTGGGAAAGGCAAGAATAATATGCAGGTGTTTTGAATAGGGCAGGTAGTTCAGGAAAGCAAAAATTCCAACTATATGCAGCCACCAGCAAGCCCTTTCCGTTATTTGCAGGCTGTCATTATCCATCCCATTCAGGAGCGGGTGCAGGTATTGGGACAATACAAAATTTCCCGTTGGATAGGCAGCATAATGTTCAACGCTCCTTGCCTGCAATAAGGTATCACTGGCATTGAGAAAAAGAAAAAGCGACATTAGTATAACCTCAGTGATCAGTATATAATTTGCATCACTCCGCGGCCAGCCATCAAGATCCTTGCTGATAAAGCGTTTTAATTTGATAATGTTCCGGCGAACAAGGAAGATCAGGCAGGAGACTAAAACCAGCAGGGCCAGTATTTCAAAAGAATTGATGAGAAAACGGTACAAACCGGCCAACGGAGCTGCAAATAACCGGTGAGTACCTACAATCCCATCCAATACAATCTCCAGCACTTCAATATTGATGATAATAAATCCCGCATAAACAAAAAAGTGCATCACAGCTACCAGCGGGTTTCGAAACATTTTCTTTTGACCAAAAGCCAGTAACAACACATTGCGCCAGCGTTGACCCGGATTATCACTGAAATCCTCATCCCGGCCCATTTTAATATTACGGCTGATCTCTTTTACTTTCCGGCCAAAAAGCCAGATAGACACAATGCTGAGAAGAATGAAAAATACCTGTTGGGCAATTTGCATAGCAGTCAATTACAGCTGCTAATTTACGGGTTGTAAACGAAGAGTTTCAAGTTCTGCTCCTTTATATTACAGGTTCAGATTAGAGATCAAGCTGGACATCTACCTCTTTTATCACCTCATTGGAGAGCTTATCTTTTGCCGTGACTTTAACCGTAGCCGTAAAGGGGGCAGTTACACCGGACACTGTCCAGTTCCAGAGAAAACGGTAAAACCCGACATTGCCGGTTGTGGAGGACTGCTGAAATAGTATTGCGCCCGTTGATTTATTCCTGATTTCCACCCTCGCTGAGGATAAAACATTATTATCCGCCATTTCCCCTTCTACGCGCAAAGTAGTTCCGTTAATGTAAAGGGTCATGGCAACGGGAGAAGTAATGGTTACCGTGGAGGGAACATCGGGTTCACTGCCACCTCCATCTTTATTACAACTAACCGAAAAGAGGATAACGGGTAAAAATATGAAGAGGAGATATTGTCTCATGTTTGATTTTGATTAAAAGTACAAAAAATGTGCCTTCAATTTGCCATTCGACAATTCCAGGGTGGGAGCCGGGAATTTAAAAGCACTCAAAACAGTAAAAAAGAATTTCAGGGCTTTACTGCGGGTCTTTATTTTACTCAGGTCAATATCCGGGGCGATATACCATTGCCTGTATCTTTTTATATCAGGCCGGTTAAACGTGATATTACCATCATCGTCTTTCGCGATATTCTGGGTACCCCCGAATAATCCTTCGGCCCCATATCCAAAAGAAACCGACAGCCAGGGCGGCAAAGTTGAATTTTTAAAAAAAGGCAGGAGGTTGACACTCGCCCAGTAGGTTTGCCCGTTATAATCTTTTAATAAACGCTCCCCCGAACTTTTTCCAAACAACAGATCGCTGCGTTGATCCAGCGAAGGATCCGCATAATTTTTCCGGTTAAACGAAAATTTAAGTTTGATGCGCTGATCATCCCAGGCCAGTTCCTGCGCCACCAGGGCACCGCTGCCAAGGATATTCGCGCCAAAGTCTCCCCAACTCCATCCCCAGCCTTCACTAAAACCATCCAGCACTTCAATAACGGTTTGATAGACTGCCCCGCTCATTCCACCGATCCATATCCTTTTTTTCCGATCCATCCCTGTCCATCGCCACATTTCCATACTGCCACGGCTTTCAATATAAGCACCGTAAAGATGACCAACTTTGTCAACCTGCTTCCATTCCGGCCAGTCGTTGAATGTATGAAACGAGGTTTGTTCATATTGGCTGTACCAGGCCGAAGACAGGGCAATCATGGCAGTACCATATCCTACCACATTGGCGCCCGCCACCAGCCAGGTTCGTTTTTTCTTTTGCCCGGGCGTGAGCGTAGTTGAATATTGACCTGATTGCAGGTCTGCCCCGGGGAGTAACCTGGCAGTATCGGGATGGACTTCACCGGGAGTTTCTCGCAGGTAATTAATTTTTGGAGCAACCGCCGGCGAGTCTGTTTGTGCAGCCGTAAAATGATAACTGTAGATGAAAAAAAATAGTATGGGGAAATTCTTTATCACTAATTTAATTACACGAACCGGGTAAGCACCGGGAAATTGAGGCGTATAAAAATCAAATTTACGTCACTTGCCTCTTTTCAGTTTCAAAAAGGTAAAATTCAATAACTTTCACGCTGAAACATACATTTTAAACAATAACCATGGACGCTGCAATACAACTGAAAATTGATACATGGCTCAGGGGGAATTTTGACCAGGCGACTAAAGATGAAATTCTGCTGTTACAAAAAGAAAACCCCTGTGAACTGGCAGATGCCTTTTACAGGAACCTTGAATTCGGTACGGGGGGATTGAGAGGAATTATGGGTGTAGGCACGAACCGGATGAACAAATATACCGTAGGGATGGCCACCCAGGGATATGCGAATTATCTTAAACAGTGTTTTCCGGGTGAAGTGAAAGTGGCGATTGCACATGATAGCCGTAATAACAGCCGCTTTTTCGCAGAAACAACGGCGAATGTGTTTGCGGCGAATGGTATTAAAGTGTATTTGTTTGAAGATTTGCGCCCGACACCTGAGTTGTCTTTTGCTATCCGCACATTAAAATGCCAGGGTGGGGTAGTTTGCACGGCTTCCCATAACCCAAAAGAGTATAACGGGTATAAAGCTTACTGGGATGATGGCTCGCAACTGGTTCCCCCGCATGATAAAAACGTGATCAGGGAAGTAGATAAGATCGCTTCGGTGGATGATGTGAAATGGAACGGTGGTGAAGCTATTACACTGATCGGAAAGGACCTGGATGAAAAATACATGGACATGGTGAAAGGGTTAAGTGTATACCCGGAGATAATCCAGAAGCACAAGGATTTAAAGATCGTGTATACATCCATTCACGGTACGGGTATAACGATGGTCCCGCCCGTGCTGGAGAAATTTGGTTTCAGGAATGTTCATATTGTGAAAGAACAAAGTATACCGGATGGTAATTTCCCGACAGTAGCCTATCCTAACCCGGAAGAAAGCGAAGCCATGAGCCTGGGGTTACAACTGGCGGAGAAATTGGATGCCGATATCCTGGCCGGTACTGACCCGGATGCTGACCGTATCGCGATAGGCGTGAAGGATTCCGGCGGCAACTGGATGCTCATGAATGGCAATCAAACTGCCGTGCTTGCTTTTAATTACCTGATAGAAGCACGAAAGGCAAAAGGGATTGCCAAACCGAATGACATGGTGATCACAACTATTGTCACTACGCCAATGATCGATGGAATTGCGGCAAAATACGCTGTGGCTTGTTACCGCGTACTTACCGGTTTCAAATGGATCGCTGAAATGATCCGCCAGAAGGAAGGCAAGGAAAATTACATCATAGGCGGAGAAGAAAGCTTCGGACTAATGATCGGTGATAAGATCAGGGATAAAGACGGCATCAGTGCTGTGGCCCTGCTTTGCGAAATGGCTGCTTACGAAAAGGAAAAAGGGCGGAGCCTGTATGAGAAAATGATTGACCTGTATGTTGAGTATGGTTTTTACAAAGAACACCTGATCTCCATTACAAAAAAAGGAATGGATGGACAGCAGCAGATAGCCGCGATGATGGAAAGTTACCGCAACCATCCCCCGGAATCTATCAATGGTTCAGCCGTTGAGCAACTGCTGGACTACGAATTGCAAAAAGGGATCAACTTGCAAACCGGGGAGAAATGGAAAATAGAGATGCCTAAATCCAATGTATTACAGTTCATCCTGGCGGACGGCAGCAGCATATCAGCAAGACCAAGCGGAACCGAGCCCAAGATCAAATTTTATTTTAGTGTGAACACAGAGTTAAACAGCGCAACCGAGTATGAGGCGGTGAATAAAGAGCTGGATAATAAGATCAAAGCCATCATTGCGGACATGAAACTTTAAATATGCCGGAAATACTTCAACCTTCCCTGTCAATTGCTATCCTGCGGATACTGATGGGACTTGTTTTTATGGCACATGCAGTGGCCCGGCTGGTTGATTATTCACTGCCGGGTTTTGGCGATTTTTTAGACGGTAAAGGGTTCCCTGGCGGATTTTACCTGGCATGGACCATCACGCTCTTTGAACTGGTGGGTGGGTTGCTGATGGTTTTCCGGAAATTTGTAAAATTGTTCTGCATTGGCGAGATCATCATACTGGCAACCGGCATCATCATTGTTCATGCATCCAGCGGATGGTTTGTGGTTGGAAAAACCCTGGGTGGTATGGAGTACAGCGTAGTGCTGATCGTTGTGCTGGCTTCCATTTTTATCGCGGAAAGAAAGGAAGAAAGGAATATCAGGCCGGTACTCTAACAGCGGATTTATAAATCCCGGAGATATTACTTGTAAAGTTTATTAGCCCAAAACTTTTTAAACCCGCACGAAGGTTCCCGTTTTTATCAAAATAGTACACGAGCCTTCCAGCCTGACCCACTTTACTGTTTGTTTACGGCTACCAGTAACAGGAGTAATATATAACGGTATATTTTTATATGCGATTGCCTCAAATCTGAAAAAACAATTTAACTATCTTGCACGTTGCTTATGAGACCCGTTGAAGATACTTACCGGCATAAAGGCCTTCGAAAGAAACTGGTACAGGGCATACAGGCAAAGGGCATATCCGATGAAAGAGTGCTGGATGCTGTGCTGGAAGTTCCCCGCCATTTTTTCCTGGATTCGGCTTTTGATGAAAAAGCGTATGAAGACAAGGCTTTTCCTATCGGGGAAGGCCAAACCATTTCACAACCTTATACGGTGGCATATCAATCCCAGTTACTGGAAGTAAAACCGTTTTTGAAAGTATTGGAAATCGGAACCGGCAGTGCCTACCAGGCCGTGGTGCTGGCTGAAATGGGCGCACAGGTTTATACCATCGAACGACAAAAAAAGCTGTTTGAATCCAACAAGTCCTTTGCTTTTCTTAAAAAATATGGCTCCATCAAATTCTTTTACGGGGATGGATATGAAGGTCTGCCCACTTTTGCGCCTTTTGACCGCGTTATTATTACAGCAGCAGCCCCGGAAATTCCTCAAAAACTCATTGAACAATTAAGACCCGGCGGCATGATGGTGATTCCCCTGGGTGCGGGTGATGTACAGCGGATGATGCGGATTACTAAACTGGAAAATGGTGCGTTAAAGGAAGAAGTGTTTGATCATTTTTCTTTTGTACCCATGATTGAAGGGAGGAAGGGTTAGGGGTTTTTTAAAGTTTAATGTTTAAGGTTTAAAGTTTAAAATTTAGAGTTTAGAGTTGCCATCAACCTTAGACATTCAACCTTAAACCTTAAACCTGCAACCTTAGACCTTAAACCTGCAACCTTAGACCTTAAACCTGCAACCTTAGACCTTAAACTCCCAACATTTCAAACAAACTGTTCCAGCAACTCAATTCTCTTTTCGATTGGTGGATGCGTGGCAAACATATTGTCCCAGGAGGCCGATTTATGAACAGATGGTTTGGGGTTGTCAATAAACAATTGGGCCACGTCACGGCTTTCCACCGCTTCTATCAGCGGATCCCCGGATATTTTTCTTAAAGCATTTGCCAGCGCATAGGGCTTTTTCGTTATTTCCGCACTCCCCGCATCCGCTAAATATTCTCTTTTGCGGCTGATGCCAAAGCGAAGTAAAATTGAAATCAGGTAAGCTACCGCCGTAACGACAATGGCAATTAATATGATTCCACCCGAACCCTTACTGTCCTTACTTTTCCTGCCTGAACCGGCAAAGCGAAGACTGCGAAATGCCATTTCGGCGAGGAAAGCAAAAATGCCGACAAAAATGATCGAAACGATCAATAAACGGACGTCCCTGTTCCGGATATGCGTGAGTTCATGAGCAAGCACTCCCTCAAGTTCATCATCATCAAGTTTCTCAATAATTCCTTTTGATAATGAAATGGAATAGGACCTTTCATTGATACCGCTCGCAAACGCATTCAGGGAATCATCGTCAATGATATAAAGCTTTGGCATTTTCATGCCCTGCGAGATGCAAAGATTTTCGAGCAGGTTATAGACCCGCTTATTTTCTATCCTTTCCAGCGGCTTGCTGCCGGTTGCCATCCTGATCATCGCGGTATTACCGGCCCAGGCGATCAGGAACCAGGTGCCGACTCCCGCGAGTACAAAAGGCATGTACTGGAGAAACAGGTTGTTGGGTTCCTGCTGGTGCTCATTTTGTGTAAAGAAAACAAGTGCGTAAAGCATGCCCAGCAATAACGCGGGGAATGCGATCAGTAAAAGAAGTGAATTGAAATTATTCTTCCGGATCTGTTTATCAAGTCCAATGTATCGCATGGTGTTTATGCCGGCTAAACTTCTGGCTGGAAGTCATTCTAAAATTGAATTTTTGGAGGCTCCTCCATTTGTTTACGGCTGTCAGTTCCCAGGTCAAACATGATCTCCCGGCTGAATCCAAAGTTCCTTGCGATTAAATTACCGGGGAATGATTCCACGGCATTGTTGTACTCGGTGGTAGCTCCGTTGAAGAAACGTCTTGATGCAGCCAGTTTATTTTCAATATCGCTCAGCTCTTCCTGCAGTTGCAAAAAGTTCTGGTTAGCTTTCAGATCGGGATAAGCCTCCACCTGTACTTTTAATCCCTGCAAGGCAGCAGTCAGTTGCTGCTCTGCCACGATCTTGCCGTCAATACTGGTAGCAGCCATTGCCGCCGTACGGGCTTCGGTTACTTTCAGTAACAATTCTTTTTCGTGCGATGCGTAGCCTTTTACCGTTTCTACCAGTTGGGGAACAAGGTCATGCCGCTGACGTAGTTGCACGTCAATGTCTGCAAAGGCATTTTGTCGCCTGTTTCTTAACCGTACCAGGCTATTATATAGACTGACTACCCAAAGAACAAGAATAACCAGAATGCCGACAACAATAAGTACTGCCATAGTTAGATAGTTTAAGTTCGGTATGAAATTACTGAAAAACAGGATGCAGCCCGGGTTCATTGTTAATTTCCTCTACTTATTCTTATCTTTCACCATCATTTTACCGCCTATGCGTATTGTACCTTTTTTGATTTCAGCAGTCGTTACTGCCGGAGTGGTTTTTGTGCTGGATAAGCAATGGGGGAAAATTCCCCCGATGGGAAAATTCCTGAGCCCCCAGCATGGACTCTGGCAAAATGCAGAACCAGCCTCACAACGTTTTGATGCTGACCTGAGTTTCCCCGATCTCCGGGGCAAAGCTGAAGTGTATTTTGATGAACGCCTGGTACCGCATGTATTCGCTGAGAATGATGAAGATCTTTATTTTATCCAGGGATATTTGCATGCAAAGTTCAGGCTGTTCCAGATGGACCTCCAGACAAAAGCGGCGGAAGGAAGAGCCAGTGAGATTGCAGGTGCAAAAGCCATAAATTATGACAAGGAACAAAGAAGGTTGGGAATGAAGTTTGCCGCTGAGAATGCCCTGAAGGAAATTGAAAAGGACCCTGCAGGAAAAATATTGTTTGATGCCTATACTAAAGGTGTCAATGCCTATATCGGGTCGCTAAAAGCATCTGCTCTCCCCATTGAATACAAGATCCTGAATTTTAAACCCGAGAAATGGACCAACCTCCGGACAGCGCTTTTGCTGAAAATGATGGCGAAGACCTTATCATCAGGTACAGAAGCGGACCTCGCCAATACCAATGCCAAATCTGTTTTTTTACCGGAGGAGCTGAAACTACTTTATCCACAGGTTCCCGATTCGCTCGTGCCCATTGTTCCGAAAGGAACCATGTTTGACCCCCC
Organism: Chitinophagaceae bacterium; assembly: GCA_025449935.1. Taxonomy (GTDB): domain Bacteria; phylum Bacteroidota; class Bacteroidia; order Chitinophagales; family Chitinophagaceae; genus JJ008. Next base: position 43,429 of record JANWIJ010000029.1, read on the forward strand.
GGGTATCGTTCCGGTTCAACCGGCCACTGCCGATTCTTTATACTTTGGCAACAAACAAACGGTCACAGCAAAGGAAATTTCCAAACCGGATATTCATAATGGAAGTAATAACTGGGTAGTTGCCGGCAGCAAAACGCTGAGTGGTTCCCCCATTCTTTGTAATGATCCTCACCTGGATTTATCGCTGCCTTCCATCTGGTATGAAATGCAGTTACAAAGTCCGTCGGGCAATGCCTACGGTGTCTCCTTGCCCGGCAGCCCTTTTATTATTATCGGCTTCAATGACAGTATTGCGTGGGGCGTGACAAATGCGCAGCGGGATGTGAAAGACTATTTCGAAATAAAATTCAGAGACAATACAAAAAAAGAGTACTGGTTTGACGGAAAATGGCAGCCCACCACGCAACGGGTAGAAGAAATAAAAGTGAAAGGCAGTACGACGGTACTTGACACCGTGGCCTATACCATTTTTGGGCCGGTACTGTTCGATGAAAGTTTTTCAACGGAATTATCAACAAAGCGTAACCTCGCTGTCCGGTGGACAGCGCATGACCCAAGTAATGAAGGGATGACTTTCTATAAATTAAACAGGGCGAAGAATTATGCAGAATATGAAGAGGCAATCAAAACATTTGAATGCCCGGGCCAGAATTTTGTATTTGCTTCAAAGGCAGGTGATATAGCTATCTGGCAGCAGGGAAAATTTCCTGCGAGGTGGATTGACCAGGGATTATATATCATGCCGGGGGAAGACAGCAGTTATATGTGGCAGGGGTTTATTCCTCAGGCAGAAAACCCGCACAGCAAGAACCCTGAACGGGGATTCCTGGAAAGTGCCAACCAGCGGCCTGTCGATTCCACTTATCCATATTTTATCCCGGGCAGTTACATTACGCCGAGAGGTGCCACGATTGAAAAATACCTTTCATCGATGAATGGCATTACCCCGGAGGACATGATGAAACTGCAGAATAACTATTTCAACCTGCTGGCGGAAGATGCCCGGGGTATACTGCTCCAATTTATCAGGGAAGGCGACCTGAATGCAACTGAAAAGAAATACCTGGACATTTATAAGAAATGGGACCTGATGGCTTCCCCTGAGTCGAAAGGACAAACCGTATATCAATTGTGGTACGAAAGTGCCGAGCGGGAAATATGGTTAGATGACCTGCAGCGTGTGAATCCGCAGGCCCCGTGGCCGGGCGGACAAATTTCCATGGAAGTACTGAAAAGGGATACAGCTTTTAAGTTTATTGATAACATCAATACACCGCAGGTAGAAACATTGTATGACGCGGTCACGACCGGGTTAAAAAAAGCATCCGTTGAATTGGCAAAGCTGGAAGCGGAAGGGAAACTGGAATGGACAAAGTTTAAAGACCCGACTGTTCTTCACCTCCTGGAAGCATTACCGGCATTTGCCCGGAAAGGATTGCATGTAGGCGGCGGCTGGGATATTATTAATGCCATGAAGCATACCCATGGTCCCAGTTGGCGGATGGTTGTTCAGCTCAGTACTCCCACCGAGGCCTACGGGGTTTACCCCGGCGGACAAAGTGGTAACCCGGGCAGTAAATTCTACGATGATTATATTGATACCTGGGCCGAAGGTAAATACAATAAACTCTGGTTTATGCGGGAAGGGGACCGGGCCGACAAAAACATAAAGTGGACGATGAAATTCAGTAAAGAATAAAATACTAAAATCATTTAATTCCCGGTTATGAAATTTTTAGTTGCAATAATTTTAACGTCACTGCTGGCTTTTATCAGCGGGTTATTTTTGCCCTGGTGGGGAATAGCCATAGCATCCCTGCTTGTAGCAGTCCTGGTTCACCAGAAAGCGGGGAAGGCATTTTTTTCAGGTTTGCTTGGCGTACTGTTCTTATGGGCAGGACTGGCATGGTGGATCGATATGAAGAATAATGGTGTCCTGTCCAAAAAAATCGCGGCTGTACTTCCGTTGGGAGGTAACGGGATGTTGCTGGTATTGGTGACAGGTCTTGTCGGCGGTATCGTAGCCGGACTGGCGGCGATGAGCGGAAGCTTCCTGCGGTCTAAGGAGAGCGTTCGTTAAATCTTTCCCAACAAAACATAAATTAAATAATAAAACCTCGTTTGCTTTTATCTTAATGGACCACACTGTAATGAGGTATTTATTATTATTCGTTATTGCCGGTTTCCTGGCCTTCCCTTCCATTGCTGGAAGGGTTTCCGGCACCATTACAGATACTGAGGGGAAAATATTACCCTACGCTTCGCTGTTTATCAAAGGAACTAATAAAGGCACCAACGCAAACAGCGAAGGGAAGTATGCGTTCCAGTTGGCTCCCGGGGAGTATACCCTGGTGTGCCAGTATGTAGGCTACAAGAAGGAAGAAAAGCTTATCACGGTTTCCGAAACGGATATAGTGCTTGATTTCCGGCTTGTATTGCTGGAAATGATGCTGGGAGAAGTGGTGTTGAAGAACGGGGAAGATCCCGCCTATGCGATTATCCGGAATGCCATTAAGAAAAGAACCTATCACCAGAAACAATCTGACAGGTTCCAATGCGAAGTATACACAAAAGGCCAGTTGAGACTCAGGGATTATCCCAAAAAGTTTTTTGGGCAGAAGGTGGATTTTGAGGATGGCGATACCAGTAAGAAGAAAATCATTTACCTCGCAGAAACGATTTCGAACTATTATGTTGACAAACCCAACAAAGAAAAAGTAGAAGTCATTTCTTCGAAAGTCAGCGGGCAAAGTGATGGGCTGGGTCTTGCCGTACCACGCATTTTTTCTTTGTATGATAATAACATACAGATCGGCAGTAACCTTAATCCAAGGGGATTTATTTCGCCCATTTCCGATAACGCGTTGAATTATTACCGGTATAAACTGGAAGGAACATTTCTGGAGGACGGCAAACAGGTGAGCCGAATTAAGATAATTCCGAAAAGAAAGTATGAGCCCTTATTCAGTGGTTATATCAATATCGTGGAGGATGACTGGCGTATACACAGTTCCGACCTGCTCCTTACGCGGCAATCACAAATGGAACAACTGGATACCTTGCGTATTGTACAAATGTTCCGGCCGTTAAACCAGGATGAATGGTTCATCTTCAGCCAGGTCATTTATCCTGCCATCCGGATGTTTGGCTTTGATGCCTATGGAAGTTTTGTTAACATCTATTCCAACGTAAATACCGCGCCGGTGTTTGACAAGAAGACTTTTGACCGGACTGTTCTGAAATATACGGACAGCTCCAATAAAAAATCTACAGCGTATTGGGAAAAGTCGAGACCGGTATCCCTGATGGAGGAAGAAGTGATGGATTATAAACGAAAAGACAGTCTTGAACAGGCGAGAAAGGATCCCCGTTACCTCGATTCACTCAGTAAGGCCCGCAATAAAGTCACACTTATGAATGTGATTTTACTGGGCCAGACCTTCCAGTCACAACGCAAAAGAACCACACTGGGTTTTAATTCTTTGATGGAACAGGTGAATTTCAATCCTGCGGAAGGGCTGGTGCTGAACCCGGTGGTTACCTGGACAAAACGCCTTGACAGCAGCACATTCAGCCGCAGGAATATTTTTGTTTCCCCCGCAGTGCGATATGGTTTTTCCAATGGACACTTGAACGGACACCTCACGCTGGGTTACACCTATGGAAAGAAATACGTCAGTTCTATCAGCTTGTCAGGGGGAAAAAGGGTTTTCCAGTTCAACAACAACAGTCCTATCAGCGAACGCGGCAATACCATAAGTTGCCTGATCAGCGAAGAAAACCGGATCAAAAGTTATGAAGCTGTTTATTTCAGGGGAAGTTATCGACAGGGTTTGGGAAGTGGTTTTTCCTGGGTAGCGGCATTTCAATACCAGGATCGTATGCCCCTGGAAAATACAACAGATTATACCTGGAGGGATAAAACTGATAAAGCCTATACACCCAATTTTCCCGACGAGATTGTTAGTGAAAATATAAAACGTCATCAGGCATTTACGGCACTCGTCGGTATCAGGTGGCAACCGGGGGCCAGGTATATTGAATTGCCAGACAGGAAGATCAGTATCGGTTCTAAAAACCCTGTGTTTTCATTACAATATATCCAGGGTTTAAAAGGGTTTTGGGGTAGTGATGCGGAGTTTAGCAAATGGAAATTCAATATATCAGGTAATGTCAATTTAAAACTGCGCGGGTTGGTCCGGTATCGTATTGGAAGTGGCGGTTTTATTGACAGAAGCAATGTTGAGTTGCCGGATTTTAATCATTTCAATGGAAATATTTCAACGCTGGCAACCGAGTACCTGAATAGTTTCCAGTTATTACCTATTTACCAGTTCAGCAATACCTCCCGGTTTTACAGCCTTGCACACGTGGAGTATAACCTGAAAGGTTTCCTGACCAACAAAATCCCCGGGATAAGAAAGCTGAACGTATACCTGGTAACCGGGGCCAATGCTTTTTATATTAAAAATGCGACTAACTATTTGGAATACTTTATCGGGGTGGATAATATCTTTAAACGGATCCGTGTTGATTTTGTGCAGTCTTACCTGGATGGGAAGTCCTGGTCGAATGGATTCCGGATTGGCCTGACAGGGTTTGGTGGCCGGAGAGAGGATGATTGGCCATAATATAAATAAGTAAAGTAAACACCCTGCGATCATCACATCTTTCCCGCCTTTTCTTTTTCTGCCCGCTGCCGTATCTTTGCCTGCTTTAAGAATTTTGCCCAACCTGCAATTGGGTCCTGTTCAAGGATAAAATTCAACCAATATGGCGCTACTACATAACCGTATTTCCCGTAAGGAGCTAAAGGAACGCATACTGAACGATCCAACTCCCAGAATGACCCTTTCTTTTTATTGTTATTTTAAAATTGATGACCCACAGGGTTTCCGGGATGAATTATACAAACAATTGAAGGAATTGAATGTCCTGGGCCGGATATACCTTGCGCAGGAAGGAATCAATGCGCAGGTAAGCCTGCCAACCGCCAATTTCCATACGTTTAAGGAGTACCTGTATTCCATCGAACCGTTAAAAGGCTTGCGGATAAACGTTGCCGTTGACGATGATGGTAAAAGTTTCTATGTGCTGGATGTAAAAATCCGGGGTAAAATTGTCGCTGACGGAATTAATGACCCGGCTTTTGACATGGCTAACCGGGGCCGGTATGTGAATGCTGAGCAGTTTAACCAGTTGACCAATGACCCGGGTACAGTGGTGGTTGATATGCGAAATCATTACGAATATGAAGTGGGCCATTTTGAAGCTGCGATCGAAGTACCCAGCGACACCTTCCGTGACCAGTTGCCGATGGTGGCAGCTATGATGAAAGAAGACAAGGACAAAAACATCATCATGTATTGCACCGGGGGTATCCGGTGTGAGAAAGCCTCCGCGTACCTGCTCCACAAAGGATTTAAGAATGTATTTCACCTGGAAGGCGGTATTATTAATTATGTCAACCAAATAAGGGAGAAGGGCCTGCCCAATAAATTTCATGGTAAAAATTTTGTGTTTGACCAGCGGTTAGGGGAGCGGGTAACAGATGAAATAATTGCTCGCTGTCACCAGTGCGGGAAACCGGCAGACACGCATGTCAATTGCGTAAATGATGCCTGTCACCTTTTATTTATACAGTGCGGGGAATGTAAAGCCAGCATGGAAGGAACCTGCAGCAAAGCCTGTCTTGATTTTATTCATTTGCCGGCGGATGAACAGAAGAAATTACGCAGTGGTATCGATAAAGGGAGAAATGTGTTCAATAAAGCGAAATCAAGATTATCAAAACTGGGAGATTATAAATGATATCATGTAAACCATCCTGCCAATTTCCCCAGGTCCACATTGCCGCCGCTGAAAATGATTCCAACTTTCTTTTGCCGGAATTTTTCTTTATGTTTTAATAATGCCGCAAGGGGAACAGCACAACTGGGCTCTATGATTAATTTCATCCGTTCATACACTAACCTGAGAGAGGCGATGATTTCCTCATCACTTATGGTATAGATATCTTTTACAAACTGCTTAATAATTGGAAACGTCTTATCTCCCAATTTTGTTAGCAACCCGTCGGCAATCGTATTTACATAGGGGGCCGTTTCTATTTTATTGCTTTTGATGGACAGCACCGCGTCAGCAGCACCTTCCGGCTCACCGGCATATACCATAGTTCCCGGGGAAAAATAATGTGCGCTCAGCAGGGTGCCGCTCAGCAGGCCACCACCCCCCACAGGGGCAAAAAGGCAATCCAGCCCGGGAATCTCTTCTATCAGTTCCTTCGCGGCGGTTGCCTGTCCCGTCATTACCCGGTAATCATTGTATGGATGAATAAACTCTGCACCGGTACGGCTAACGATTTCCTGGAGGGTATTTTCCCTGGCCTGCTGGTTTGGCTCGCAGAAAGTAATCTCGGCGCCGTAACCTCTTACCGCATCCACTTTTACGGCCGGTGAATTATCCGGCATGACGATAAAGGCTTTTGTTCCGGAATGCCTGGCTGAATAAGCGATAGCCTGTGCATGATTACCGGAAGAATGAGTGGCAATGCCGCTACCCAGTTTATCTTTTGGCAGGGATAATACAGCATTCATGGCACCACGGATCTTAAAAGCTCCAATCTTCTGGAAGTTCTCACACTTGAAAAAAAGTTCAGCCCCCGAGATAGCATTGAGCGTTCGGGAGGTCAGTACAGGTGTCCGGTGGATGAAAGGTTTTATTCTTTCATGGGCTTCTTCTATTTGTTCCCGGGAGATATTCATTTCATAAATTCTGGTAGTGCAGCAATACAATCAATTTCAATCCCGCACCCCCGGTTCAGCAGGTTACAGGGTACAACGATCCTGGCGGGGCGGTGATCTCCCATGATGGCAGCAAATGTTTCATTGAATTTCGCCCAGTTGCCGATGTCGGCAATAAATACACTGACTTTTAAAATATGTTTGAGGTCACTGCCGCTGGCTTCCAGGATCGTTTCAATGTTTTTCATACACAGCGTGGTCTGTTCTTCAATGGTTCCCAACTGTGCTTCGCCATCAGCACCGAGGGGCAATTGCCCGCTTACATATACAAGACCATTATGAACAATACCGGGTGAATAATGACCTTTGGGCTTTTGCATGGCTCCCGGGTAAATTGAATTTATTTCCATAAAATTTATTTAGTTGAGATCCACTTAATACAAACGGGTTTGCCTACTGAAATCCGCTGGCCGGAATCTGACAGCAATCCGGTGGTTGTATTTCTTGTAAAAATCACTATTTCATCACTGTTCTGGTTCCCGGCCAGCAAAAATTTCCCGGAGGGATCAAAATTAAAGTTTCGTGGGGTTTTTCCCAGCGTGGACTGGTGCCCGGCTAACCTGAGTGTTCCATCTTTTCGAATACGGTATATAGCAATTGTATTGGCATCGCCCCGGTTGCTGGCATACAGGAACTTTCCATCCGGGGATACATGAATATCCGCGCTGCCGGCAAACCCCGTATCCCCCGCCGGCATAGTACTTATTTTTTGTTTTCTGGTAAGCACTCCTTTTTTATATTTATAAAACACCACGGTACCACTTAGCTCTTCGATGAGATATGCAAATTTGTGATTTGGATGAAAGGTGAAATGCCTGGGGCCGGATCCGGGATCTGATGCGGCGAATTGCTGTATCGTCGGCTCCAGTTCGCCATTAGCAGCATCAAATGTATAAATCATCACCCTGTCAACACCGAGATCAGGAACAAAGAGCCACTTGTTATCGGCAGACAGGATAGCGCTATGGACATGTGGTCCCTTTTGCCGTTGCGGGTCTTTACCAGACCCAAGATGCTGATGGGTTGATCTTGATGTTCCCAAACTTCCATCAGCAAGTACCGGTAGCACGGACAAGTTTCCGCTGGTGTAATTGCCAGCAAATACCCATTTACCGGTTTTGTCAATTTCCACATGACAGGGGTGATCGCCTTCCGTGAGTTGTTGATTAAGAAACGTCAGCGTTCCCGTTGATTTGTTAAATGAAAAAGCGGCTATTTCTCCGCCCATGCCGTTATTGCCCTTTTCATGCACAGCGTAAACAAATTTTTCATCAGGAGAAACAGTGATAAAAGATGGATTGGACGTTTTTATATGACTTACTGCCTTCGCTGATCCATCGCTGCTGTTGAATTTGTATACATAAACGCCTTCGCTCTTGGGGGAGTCGTAGGTTCCAACCAGCAGGTAATACTCCTGCGCGTGCACCGGGTGAAACCCGGTGGCAATAAGGAAAGAAAGAAACAGGAATTTCATAAATGATTTTAACAAATGGTGAATATCTTTTTTTCAAATGAATTTAACAAACCGGGAATCAACTGTTTGATGGTTTGGCACACTCTTATCATTGTATTACCGGCAACTTAACATTTTAAAACATAAAAACAAATGCCATGAAAAGAATATTTACTCTATCAGCTATCGTTCTTGTTTTTGCATCGTTACTCGGGGGCTGCGTGAAAGACAGCTTTAATAATGGTGGACACGGTGAAAGCTACTGGCTTTCAAAAGAACAGGGAGAAGTCGTGTACAGCGACAGTTACTGCAACTATTTTGTAGTGGAAACATATTATGGTTACACCGTTATACAGGCCTACGGTAGTTACAAGCCTTATGAGGGCAGCATTGTTTATGGTAACTTCAGTAATGCCGGAACCAGGGATATGTATAATTATTCCTCCCGCACGGTTTTTACCGGAACAGTAACAGACTACTGGCTGAGTTATACCGAAGCACAGGATGCGCTTGATTATTATTGCCCGATGTACGGCAAAAACCAGGCAAGGGTATTCAAAAAGTCTACGGTCATCAAAAAATAATCCCGTTATTCAAAGGCCATAGCACCCTTACAAAATTAAGGTGCTGTGGCTTTTTTATTGCTGTGCTTTCAGGACACAAAAGGCATTCCCCGGAGCGCATTCACCAGCAGGAAAATTATAATAACTGCATAGGCACAGGAAAAAAGAATAATGCCTGCCGGTTTTTTGAATACATAATACCCGGCCAATGGAAGTATTTGTAAAGAATGAATGCCAAAAAAATGCGCAATCCTCAGGTCACCATAATCCCTGCTCCAGTTTACCAGGGGTAAGCCGGCTCCGCCATCCGGGCCGCCCACCGTATGCTTCATCATCGAAAGCATCAGGCCGCCTTCCAGGGAAAAAACAATAAAAAGCAGGATCCCGAGGCGTATACCCCAGGCATAGGAGGCCGGAATAACAAATTGTTTTTGCCGGAAAAAAGAGATGGAGATTTTAATGCAGGTGACAGTAAAAATGACAATAAATATTCCCATCAGGTTAAAAACCATGCCGTCAAACGTGCTGCTGATATTATAATGCGAAGTGGTGCCCCGGATCGCCTGCAACAGGATAAGACCATTTTCAAAAAACATGGAAAAGACCAGCAAGTAGGAATATCTTTTGATCTTTTTAAAATTATCCAGGTAATGCAGCAGCCAGCCCATCGTCAGGATCATGATACCAACGGAAAAATAAAATTTCATGGGTTTGAGCCAACGGCTTACTCCAAGCAGCTGCGTTTTATCCGTAAGCAAGAAAACAAGACAAGCGAACCCTACAAACAGGTTAAACAGGCCAAACCAGAAAAGAAGCGCATTCCGCTGTTTTAACCGTGAGAAGAAATTCATAAAAACTAATTGTAATTGGCAGCAAAATAGTTCCTGCTCTTGATAAAACGAATCAGGAGGTATAACAGCAAACCCACCGGCCCGAGCAGGAAGGTAAAAATGAGGCAGGGGAGGACGAGCCAGTGACTGATACCGTATTTGAGTGAATTTCTTTTTATCCAGATTCCGGTCACGAGGTCAAAAGCCAGGTAATGCACCCAACCTGCCGTTAACAATAATTTATTTTGAAACAAGCCCATCACGCCGTCCAGGCTTCCGAATTTTTTTATATCTGCGGGATTAAATGAGCTGGTAATCAGCCAGGCGTATACAATGGCCAGTAAGGTGATGATTACAGCAACCAGGAACTTGTCTATGTCAACAATTACCGGCGAACCGATGATCAGTAACAGCCAGCCCACCGCGGCAATGCTGCTGCATAGCTGGAAAATTAAATCAGGAGTCATAACAAGAACTGTTTAACTCCTTAAAGCTAGTCATTCACAGAACCCGGGAAGAAATTTTTTCCAGGGCATTTGTGATCCTTGCAAATGTTTCGTCCTCGTCAAGCTCCTGCGGGATGAATAATTTCCCGGTTAACTTTTCGTAAAGCTCAATGTATCTTTTTGAAATGGTATCCACCCAGTCATCTTCCATGGGGGGAACTGTTTGTCCTTCCTTTCCCATGAAGTGATTGGCAATAAGCCATTCCCGGACGAATTCTTTACTTAATTGTTTTTGCCGCCCGCCTTTTTTTTGTCTTTCTTCAAATCCATCCGCATAAAAGTACCTGGAACTATCCGGTGTGTGAATTTCGTCCATGAGACAGATCTCATTTCCAATTTTTCCAAATTCATACTTTGTATCCACCAGGATCAGTCCCCTCTTAGCGGCAATTTCTTTTCCCCTCGCAAATAATTTTAAAGCGTAGTCGCTGAGTGTCTCCCATTCCTCTGCGGAAGCCAGGCCACTTTTTATTATTTCGGCTGCGCTGATGTCTTCATCATGACCTGCTGAAGATTTCGTGCTGGGGGTAATAAGGGGGATTGGGAATGGATCATTTTCCTTCATGCCGCCGGGCATTTCCACTCCACAGAGCATTTTTTTTGTTTTCGGACCCGCCTGTTCAGCAGTTTGGTAGGTCCGCCAGGCATGCCCGGTGAGATTTCCCCTGACAACCATTTCAATTTTGAAGGGAATACATTTTTTGCCGACCGACACATGCGGGGCCGGAACAGAAAGGAGCCAGTTCGGACAGATATCCGAGGTAGCTTCCAGCATGCAGGCCGCAACCTGGTTCAGCACCTGTCCCTTAAAAGGAATCGGGCGGGGTAAAATGACATCAAAAGCGGAGATCCGGTTGGACGCAATCATCACAAGATATTCATCACCGATAAAATAAACATCCCTGACCTTGCCGCTGTAAAAACCCGTTTGTTTTGGGAAGGAAAATGGAGCCATATTCCGAAAGTAAGAAGAGGTCAAAAACCAGCCAATCCGGGGTGATTCAAGATTTCAACAACTTATCCTTTTCCCTTAAAAATTAAATTTTTAGATAAAGTTTACAATGCTTATTTTTCCGTCAAATTCCAAAACTAAAATTCCCTATTTATGAGAAAAAGCTACTGCTATTTAGCTGCCTGGCTTATGGCTGTCCTGTTTTCGTTGGCTGCTTATGCACAGACAGTTACTATCTCAGGTACTGTCCGTAACGAATCATCCAAAGAAAATGTTCCGGCCGTTTCAATCCGTGTTAAAGGAACCAACCAGGGTACGTATACAAACTCCGATGGAGCGTTTACCTTAAAAGTCAGTAAACTCCCCGTTGTGCTGGTTTTTACTTCCATTGGATATTCTGACCAGGAGTTAACCGTATCAGACGCCTCTCAACCAATCAGTATCGATTTTAAAGTAAATAATGCACTTGGACAGGAAGTGGTGATTGCCGCAACCCGTACTCCCACCCGTTTACTGGAATCACCCGTAACCGTGGAGAGAATGAGCAGCAATACACTCCGGAATGTCGCGGCGCCCAATTATTATGAAGCCATCGCCAACCTGAAAGGGGTGGATGTCCATACAGCCAGTTTGACCTTTCGTACGGTTACAACCCGTGGATTTGTCAGCAGCGGTAATACCCGGTTAAACCAGTTGATCGATGGTATGGACAACCAGGCCCCCGGGTTGAATTTTGCAGTGGGCAGCGTGATCGGACCTTCAGACCTGGACGTTGACAACGTGGAAATATTGTCGGGTGCTTCATCGGCCTTGTATGGCTCCGGTGGAATGAACGGAACCGTGCTGATCACGACTAAAAATCCTTTCAAATACCAGGATCTCAGTTATAATATCAAACAGGGTATTATGCACGTTGACGGAAAGCAGCGGAACGCGGCCCCTTATTATGACTGGTCATTTCGCTGGGCAAAAAGCATTAAGAACAGGATCGGTATTAAACTCGCAGCCCAGCTGGTAAAAGGTAGTGACTGGGAAGCGGAAGATTACAGGAATAAACAACAGATAGGTATCCTGAGCAAAGTGGTTGGCGGAAACCGCAGCAATGACCCCAATTTCAACGGCATCAATATGTACGGGGATGAGACCAGTGCAGACATGAATGGGTTTTCATATTTCGTACAGGACCAGACAAGGAGAAGTATACTGGCAGCTACGGCTCCAATTATTCCCGGCGGTTTTGATGTGGTGAATGCAGCCAACGCGTATTTTACGGCAATCGGAAACCCGCAATACCCCACAAATGCGCAGATCGCAACTTTTATTACCAGCCTTGCGCCTTTCGGACCTTCAGCCCAGGCCGCTGTACAGCAAATGATGCCCTTCTATATTGGATTAAGAAATGGTTATTTCAACAAAGCGAGTATTTCAAGGACCGGTTATGAAGAACAGGTTCTTGTGGATTATAATACGATCAACGTAAAGCTAACCGGTGGACTGCATTACAAAATAAATGAAAGACTGGAAGCTTCCTTTAACTCTTATTTCGGAACCGGTACTACTGTGTACACCGGGGCTGACAGGTATTCATTAAGAAACCTGAAAATGGCCCAGCATAAACTGGAATTCAGAACGCCAAACTGGTTTTTGCGTGGTTACACGACCCAGGAAAATGCCGGGGATTCATATAACGCCTCAGCGTTGGGAGCATTCCTGAATGAAGCTTACCGGCCCAGTTCTGCGTGGTTCCCGTTATATATTGGAACCTTCTCTGAAGGCCGCCGTCAAAATGGTGCAGCCGGAGTTTTCCCAAGCGATTTCACCTTGCATTCATCCGCCCGGGCCTCTGCGGACGTAGGAAGATTTATTCCCGGTACGCCCCGTTATGATAGTGTAGCGAGGGTCATAAAAAGCACTGCCATCCGGAAAGGGGGAGCGCTGTTCCTGGATAAATCTGACCTGTATGCTGCAGAAACACAATTCAACCTTTCCCAGTTGGGTGGATTCCATGAGAAAGTTGAAGTATTGGTTGGCGCAAACTGGAAGCAATGGGTAATGAACTCACAGGGAACTATTTTTGCTGATACTTCTTCCAGGATCAGGATTAATGAATATGGCGGATATATCCAGTTAAAGAAAAGTTTATTGAATGATGTGCTGACATTAACAGCCTCCGGCAGGTATGATAAGCAAACCAACTTTGAAGGTAAATTCACCCCAAGGGTCACAGCGACTTTTAAAGTAGCCAATGAAAATTATGTACGGGCTTCATACCAGACAGCTTACCGTTTCCCGACCAACCAGAACCAATACATCAGTCTTGTTACAGGTTCCGGCGTGCTGATGGGTTGTTTACCTGAATTCCAGGATTATTATAAGCTGAATTCAACATTGCCCGGTTATACGGCGGCAAGTGTACTTGCTTACCGTTCGGGAAACCTGGGGGATTCCGGCAGGCTGGTGGTTGCACAATACAAGGAAGTGAAACCTGAAACGGTGAAATCCTATGAACTCGGGTATAAAGGTGTTATCGCCAAAAGACTGTTGCTGGATGCTTATGTTTATTACAGCCAGTACGAGGACTTCCTGGTCAGTACAGCGGTAGTTCAATCAAGAGCAGGAAATAAATTCGAACTCTATTCCCCGTTCAGCAGCACCAACCTGTCTTACGTACAAAATTCAGCGCAGGAAGTGAAAGCGCTCGGATGGGGTGTTGGCCTGGAGTACAAGGCATATAAAAATTTCTTTGTTTACGGTAACGTATTCTCCGACCAGTTAAGGGATGTAGCGTCGGATGTAGTTACTTTCTTCAATGCACCCAAATACCGTTATAATATTGGTTTAAGAAATGAGAACGTTTGCCATAATATCGGTTTTAACGTGGTATTCAAATGGCAGGATAACAATTATTACGAAGGAACTTTTGTAACCGGCACACTGCCTTATTTTGGCTGGTGGGATGCACAGGTTACCTATCGTCCTGCAGGCACCAAGAGCACTTTCCGCGTAGGGGGCACCAACCTGGGCAACCAATACCAGCGGACTGGTTTTGGCAGCCCGTCAGTAGGAGGTCTCTACTATGTCAGCTACGGATTTAATTTGTTCTGATAAAAATAACTGGGTTTTAAGTAAAAGGTCCCCCGCTGATTGCGGGGGACCTTTTTTATTGCACCAATGCGAACAGCGGTAGTTACTAAATACTCAAAAGTTAAATGGCGCTATTGTTATTAGCTGCAGCAGCATTCAATTGAGTACTTGTCTCGTGGTTCTAACATGCAGGCTCAGTTGGAGCTGCTGCCTGACGGGAATTCAAAAAGAAGGGTCTGCAATCAAACGAGGGTCTTCATGACCTGGCCGATCATATAACCGTTGTGATAGATCTGTAAGGTATAAGTGCCTTTCAGGTATTCATCGGCGTTAATCGAAAACAACAGTTTCTTGCTTTCTCCTTTGGGGTATTCAAATCTCACTTTCCGGGTAAAAGGTATTTTTCCCCCGGCATGAAGTGTCATGGTGGAAGAAGCTTCCCAAACGTCATCATTTTTGAGGATGCTGCCATCTGGCTGTGTGATCACGATAAAGATATCGGCGTTGTCATACTGGGTTATATTATTCTGCACAGTAAAAGATATAACCAGCTTGCTGATCTTTTTTGCCTGGTTGCTTTCCTGTTCTTTTTCACTTTTTAGGGTAACCGGGGAGAACTGAATTTCTGAAGCTACAAAGACAGCGGCCAGGTTAACTTTCTCGGACAGTGCTTTGTTTTCATCACCAAGCCGTTTCATGTTTTCCTGCAACCCGGTAATTTCTCCGGATAAGAGGGACATCACATTCGTTAGTCGCTGCTGTTCACTCTCCATAGATTCTTTCTGTGTTTTCAGGTCGTCTACCAGCGTCTGTAGTTCACCTATTTTTTGCTGCGCGACAGAAAGTTCTTCGGGAGAGGCGACCCGGTTTTTTAGTATGCCATCAATTTCAGTTTTCAATTTATAGATGACCGCCAGCTTTGCATTTAGCTGGGACTTCAGCGAGTCGGCGTTCAGTCGGGTAGAATCGAGCTTCGAATCAAGCGTGCTGATGGTGGAGGAATACATTTTCTGCAGGGAATCCCGGACGCCCTGGGCTACCGCAATAGAATCTTTTACAAAAACCTCCGTTCTTTTTTTACCGTATTGTGTTTTATCATACAAATGATAAATCCATGTGCCGATAAGTCCCACAGAGAGGAGAGCGAGCAGTAAGGTTCGTATGTCTTTCATGTGTTCAGGATAAAATGGACAGATGACCGGTAAATTCCAGTTGGGTGTATTGGGCTAATCTGAAATAACCTGGTCAACATAAGCAGAAACCCATCCTACCTGGCCATTTTTTATCAGGTAAAATTGCTTGGTTTCAAATGCAGAAACAAATTGGCGCATAATTTTTAACAGGAGACCGGTGCCCGACATCAGTGCTTTCTGATCAAACACTTTGTGAACAGCGGCTGTTGTTTTCCTGACAGCCTCTTTCTCTTCATTCCTGTTCACATTTGCGGCCAGGAAATCGGGCGACAATGCTCCAAAGTTGCTGTAAATCTTTTCGCTGAATTTCACTACCTCATCGTAATGCACGGATATGACGGTATTGTCCACCAGTTCGGGGTGAATCAGCGTGGCAATGGCCCAGGCAATACCTCCGCTGACAGCGATATTATCACTCAGCGGGTAAGCGCCGCTGGAATTTACCGCGTAAATAATTTCGGGGTTTTCGGCGGAATAAAGAACCCGCTGTAACTGTTTGCTGAAGTTAACAAGACTGTTATCGCCCTCGCATCTTTTCTCGGTCGCATTGGCGGTACTTTTGGTGCCCCAGTTAATTTCAAAGAGTTTAAAGTTGTCCTTATTACCCCCGGGGAAGAACCCTCCCTTTGTATTCCCGCTTCCAATATCAAGCAGGAAGGTCGTGTATCGTCTTGGTTCAGGAACAATACCCAGGTGAGATAACCGGGCTTCATTGGCTACATCAACTACCTCCACAATGCGGCCCGGCTCGTTTATTTTTATCCGGAAGGAATCAATCAGGCTTTTGACCCAGGCTGTTTTCTGGTCTTTTTCTGCCTGCATTTTTACACCGCTGCTGATTACCGTGAAAATGCGCTTAGGGGGTATTTTGTATTCTTTGGTTGCCCGCGTATACAAGCCATAGAGGCTGTTCAGGGTTGCTGAAAAAGTGGGCTCGGTAAAGGAAATGAAATCCGTGTTGAAAGAAGTGTCCTTAATGATATTAAAAGCACCGGTGCTTTGCGCATTCTTCCCGATTTCTATGATGCTCATCTTCACGCCCTTGGATCCTACTTCGATACCTGTATAAACGGAAGAATTATTGTATTTGGGGACGGCATTGCTTTGGGCCGGTACTGTAGAGTTTATTAACAATGCAACAAAGGCCAGAGCAACCTGCAAAAAAGTATATTTCATGTGGGTGATTTTCTACGGATAAAAATACTACAATGCGGTTCAGCTTTTGCGATCAAATACGCCGCTTACCTATTATGTGAAAAAAATGTGTTTAAAATAAAAAACCGCCCCGTTTGAAACGGGACGGCTTTTGTCGCAGGAGTTAACTGCTTTTAACCGAATAAACCACCTTTTTTAAGGCTTCTTACACCTTCACCGATTTTGAAGCCATTATGATAAATTTCAATTTTATAGTTACCTGTCTGGAATCCTTCCTGGTGGATCGGGAACTGCACTGGTTTGCGGGTTCCTTGCTCATAATTCACCGGGATTTTCGCTGTAAAGCTCTTGTCTCCATCTGCACGGGTATTTAATACATTACCATTCTCTGAAATAACCTTTCCGTCAGGAGCCGTTACGATCAGGTACATATCAGCAGCACCTGATTTTGCAATGCGGTTCTCCACATCAAATGATACAACCAGTTTGTCAACTCTCTTAGCGGTGGTAGTGCTTTTCTCTTTACCGCTTTTCTTTTCATCTACAGGTACAACCTGGATGTTGGACGCACTGAAAGTAGAAGCTACATCAACCGTTTTTTCAAGGTCTGCCTTTTCCGTACTGATAGTCTGGATATTTGTTTCCAGGTCAGTTTTTTCCTGGGTCAATGTAGTATTGGCCACATTCAGTTCCTGGTTTTCACCGGTCAGGCGGGTCACTTCTGCTTCCAAACCACTGATCTGTGTGTTCAGTTCGGCGATCATGGTTCTTGCTTTAGCCAGTTGAGCCTGGGTAGCATTCTTATCATTCAATATTTTCTTGATCTCAGCTTTCTTAGCATCGATTTCTTTTTGCAAGGCGCTTTTATCGCCCTGTAAGCTGTTATTAGAACCTGTTATTGAATCAAGGCGGATTTCTGCTTCGTCATACATCATCCTGATAGAGTCACGCTGTGACATATAGGAAGTTGCCTGCGTCTGTGAAATTTCGAGTTTTTCTCCAGACTTGTTTTTATCCCACAACAAATAACCCCAGGTACCCAAAAGACCGGCAGCCAGCAAACCTATTACAAGGTTCTTATTGCCCCGGCTCTTTGGCGGTTGACTTTGGGGAGTGTTAGTGGCGGAAGGATAATTAGTGTTTGTCATACAAAAGGATTTAATGATTTTGAGGTTTATATATTTAATTTCTCGGTTAGAAACCTGTTCATGGCCAGAGTAGAATGCCGGTTGCATCCTGGCTGGCTGAAAGCTGTTAAAGTTCCTGTTCCGCAGCACAAAATTTCGAAAACCATGCCAGAAACCGGAAAAGGGTTTTCAACAGGTGTGATTTTTTTGGCATATTTGAATCTGAAACCTTGTATCTTAGCGCTTTATGAGTGTGGAGAAGATCATTTCAGATTGGAAAAAGAAGGTCTTCCAGCCCGTCTACTGGCTGGAGGGAGAGGAGGACTTTTTTATCAATAAAGCCGTGAATTTTGCAGAACATCATATTTTGCCGGAGAGCGAAGCCTCCTTTAACCTGACTATTTTTTATGGAAAGGATGCAAATTGGGCAGATATCATTAATGCCTGCCGGCGCTATCCCATGTTTGCCGAAAGACAGGTAGTCCTCTTAAAGGAGGCACAGCAAATGCGGGATGTGGAAAAGCTGGAATCATATATTGAGAATCCCCTTGCTTCTACGGTGTTTGTTGTTTCCTACAAAGAAAAGAAACTCGATGCCCGGAAGAAATTTGCCAAACTGGTCAAAGAAAAAGGTGTTTTACTTACCACGAAAAAAATCTATGACAAGGAACTACCGGAATGGACGCAGCAACTTATTCAATCAAAAGGGCTCACCATAAACCCCAGGGCCCTGGCATTACTGGTGGATCATATCGGAAACGATCTTACACGGATTGAAAACGAGATCGATAAATTATCGGTTAACCTTGGCAACAGAACAGTTATATCAGAAGATGATATTGAGCAGTATATAGGTGTCAGCAAAGATTACAATGTTTTCGAATTACAATCCGCGCTTGCTGCAAAAGACCTGGCCCGTGCCATCACGATCGTTCAGTATTTTGAAGCCAATCCGAAAGCAGCACCGATACAACTGGTATTGCCTTCCCTTTACAGTTTTTTCAGTAAGGTGTTTATGGTGTTCGGCGCAAATACCAGTGATGAAAAAACGATTGCCACCAGCATTGGGGTCAATCCCTATTTCATTAAGGATTATGTTCAGGCTGCGAAGTTATATACGTACCCGGGGGTGGAAAATGTATTACTCCTGTTACATGCTTACAACCTGAAAAGTGTGGGTGTGGGAAATGCCGGTACAGAGGATGCTTCCTTATTGAAGGAAATGTTGGTAAAAATGATGACCTGAACAATTAACGGGGGATTCCCGCAAATCCCTTTTCTTTGTGCCCGAAAAAGCACCTCGGTGCAACTTATCCACTTTAATCATCATCAATTGTTCTCAACTTTTAAATCTATGCGTAAATTATTCTATTCTCTTATTGCTGTAAGTGCAATGGTGTTAACAGGATGCCTGGAAACGGTGCAGGAAATTACCCTGAAAAACGACGGTAGCGGCACGGTGAGCAATACCAATGATATGAGTGCCCTGATCGGGCTGGTTAAGCAAATGGGCGGCGGGGCAGAACTGGAAAAAGCTGGTGACAAGAATATAGATTCAACCGTCTTACTGGTGAACCAGGCAGACAGCATCCCTAATCTCAGCACGGATGAAAAGGAGCTTGCCAGGAAAGGGACCTTACGGATTAATGCCAACCTCAAGGAAGAGAAGTTTTTGACTAATCTTTTCTTTCCCTTCTCATCTCCTTCCCAGATCCCTGCTTTTAATAAACTGTCCGGCAAAATAATGGCGGAAGTGATGAAGGATAAACTGGCGGAAGGATCGCCGATGAGTTCTGACCAGATGCCGGAACCCAGTTCATTTGATGATTATTATAAAATGGAATTCTCGGATGGAGAACTCACAAAAAAAGTTGACAAGGATAAATATGCCGGCGTGGAAAGTGATGAATATCTGAAGGGCATCCGGGAATCTGCCTCCATGGGATTGGTTATGAAAGCAAATTACATCATCAATCTGCCGCGTCCTGCGACTAAAGCTGAAGGGAAAAATGTAAAGTTGTCTGATGATAAAATGAAGGTGACTATCTCTGCATCGATCGAAGATTTTTTTGAAGATCCTTCTGCCCTCGAATTCAAAATAAAATATTAAAAGCCTTATAAGCTATCAGCTAACCGCTGATAGCTTATAATATTTTCAGGCTTTCCACTTTATCCTGGTCAATCTGTTTTACCAGTGCTTCCAGGCTCTCGAATTTCCTTTCTTCGCGGAGGTATTTTTTCACAAACACTTTTAGTTTTTGACCGTAGATCTCTTTGTTGAAGTCAAACAGGTTCACTTCGATCACTCTTTTTTTGCCATCCACCGTAGGACGGAACCCGATACTCATCATCCCGTTCATGCGCCCCGTATATCCTTCCGGTTGGGCGTGTACAGCATAGATACCATCCCCGGGTGTAATTTTTTCTTCATCTGTTATTTTTAAGTTGGCTGTCGGGTATCCCAGTTTCCGTCCCAGTTTATCTCCATGAACCACGACACCCGAGAAGAAAAATTCATAACCCAGTAGTTTGTCTGCCGTGGCAATGTCATGATGGAGAATGGCTTCGCGGATATTGGTCGAACTGATTGAAATGTTTTCCAGTACATGTTTGGGAATTTCCTTCAATTGGTAATTGTATTCAATGGCCTTGTTTTCCAGCAGGCGGTAATCGCCCGAACGATCCCGTCCAAAGCGGTGATCATAACCGATAATAATGGTATGCGGCCTGAATTTTTCAACCAGGAAATTTTTCACATACTCTTCGGCAGGCTGGTTGGCAAAGGCATCTGTAAAAGGAACCACGACCAGGTGGTCAATTCCCATTTCCCGGAGTAAGGCAATTCTTTCCTCCAGGGTATTGATCAGCCGGATCCCTAATATGGCGGAAGAAACCACTTTGCGGGGGTGGGGGTGGAAGGTTATTATCACCGTCTCTCCATCAATGGCTTCGGCCTCCGACTTTATTTTGTCAATGATCTGGCGGTGGCCCATGTGTACACCATCAAAAGTTCCGATGGTGATAACGGCTTTGTTAAAAGCCGGCAGTTGTTCGGTATCGTAATGAACTTGCATAAAATGTGCTGCGAAATTAGCGCATAATTGAAATTGATTATTGATTATTGAATAATTAGTTTTGCTGCTCAACGATTTCAATGAGCCTTTATTCCAAACGTGGTGTATCAGCCCAGAAAGAAGAAATTCATTCCGCTATCCGGAATCTTGACAAAGGACTTTATGAAAAGGCTTTTTGTAAGATTTACCCTGACGTGCTTTGCGGGGACGAAAACTGGGTAAATGTTATGCATGCAGACGGTGCGGGCACAAAAAGTATCCTGGCTTATTTATACTGGAAGGAGACCGGCGATATTTCCGTCTGGAAAGGAATAGCCAGGGATGCGATCGTCATGAACCTTGATGACCTGCTTTGCGTGGGCATCTTCGATAACCTCCTTTTCTCGTCCACTATTGACCGGAACAAAACTATGATCCCGGGTGAAATACTGAAAGCGATTATCGACGGCACCCAGGAATTTTTTGACCAGATGCGGGAATTCGGTATCAACATCACGTACATGGGAGGTGAGACAGCGGATGTTGGTGATGTAGTGAGGACGATCGCCGTCAATGGCACTATGACAGCCCGCTGGCCAAAACAAAGACTGATTACGAATGAAAGGATTAAAGCCGGGAATGTGATCGTCGGGCTGGCCGGTTTTGGACAATGCAGCTATGAGCAGGAATACAATAGTGGTATAGCCAGTAACGGGCTGACAAGTGCAAGACACGACCTGTTGCACAAAACCTACGGGGCCCGTTTTCCTGAAACCTATGAGCGGTCACTCGGAGAGGAAGTGGTATATATCGGGCCATACAGCATAACCGATACCATTGAATCCGGGGGCCAGCTATCAGGGATCGGGAAACTGTTGCTTTCACCCACGAGAACCTTTGCCCCCATCCTGAAAGAACTATTGGAAAATCACTTTGAGATTGTGGATGGGCTTATTCACTGCAGCGGGGGTGGACAGACCAAGTGTTTGAAATATGTACCGGAGAATGTCCAAATCATTAAGGATAATTTATTTGAACCGCCTGTGATCTTTAAGCTGATACAGGAAGCCAGCAAATCAGATAACCGGGAGATGTACCAGGTGTTTAATATGGGTACCAGGCTGGAAATTTATACCGGGGAGAAGGATGCTGGTACGATCATTAATATCGCCAAAAAATTTGCTGTGGATGCACAGGTCATTGGACGGGTAACGGAAGCCGGGAAAAAAGAGCTCGTTATTCATACTTCCTCCGGAGAATTGCATTACTGAGTGATCGCTTCGCAGACCCGGGAGATTATTTTTCCCGGCAGCATTATTCTTCCCGGCGCCGGGTTGAAATTTTTTAATTTATGCTTACCATTCTTTCCGTTATTTTGCAGCAAACCTATAGCGCATGGCTGAGCCAATCATTGAGTTGAACAATGTCAATATCTACCAGGGAAATAACCTGATCTTACAGGATGTCAATCTTACGGTCAATAAAGGAGAGTTTGTCTACCTGGTCGGCAAGACCGGAACTGGCAAATCCAGCCTGCTGAAAACGTTATACGGTGAACTGCCGCTGACAGAGGGTGATGGTTCGGTTGCAGGATTCAGTCTCCGCAGCCTGGATTGGAAAAAAGTTCCTTACCTGCGCCGCACCCTTGGGGTCGTGTTCCAGGATTTTCAATTGCTGACAGACCGGAATGTAAATGACAATCTTAAATTCGTTTTGCGGGCAACAGGGTGGACCGATGAAAAACTGATGGACGAAAAGATCATGGACGTGCTGGACAAAGTTGGTTTAAAAGCGAAAGGATTTAAGATGCCCTTTGAACTGAGCGGTGGCGAACAGCAGCGGATTGATATCGCAAGGGCTTTGCTGAACTCTCCCAAATTAATCCTGGCCGATGAACCTACAGGTAATCTTGACCCGGAAACATCCGACGAGATCATGAGCCTGTTATTCCAGATATCAAGAGATTATAATACGGCGGTTGTGATGGCCTCACATGACTATATTGTTGTTCAAAAATTTCCTGCAAGGATGATAAGGACAGAACGGGGAAGGGTAGTGGACAATGCTACCATAAGTATGCAATAATAGCTTCTGCATTTTTCCTGTTATCATAGGTATTTCCCAATAATTGCCTCCGCAGGCTGGTTTCCCCGGCACTGAAAGGCTGGTGATGCAGTTGCATAATAATGGATGCAAATGCATCGGCATTGGCACCGGTATGGCAGGCACCATCCAGCCCGGTGCCGGTTACCATGGCTTTGTTTACAACACAATGACGTCCTTCAAACAGGGCATGAAGGAGTTTAAGTTTAATGCCCGTTGTACTGAAGGAGGGTAGTATATTGATATGCGCTTTTTTTACCAGGTCATCTATTTCGGTGGAAGACGGGTCAGCGACCAGGCAGGTGTGCTGGCAAAGATGAGCCAGTTTATCCAGTCGCCGGGAAGGATGGCGGCCCGCGACGACCAGGGGTATTTTTATTTTGGGAAAGACGTTGGTCAACAACCAGGCGGCTGCTTTTTCGTTCTCCGGAACAGCCAGGTTGCCATGGTATAAACAGAAATTCCCGATTCCTTCTTTACCGCTCACTTCCTGGTAAGGAATAAATGCGGGCAGGAAGAAAGCATTGGGCAGTTTGTGCTGCTCGCGGAAATGAACCGCATCCGTAGAAGTGATACAGGCATAAATTAGCTGGCCCGGCAGGTTTTTTTGATATTTTTTCAATAACCTGCTTTCATTCCTGTAATAGATTTTTTTAAAAAGGTTGCGGGCAGTACGGGCCAGCTGTTTATAGTATTCAGGTTCATCATTATGCATTCTTACCATGATCTTCCTTCCCGGCTGATTAAGCCAGGGAAGTATGCCTGTGCAATGGATTCCTTCCAATAAAACCGGGTGATCGTCTTTATTCAGGGTATCGATCAGTTGCCGGTTGATGCGGGAGGAAACGATATAAGGAAGCTTACCGGAATATCCCCGCCAGCCAGTCTTTCGTTCATAAACGCTGATGCTTTCGCAGAATTGATTCAGTTCATTGGGATTGCCCCGGTGCCGGTAAGAAAAATAATGCAGGTGAATTTTTATGCCCGCCCGGTGCAATGCTTCGATCTTACAAAACATATCGATCGCCCCGCCATAGTCGGCAGGCCAGGGAGTGTCAAGGCAAACAATATGAAGATACCGGTTCAAGATTCAAAAACAGTTTGATAAAAAGCCAGCAATCTTTTTTCCTCCTGCTGCCAGTTCATCTCTTCCCTGGCCTTGAGACAGTTTTCTCTCAGCTTTTTGTATAAAACATCATTTGCCAGCAAATTGTTGACTGCTGCTGCAATTCGCTGCGGCGCGATATTATCAATCAGTACGGCTACTTCGAACTGTTTGTTGATCTTTTCGTATTCGGGATAATTGGTCGTTACCTGGGGCAATCCCGCATGGATATAATCAAAAAATTTATTGGGCAGGGCCAGGTATTGATTCAGCCCTTCTTTCTCCGGCACCGCTATCCCGATATACGCCTGCTGTGCTATTTCCCACAACTCCCCCGGTGGCAACATCCCTTTTAATTCAATTTTATTTTCGAGCTGGTGATCCCGGATAAGTTGTTTCAACCGGAACATAAAGTTGCCGTCACCACAGATCACGAGTTTACTGTTTATCCATTTCATAGCAGGAACCAGGTATTCAAAACCACGGGCCTCGTTGACCGCACCCTGGTAAAGCATAAACTTTTCCGTGGCGGCCTGGGTATGCAGCGGTTTCAGCAAGGGGATATTACGGATGGTTTTATATTGTACACCATACCTGCGGTTAAATTCTTCAGCGATTCCCCCGCTGACCGTATAACCCCATTTAAACCGGGGCACTGCTTTCCTTTCAATTCCCAACCATGCTTTTTGTACGCCCGGTCTTGTTACCACTTCTTTGAGTTCTGTAAAAAGTTCATGCGCATCATAAATGCGGGCGATTTTCTTCCAGCGGGAAATGAGGAGGCAGGGAAGGATGGTGTCAAGATCAACGGCGCAAATGGCATCCATTTTTTTGATTAACAAATAGAAAAACAACCGGAAATTATACTCTGCGTAAAACAGTTTTCCTTTGGCGAACCAGCAGGATAGCCTTTTCTGCCTGTATTTTGCCGCTTCCAGGGAATGCGAGGTCCTTAATTTTCTTCCCACCAGGGTGATGGCATAGCCATTTTCGGCCAGGGTTGTACAGATCCGTTGCATCCGCTGGTCGTAAGTAAGATCGTTGGTAACAGTAAAATAAATTGTCTTCAAAGATTAAAGATAGCCCGAAAGAAAAAAGGTTTTGCAAATATGCAAAACCTTACACTTTTTTGGCCATTAAACTTTTACAGGCAGCTTACTGTGAGCAGCGGATCCTTATTGACCCACATTCATCCCATCGCCTGCCCCCGGATCGTCCTGTTGCTTGTTATTCTTGCGTTTGAACAGGGAGGTGTCGAATTTACCAAACCGCCAGCTGAAATTCAGCCGCAGGATCTGGGGATCGCGGCGGCGAAAGACATCCTGGATAAAGAAAGGCGATTCAGAATGCACGTCCGATACCCTTGTTCTCAATACATCATTCATGTTTAATGATAAGGAAGCCCTGTTCTCTTTCATAAACGTGTAACGGATCGCTGCATCCATATAATAAACCGGGCGGACATATCCCTGGGCGGATGTACTTTGTCCAAACATGCCGCCGCCACCACGGCCTCCACCACCACCACCACCGCCACCAGGAGGAAGGATGCTTTTTGACTGGTAGCTTCCGGATAACTGGAAAGTCAGTTTCTTGGATAATTTAAAACTGTTGTTGAGTTTGGCAAACCAGCTTGCGAACTGATCCTGTTCCGGGAAAGCCGGGTCGTTGATGTCGATCTTCGATGTAAAGAGGTTAACATTGGTTGAGAGTTCCCACCACTTTGTAATGGTGGTTTTTAAAGTAGCCTCGAGACCGGTCACATAACTCGCATTGGCATTGATATAAGTATTCAGGATGACGGTCTTACCTGAAACCGTATCTTCCTGCGGTACCTGGTACCGGGTAATAAGATCATTCGTGTTTTTATAGTAGACTGAGAGAAGCAGGTTGTCCCTGTTTTTCTTGAATGTTTTCTGGTAGGAAACTTCTATTGAATTGGTAAATTCCGGGTTTAGCCCGGGGTTGCCCACGCTTGGGTTTAACAGGTCGGATGAATCTATAAACGGGGTAAGCTGCCAGAAATTGGGCCGGTTAATTCTTCTGGAATAGTTTAGCTGCAATTCCTGGTCATTCTTTAATTTCTGTGACAGGAATACACTCGGGAAAAAACTGAGTGCATAATCAATATTGAATCTCTGGTTGGTTTTGCTCAGTGTGCCTTCATAGGTTGAGCTTTCTGCCCGCAATCCCAGCTGGTAGCCAAAATTCTTAATCCGGTTAGTAAAAGTTCCATAGGCCGCTACAACTTTGTCATTGCTTTCATAATTGACCTGCGAAGAGGGGATCAGTACCAGGCTGCCGGTGCCAGGATCAACCGAATAAAAGGCATTGGTACTGCTATTATTATTAAAAGCCGCCCGTACACCCATTTCAATTTTTGATTTTTCGCTCAACGGGTTTACAAAATCAGTTTGTAAAATGACATTCTTGTTATTGCCATTCCCGATCTGGCGCTGGCTGTACGAACTGTCAATCGTAGCAAATGACGGCGGGTTAAAGATATCCGTCATCAGTAAGTTATCGTTATCGTTCTTCCTTGAGTTGTAGGTGACGTCTGCTGTCCATTCACGGCCGGCTTTTGGGAAATTATGTTTGAAATTTAAACTGGTCCCTATATTTCTGAATTCATTTTCAGATTTTGATGTTCTTCTTGCAAATGAATCAGGCGCCAGCATATCCAGCTTGTCGGTAAGCACATCCGTGGTATTCCCGGGATTAAAACTTCCCTTGCCCAGGTTCAGACTTCCCGACAAGGTGGTCCGGTTCGTAATAAAATAATCGATGCCGGTTCTTATAAATTTGAAACTGCCATTCATGGTACTCTTATCATTCTGGTGCGAAAAAGTTTGGGGGCTCAACAGGTAAAGGCGGTCTGTTGTACCATTGCTGATTGATTTGCGCTGGTTAAAATTGCCGTTGAAGAATACATTTATTTTATTCTGCCGCACGTTGATGTCGCCACCCAGTCCAATGCGGCCCCGTGAATCCAGGTTAGTACGGATACTTCCGTTATAACCGACTTTCCTGTTTTTCTTTAAAACAATGTTCAGGATACCGGCTGTACCCCCTGACGCGTCAAATTTAGCAGAAGGGTTAGTAATGATCTCAACACTTTCAATGGCGTCAGCTGGTATTTGGTCGAGCTCCATGGTGGTGGGCCGGCCATCTACAAATATCTGGGGCGAATTATTCCGTAAGGATACATTACCATCAATATCGACATTCAATGACGGTACATTTCTCATGATATCAACCGCAGTACCACCGACGGAAACAAGATTCTTGTCGACATTGAATACTTTCCGGTCGATACCAAGTTGTAGTCCTGGTCTGTCTGCCGTGATGGTTACATTTTCGAGCACTTTATCCTCGATATCCACTTTGATATTACCCAGGTCCTTATCAAGGGCACCGCCCATCGCACTCATATCACCCGGTTTTAATCCAAAGGAAACGGTTTGTTCATAGGGTTTATAGCCAACCACACTTACCTGAAATTTGAACTGCCCCATGGCCGGTACATTTTCCAGCACGAATTCACCATTCGCTTTGCTGAGCATACCTGCAATAACAACATCTTTCTTTTGTTGAGAGACAGAGTCAAATTTGCTTTGTAAAAGTTGAACAGAAGCATATTCGATAGGTTTCATGGATTTGGCCTCGATCAATTTACCGAACATTGTTCCGGTCAGTTGGGAGCGGCCGCCACCGGCGGGCCTGTTTTCCCCGGTTGGGGGCTGTGCAATTGAAACATAACTTACTAGAAACGAAGCCAAAACGATAAATACCTTCCTCATGTTGCTGATTTGTTAATTAGACGCGCAATGGGCAAAGAACCTGCTGACAATATCATGCCACCTTGATAAAAGGTTAAAGACAATTATAAGTGGGAAAAGTTCTCCGAATTCTCGTTAAATCAGGTGGTCATTATGGTAATAAGCACCTGGAGGGCACCGATTATGAAACCAATCACAGCCCCGATAATTTCTACAAACCTGAATTCCTTCGACATGATCTGATAAAGTATCTCCTCCAGCTTGTCCGAAGAGAAGCCTGCCACCTTTGTGATCACAATTTGTTCCAGGTCCAGTTCTGTCTTTAGGTTAGAAGCGTATTGCTTCATCACATCCGGGAAAAGCAATTCGATTTCCTGCATGAAAATCCTTTTCAGGTTGGTGATTGTTTTATCTCCGATAAACATGCTGATGACGGGCATTTCGTCGCTGAGTCTTTTTTTCAAAAAATCGTCCACATGAGTTTCAATCATCGGCATGATCTTTTTCAGGTTATCCGGGTTACTTATTTTTTGTTCGATGTCAGTGAAGGACAGGAACTCGGCACTGACAAGTCTGCCCAGTTTTTCTGCAAATTGCCGCTGGCGCTTCGGAAATATTCCATGAAATGTTACACCCAGGATTTTCTTCGGTTCCTTCGGATGGAAAAGCATTTTTATGGCGACCCAGTTGGTCACCCAACCAATAAAGGCGGAAATAAGAGGGATGAGTATTAACCAGTAATTCATTTTTTATAATAAGGAGTGCAAAGAAACTGAAAGCCCTGCCGGAATCAAAATATCGTTTTGGTGTGGGGCGTGATTTTCTATATTTTTGCCTCTCACAAATGGTAGCCATAGCTCAGCTGGTTAGAGCATCAGATTGTGGTTCTGAGGGTCGTGGGTTCGAGCCCCATTGGTTACCCCCTTCTTAAAGCTTCCAAATGGAAGCTTTAGTTGTTTTTACGTATAACTCCTAATGCCTTTCATCAAAAACCCTTGTTAAAAGCCTGTAAAGGCAAGAAAAACAGCGTTTTTGCGTTATTTTTGGGTAATGCCTAAAGCAATAAAATACCTTTTGAACATGAAAAGACTTCCAATTGTGATCATGATGCTGGTTGCAGGATCATTTCTTGCATTCAAGACCATGGGAACCGCTACCCCGGCTAATCCGCCCTCCAAGTATGAGCAGATCCTGAAATTTGTGGGAGAGATGCTTTCCCAGGCTCATTACAGTCCCCAGAACATTGACGATGCTTTTTCAAAAAAGATTTTTAAGAAATTCATGGGCGATATGGATCCTGAAAAAAACATGTACCTGCAAAGCGACATGAATGCCCTGAAGAAATTTGAGACCCGTATTGACGAAGAAATAAAAGGAGCTCCTGTTGAATTTTTCCTGGCTGCAGGAAAAACATTCAATACCAGGATGGAAGAGGCATCAACGATGTATAATGAAATTCTCGCCGGGCCGTTTGATTTTACCACCGATGAAGAGGTGATGCTGGATGGTGACAAACTGGATTACCCGGTCAGCGTGGCGGAAAAGAAAGAACGCTGGAGAAAGAAGTTGAAATATATGACCCTGGAACGCTATACAGACCTGCTGGATACCCGGGAGAAAAATAAAGGCAAAGAAGGGTTTGTAGTGAAAACAGACGAGCAACTCGAAAAAGATGCGAGGGAGCGGGTAAAGAGGATCATGGACAGGACTTTTGAACGCTTTCGTTTTAAGTTTACGGATGATGACAAGTTCAATGTGTTCGTCAATGCGATCACTACCACCATGGATCCACACTCAGAATTTTTTCCCCCGGTAGATAAAAGATATTTCGATGAAGAAATGAGCGGCCGTTTTTTCGGTATCGGCGCCTCCCTGCAGTATGATGACGGGAATATTAAAGTGGCCAGTATACTTTCAGGAAGCCCTGCCTCCAAATCAGGAGAATTGCAGGCGGGTGATATTATCCAGAAAGTAGCCCAGGGAAAAGAAGAACCCATCGACCTTACCGGTTATGTGGTGACAGATGCTGTCAAGATCATCCGCGGTAAGAAAGGAACAGAAGTAAAGCTGACAGTTAAAAAATTGGATGGAACGATCAAAGTGGTTACGCTGATCCGGGACGAGATTGTCCAGGATGAAACTTTTGCACGTAGTGCAATTGTCAACACCAATGGTTCAAAAATCGGCTATATCTATCTCCCGGAGTTTTATGCAGACTTTGACCGTCCCAATGGTGCCCGCAGTTATATTGATGTGGCCAAGGAAGTTATAAAACTGAAAGAAGAAAAAGTGGACGGCATAGTGATTGACCTTCGCAACAATGGAGGTGGTTCATTATATGATGTGGTGCAGATGGCTGGTCTTTTTATTGATGAAGGACCTATTGTTCAGGTAAAAGACAGGGACAACAAACCCAGTGTACTGAAAGACAAGGACCGGAATGTTTTATATACAGGCCCGCTGGCGGTTATGGTGAATGAATTCAGCGCCTCGGCTTCCGAGATATTTGCGGCAGCAATCCAGGATTATGGAAGGGGTGTTATCATCGGCAGTACGTCCACCTATGGTAAAGGAACTGTGCAAAGGAATATTGGTCTTGATCCTGAGACTGGTTTCTCGATGTCCAATTCTGATTTAGGAACTGTAAAACTGACCCTGCAGAAATTCTACCGTATTAACGGCGGTTCTACACAGTTGAAAGGAGTCTATTCTGATATCGTTTTGCCGGATAACCTCGAATATCTTAAAGTGAGAGAAAAAGATGATCCCGATGCTTTACCCTGGGATGAGATCAATAAATCCCCTTATTCTAACTGGAATGCCGGCTACAGCCTGGAGACCATCAAACAGTTGAGCAGCCAGCGGCTGGAGAATGATCCTACTTTTAAACTGATCAAGGAAAGTACTGAATGGTTATCGCAGCAAAATGACAGGAAATATTCCCTGCAGCTGAGCAAATACCGCGCAGAACAGCAAAAGATCCGCAGCACGATCAAACAGCTGGAATCATTGATGAAATTGGAGGGACAAATTGATGTTGCTGCATTGCCTAAAGAAGTAAACCGCTGGGAAGAAGACAAAAATAAACAGGAGCGTTTTAACCTGTGGTTAAAAGGATTGCAGAAAGATATTTACCTGGACCAGGCGGTGAAAGTGATGAACGATATTATTGGCCAGCAAAACCTGGTTAAAGCCAAGAAAGCTGAAGAGCCTACCAAGAAGGCTTTTTAAAAAATAAAAGAAGTTTGAGAGTTTCATAAGACCCCGGCTACTGGCCGGGGTCTTTACTTTTTATAAGTGAACAGGTCACAAATATCTTTCCTTTATAACGTTCACATGATGATTGATATGTCCTGCAATAATAAAGCCGATGCCCAACACGTACACAGATTTGCCGTTGGATATGCCGGCACTGTCCAGCTGTTCTTCATCAAAAGAACCAAAAAGTATTTCGGTTGAACGACGAATTGATTTGAATTCGTCGACAAGGTCGTTCCAGTCTCTTTGGCCGGCTTTGGAGTTCGCTGCATAGTCGTTCTCGTCAAAGCCGGGGAGGGGCGTGGCATCTTTCCTGGCAAAGCACAGCGCCCTGTAAGCAAATACTCTTTCCGCGTCCAGAATATGCTGCAGCAATTCCTTAATGGTCCACTTGTCTTCCGCATACCGGTACTCTCTTTTGTCGGCAGGGATACTCTCTAAAAACCTGACAAAGGACGAGGATTGACTTTTTAAAGCCTGCATAAGGTCTTCTTCTGAAACCTGGTTGATATAGACGTGGAATGCCTGGGGTATACGGGAAAGGTCGGGGCGGGGCATAATGTATATTTAGGAATTAAGAATGAATAATTAATAATTAAGAATTAATAATTAAGGATTAGGAAGACCAAGATCGGTGATTTTTCTTTTTTTTAAAAATGGTGGGTGCTTCTGCCGGCAGCAAATTATTCTTATGCGGGAGGGACCTTTTGAAAATCAGGCTATATTCATTCTTTTCTTTAATTCATTATACCGAGGATCGCCCTTAATTCCCCGGTAAGCCGGGTATTCCAGGAAATAACTCACCGGCCCCATCCGTTTGTCGATGCATTGGTTGAGATGATAAAAGGTTTTATCCAGGTTGCCCAAACCATACCATACGCCGGCCAGGTCGGCATCAATGACGGCCTGGGGTTCTTCCACCACTCTTTGTTCCATTTTGCGGATGCATTCCATGGCTTTTTCAGTTTCTCCCAGCCTCGCATAGGTATAGCCCATTCCAAGTATTCCCTTCAGCGGGTGACCGGTAAGCCGGTGCACCTCTTCAAATAATGGCAAGGCCGCGGCCCAGTCCCCTTTCATACCCGTAGCCCAGGCTTTCATTTCAAGACTGGCGCGCATCCGGGGATGCATGTACAATAATTTGTCTGCCTGCCTGATCGCTTCATCATATTGCTCGTTGAAAATATACATATTGCCCAAAGACTGGATAACCACCGGCGAAAGGGGATCCAGTTGTTCCGCATCCTTCAATGTCTGCAATGCTTTTTCCTTCTCACCAATGATAATATAATAGAACCCGAGGAGTTCATAGGCATCAATAGCGCCGGGATTTAATTCTATCGATTTCTGCAGGGACTCATAAGCTTTGGGCCAGTTCCATTCATAAAACAGGTAGTACCCAGCCTTTGCAATATGTCCCTCGGCAACAGTACTATCCAGTTCCAGGGCTTTGTTTGCATATTGCTGCACAATTTCAAAAGCCTGGTTGGGGATCATTTGTCCGGACGAACCGAGATAAGCATAGCCCGCGGCCGCCATGGCATAAGCCTGCGCATATCCCGGCTCAATGTCGATAGCCTGCTCACAGCATTCAATACATTTTCTCCCATCCGCCGGCGTGAGTTTATTCCAGAAATGCAGGGCTTTCAGGTAACAGGTATAGGCCTCCACTTCTTTTACAGGAGCTTTCACTATTTTCTCCTCCTGCCGGGCAGGCACAAGGTTTTCTCTCATTTTATTGGCAATGATGCTGCTGATCTCATCCTGCACTTCAAAAATATCGGTGAGGTTCCGGTCATAGCTTTCGCTCCAGATATGATAACCATCGGCGGCGTTGATAAGCTGGGAAGTAATGCGCACCCTGTTACCGGCCTTCCGTACACTGCCTTCCAGTATCTTGTCTACATTTAACTGTATAGCGATGTCGCGGATATCATTGTTCTTTCCTTTAAAAGCAAAGGCAGAGGTGCGGGAAGTAACCTGGAGGCCATCTACCCTGGTCAGCGCATTCAGAAGTTCTTCGGTTATCCCGTCACTGAAATACTCATTCTCAGGGTCAGCACTCATATTAACAAACGGGAGGACAGCGAGGCGATTCCTGGGTTGTTTTGTTTTACCCTTTACTTCTTCCCGGCTTGGAACAACAATACCTTCATTGGCAATGGCGAATACCCGGACAGGCTCCTTTACATTCTTCAGCTCGAAGTATCCCATTTCCCGCGTCAGTAAGCTGTCGTGGTTCTTTATTTCATCATAGACTTTTTCTGAAATGAAAATACCACCCGGCACCGCCAGTGACTCGATCCTTGATGCAAGATTTACACCGTCACCGTAAATGGCTTCCTCTTCAATGATCACATCACCGGTATGAATACCCATTCTTAATTCAACTTTGGGGTCCTGTTGCAGCTGTTGCTGGATACTGATCGAGCAGCGGATGCTGTCAATAGCGCTGTTAAATATACTCAGCGAGCCATCGCCATAATACTGTAATATTTTTCCATTGAATTGTTCTATCGTAGATTCCAGCACTTCTTTCAGCCGCCTTCGTTTCTGGCGCGCCAGTTCTTCATTCTGTTGCATCAGGGCGGTATAGCCCGTCATGTCGGCAAATAATATAGCGGCCAGCTGTCGCATCATGACCGAAATTAAGAAAAAGAAAACCGCCGGCAGTGGATTGCCGCCGGTTACCGGTGAACGACCGTTCTGGCCCTCTCTTCACGCTGAAATGGCCGGTGATATTGTGTGGTGCATTGTTCCCGTCTTACCGGTATCAAACCTTTTTGGGTGTAATGCTTTATCCATCTTTCAGCGATTTCCTCATTTCCAGCATGTGTTTGGTAAAGCCTGCTTTTTCATAAGCCGTGATGGCTGCTTTATTTTCGACATATACATCCAGCCTCATTTCAGTAATGCCTTTAGACAGTGACCATTGTTTAAGCCTTTCAATGATCATTTTATTGATTCCTTTTCCACGGTGGGCAGGATCTATGTACATAAAGCCCAGGTAAGCATGTTGCTGGTGCTGCAGGTAGGGTTTCGCTGTTTCAATCCGGGCATACCCGCAACCAATAATTGTGTTGCCTGTTTCTGCCACCAGCAGTTCAATATGCGGGGCACTCATCATGCCATCTATATCGTAGTAGCGGGTGTCCGTTTTTTTCAGGGTGATATCGTAGGGGCGTTCAGCATGGATGACCCCCTGTTCGAAAACAAGTAATTTTTCCAGGTCTGTTAAGACAGCTTTCCTGATTTTTACCTCGCTCATAATATTTTCAATAAATAAACCCCTGCTGCTTTGTAGAATTCAAAACGGCAGGGGCTTTCTCCAGGAATGATTTTTTAGGCTATCGTAATATTCTTATCCAGGTACACATCCTGTATCGCATTCAAAATCTCCACGCCCTCCTTCATCGGACGCTGGAAGGCCTTTCGCCCGGAGATCAATCCCATACCGCCGGCTCTTTTGTTGATCACGGCTGTAGTCACCGCTTCAGCCATGTCGCTGGCACCGGATGAAGCACCGCCGGAATTGATCAAACCGGCACGGCCCATATAACAGTTAGCCACCTGGTAGCGGCAAAGATCGATGGGGTGGTCGGTAGTCAGTTCGTCATAAATGCGTTTATCATTTTTTCCATAAGCAGATTCCTTAGTATTCAATGCCAGGTAGCCGCCGTTGTTTTCCGGTAATTTTTGTTTGATGATATCTGCCTGTATGGTCACACCCAGGTGATTGGCCTGCCCGGTCAGGTCGGCCGATACATGGTAATCTTTTTCCTTTGTTTTAAATGCGGGGTTACGCAGGTAGCACCAGAGAATGGTTGCCATCCCCAGCTCATGCGCCATTTCAAAGGCTTTGCTTACTTCCTGGATCTGCCTGGCGGATTCGTCACTTCCAAAATAAATAGTGGCCCCTACGGCTGCTGCGCCCAGGTTCCAGCATTGTTTAATGGAAGCAAACATGATCTGGTCAAACTTATTGGGATAGGTCAGGAATTCGTTGTGATTCACTTTTACAATGAAGGGTATTTTATGGGCATAATTACGGGCTAAAAATCCCAGCCCCCCATAGGTGGTGGCTACCGCGTTACAGCCGCCGGCAATTGCCAGTTCAATAATATTCTTTGGATCAAAATAAATGGGGTTTTTGGCAAAAGAGGCTCCGCCGCTGTGTTCAATACCCTGGTCAACCGGGAGGATAGAGAGATAGCCTGTGTCACTTAACCGTCCATGACTATACATACCCTGCAGGTTACGCAAGACCTGGGGGTTACGGTCACTGCCTGTCCAGATACGGTCAACGAAATCAGCACCGGGCAGGTGCAGGGAATCTTTACTGATGGTTTTCGACTGGTGATTCAGCAGGTAGTCGGCCTTTTCACCCAGCAGATCGGTAATCTTTTTATTAGCCATGTTAGTTTTAATTTTTAGAGGCGTAAAGATAGGGAAGAGTCGGGAATGGGGAGTGGGAAGTAGCAAGTGGGAAGTAGGAATTGGAAATTGGGTAGGCTGGCTTGCCACACCCATACACTACCACCTACTAGTCTTCGAGCCGGCCCTGGATCTTGGGAATAAGCGCCAGGTTTTTACGGAGCATTTGCTTCATATTCAATCTTACAATCTCGCCCTGGGAACAGCATTTAAGGAATGCCGGGTTGTTGTGATGCGCTGCCAATTCGCTGCCGAGTTGTTTGGTTTTCTCCGGGTTCGAGATCGTATCCTTTGACATGATATCCAGCAGTTCTTTCACGCGGTACCTCGAAGATGCCAGCCGCATCGCCATCAACGTCTTTTCTTCTGTCTGGTATTGTTCGATGGAATCTTTATTGAGGTATGCCAGTGATAATTCTACCAGCGGGTAATTCTCTTTAAAGAACTGGGGCAGGTATAAACTTTTTCTTCCTTCGTAGGATTGCTGGTCAAAATCAATACACCGGATACGGTATTGGTAGTCTTCAATATCCGGCGTTATATCGATCACGAAATTATAACTGCGCATATCACCCAGCAAACGGACGAAGCAGCGTTCATTGAATTTTACAAATTCCTTGGCGAGGCGGATCTTATTTGTTTCGGGTGCAATCATCATTTGCTGGATAAATACATCGCCGGGAATGCCCGGTATATGTTCTTCCACCAGGGTATTTTCATGCGTAAAAAATATGATGCGGTTGGGAGAGAGGATATGCTCCAGTTCCAGGCCATAGATCCTTGAGGCATCCGCTATCTTGATATAATAATGATCGTAGTTATCGTTGAATTTATTGACAATCCGGATGCGGAAAGGATGTGAATTCCCAAACGTGCAGTAATCAATCCGGGCTACATCCAGGTGTTTCGAAAAACTGAGATCACCTTCTGTTTTTAATATGGCATAGATTTTTACCAGCCCATCGCGGATATAATCCCATTCCCGGCTGTCGTACGAAGTTTTTTCCCATAGGGTGTCTTTACCGTTTTTATCCAGTACCGGGGTAGACCAGGTATAATGCAGCAGGTTGGCATAGGTAACCGGTAATTTCACTTCGCGTCCATGCACTTTGAGGTAATGACGAAGTAGCTCATTGACCGGGTACATCGGTTTTTTCCGGGAAGGTTTATCGCCCTGGTTTATTTCTCCTTCGTTTTTATTTTCAATAAAACCCATAGGTTAGCCCGCACTTCCTGCTGCGGGTGCATGATGATTTGGTTTCTAAGATCGGATTATTTTAAGTGATTCCTGAAGCTGGCTGAAATAGGATGGTGACCGGAGGAGCCGGCTGCCATACCAGCTGAACATTTCACCATCAACCGGAATAATCTTCGTTCCGGGGAGTAAGGGTTGCAGTTCGCCGGCATGTTTTTGCGTGAATGGGAAGGGTTCAGATGCCAGCAAAAGAATTTCGGTTCCTTTTTCCCGTATTTTTTCCAGGGTTGTTTCCGGATAACGGAGTTCGTTTTTAAATACATTATCAAATCCGGCAGCTTCAAGCATGGCATGAATAAAGGTATCGTTGCCCACAGTCATATAAGGTTTTTGCCAGACCAGGTAGGCGGTTGCCGGTTTATGAGCAGGTTTTGGCAAACCAGTGAAGACTTCTTTTATCCGGCCGGTCATGTTATTGGCACGTTGCTGTGTACCGGTAATCATTCCCACCTGGCTGATCATTTCACAGGCATCATGCAGGGTGCGGATATCACTGATCCAGACGGGATAA
>JANWIJ010000030.1 GCA_025449935.1 Chitinophagaceae bacterium
CTCTAAAAAACATTTTTGTTTATTTTAATATTATGATTATTTTTGCACTCCTTAAATTGGCGGGGTAGCTCAGGTGGTTAGAGCGTAGGATTCATATCCGCCTAAGGCGGACGGGAGTTCAACTCTCTTAGTTCTTTTTTTAAAATTTGGCGGGGTAGCTCAGGTGGTTAGAGCGTAGGATTCATAACCCTAAGGCCGGGAGTTCAACTCTCCCCTCCGCTACCACTGTTAAAACTGAACAGTAAAAACAAAGCACTCTCCAATTTCCTGTTTATCTTAATACAGTGACGGTGCCTTTTACAATGTGCAGAATATTGTATATGTCACGTATCTCTGCCTGGTAAAGATAGACACCTTCAGGGCATCCCACCGCTTGCCATGCTTCGGACGGATTGTCACTCACGAATATGTTTTCACCCCAGCGGTTGTAGATGCTCATATTAAAATTCTTGACAAACACGATTTGCGCCTGGCTTAACCCAAATCCGTCATTGATAAAGTTCTGGTCAGGGCTGAAGGCGCCTGGCAGGAAAAACTGTATCTCCCCAAATACCGGCACCTGCATTTCAACCGTATCAAAACATATATTGCTGTTGGAACTGATCAGCCGCACAGTTTTAAAGCCTGCTTGACCGAAAACATATTCAGGATGTTCCATATGCGAGGTTCCTGAATGATCAAACTGCCAATCCCATATGTTTGCGCCTTTGGAACGGTTGATGAACTTGAATTGCAGTTCTCCGGGCATGCCATTGTGTAAATATGTAAAGGCAGCTAAAGGCAGTGCATGGATCGCGAACAGGACAGAATCAGCCGCGATGCAGGCACCTTCTTTTACAGTTACCAAAGCTTTATACGCGCCGGTTTGTGGCAATCTCAGTTCCAGGATTTTTTCCTGCCGGTTCAGTGCGCTGTCATTGATCGTCCAGTTCAATACCGCAGCAAGGCTGCTGACGGCAAGAACACTCTGATCGCCGAGGCAAAAACCAGCCGCACTGACACTGAGCAAAGGCAGCGGATCTATCTGCACATATTTCGTAAAGGTATCCCTACATGCGCCGGCGACACTGGACAGACTTATCAGATAATGGCCGTTGGAAGCATAATGGTGTGAAAAGGATTTATTGCCTGTAAATGACTGCGCGCGGCCGTCTCCCCAATCAATATGCTGGACCAGTGCGCCTGGTATACTGAAGTTGGTAAGGGCGTTTAAAAGCACATTGTTGTTATTGATGCAGAACAAGGTGTCACTGATTGAGAAACCGGCCGCTGGCATTTCAAGTACCGTCACTTGAATTGCCGCCGTATCGGCACAAAGGAGGCCGGTGTGTGTGATATGCCTTACCATGAAGTTCCCGAAGCCGGTATAGGTATGTGTGACAGGCTGCATGCCCGTATTCACGCTGCTGTCATTGTCTCCCCATTGCCACTGATTCAATGTATGTGCGGTATCCGCTCTCCTGAAAACGAACTGGTTCTTATCCAGGCATTGACTATCAACATCAACTGAAAAAGCAGCTTTTATGTCGGCCAGTACCGTTACAACCGTATCTATGTGGTCGATGCAGCCTTTTGTGCTTTCGACAAATAATGCAGGCCTGTAAGTGCCTGGTCCGGCATATGTATGCAACAACGATTTACTGCTATCCATGATGGCTGAATCCCCATCACCCCAATAGAGCCTGTAATGCACGCCGCCTGTGATGCCTGAAGCCTGTGGAATAGCAGAGAATACATGCCCTTTAAAACACAGGCTTGTATTGGGCCAGGCCCATTCTGCATGGGGGCGGGGATGCACCTGCACATAGAAAGTATCGCTGGAAGTGCAGCCATAGGTGCTGGTATCATAAAAAACGGACTCGTAAAATCCGGGCTTGAACGTTTGTTTCAATAAGTCAGGACTATTATATTGTTGCGACACATTATTCCAGTGCAAGTTTCCTTTTTGCAAGTGCGGGCTGCTGTCAATAAAGCTAAGCGCCAATGACTGGCAAGCTATAAACAGCGGCTTTTTAAACGTATCGCGTGACCATCCTGCTGACAAGCGTTCTATGCGCGCCACCGATACCGCAGCCGGCAGGAAGACCTGAAAAAGGCTGTCGGCATAGACCACGGGCGTCTTGCAAATCTTGCCATACACGGCTGTTCGCCAATAGACAAGCTGCGTACTATCTTTTGAATTATATGTTTTTTGCCAGGCCCTGGCGTCAAAGTCACCCTGTGTCTTGAACGTGTCTTTCTTCCCCGCGCCCCAGTCGTACACTGCAAAATCTGCATTGATAAAGCTGTCTTTTAACTGTATTTCGCCTTCCGTGCAGCCCGGCACGGCTGTGCGGCCAAGCGCGAACCTTTGCTGGGCCCTGGCCACCTGCACTGTGTCAAAGGTCCTGGTGAAATAATCACAGTGCGGGTTCAGGCCTGTAGCCCGGAAATAATATGTGCCTGTTTGATGATAAACATGCCTGATTTTATAGGACGGTTGGATCGGTGAGGTGTAAACCATACTGTCGCCATCCCCGAAAAACACCTTCAGCTCCCTGAATTCCCTGTCTGCAAAAACCTCGAATACAGCCGTGTCAGCACATGGGTTGGCCTTGAGGTTGCAGGAATTGTACAATCGGTAATATGGAGGGAAATTGGCGGGAAAATCCGTGTAAAAATCATTCGAGTCGATAATGCCCGTTTTAAGCACCCGTGCATTTAAGCCCGGCTGGTTTGCCTTTGGGATGCTTATGAGCTGCGGCTGCCTATACTTAAACCAGTTCCTGGAATAAATAATGCCATCAGGCCCGATCTGCAGTCCGATAAAATGCGAACGCGGTTGGTTATATATCATCTGCTTGCTGAGCGTAAAACGGTTCACCTGCATGATCTTTGTTGTATAAAAAGCCGGCTGCATCACCACGCTGTTGCCTACAAAATAGATGAATGTATCATTGGTGGCAATCTCATTAAAATAATAATTGCCATACCAGGGATATCCCGGAAACATGGATTGCAATTGTGCTGCATCATTAAAGTCAAGTAGTGTTTTCGGATTGTTGAGCTTGCCTGTCGACTGGTCAAAATCGTACATCAGGCAGCAGCCCAGGCTGGTGGTGCTGCTATCAATTCCTGATACGATAAGATTCTTGCCATCATGCGTCATTTTAAAATGTCCGCCTTGCCTAGGCTCTGTCTTGAAATAACTGCTTTTGGTAGCGGGGTTATGTGCCACTTCACAAAAATTGCCGCTGAAAACGTTGAAACTCACTACTGGATTGATACGTACGCCGGTGTCCGTGAGCAGGTAAGCTTTGGCTATTGTCGAACCGGGACCCTGGATCATCCATATATCCCTTTTATTGCTATGGTAGGCAAAAGTTATATTTCCCCCCGCAGTGCCTATGCCGGCATTCATGTTCTTGTCAAGTACCCTATTCCTGATCACCACTTCACCTAAACCATTATCACCCTGCAAGTCTATAACTGCATATTGCAGGGACATCTTACCGCATTCTAGACATTCCGCGGACAACCATTTACCGCAATCATCGGGTGGTGGAATGACATAAAAATAATATAAATACCTGTCCGAACCCGGCATCCGGATAATGGGTGAGCTAAAGATAGAAGACGACCCATAGTTAGGCACCTTGTCATGTTTGTAAAAGGCCCCGTTTTTTAAAGGCAGGTGTTTTTTATTCCATAACTGGCGGCCTGAACTGTAAACGATCAGTTCGCCTTTGCAATTGCTGTAGGAAGAACTTACACGGGCTTCTCCATGCGAGTTGGTATCTGCAATTATTCCTGTTTGAATGATGGACGGAGGCGACGTGTTGAATGTAATGCCGGTCTTAAAACCAAGCGCCCAGTTGTTATTGTGTTGGCCCAGGACTGAGCCACATACCAGCAGACCTGCCATGGGCAAAGCCTGGCAAATTATGAATCGCCATATCCGGGGTACATAGTGCATGTCCTGAAGATTTACAACAGTTGAATTATTTCAATACTAATGAAATAAATTCAATTTTCATAATTTTTGCCATTTTTTTAAATAAATAGCTTTGCATATCAGTTACGGAGAATGTTGGTAATGCGTGGAAGTCGTCTAACTAATTTGGACTTTTCCATAAGGAGTGTTTTTCTTAATTCAAAGTTAAATTCTTTGCAAAAATAAAGTTCGACAACTTAGCGTTGCGTTCTCACAGCCTGTACCGAATTTATTCGGTAACCGCAGGCCCCATTTTCATTACGCACTAAATATTTTCAGGAATCAAATCTTGAACCGTCCCACTCAACCCCATCAGGGAATAATTCTGCTTTTCTTTTTATCATTTCTGTCGCTATTAAAGCGCTATTTCCGCCTAGTTCTTCAAGTTTTGAAATAATATTGAGGTAACTTATTTCATCTCTATTTTGGCTCAGCTTGAAAACATTCTCTACTTTCTCTGCCTTTATTTCAAAGCCAACAATTGCAGGCAGCATTTTGCTTAGAAAATGGTCGGGAAGATTGTCGTAAAATGTTAGTGATTGTGTATTTCCTTTTTCAAATTTCAAAGTTAGTTTTCGCATAAACTTTATCAATTCGTCATTTGACATAAAATTTACTTGTCCACCTATATGAACGCTCATATAATTCCAAGTTGAGCCAATTTGAGGGTTGCTATACCAAGAAGCACTTACATAACAACTCGGCCCTGTAAATACAAGCAATGTATCAGGGTTTTCAACAAAAGCCTTATGATGGTCTGTGTTTCGCATCATGTGTCCTTGCAAATACAGTTCGCCATTTCTTTCTTCAAGTAAAACCGGAATTTGCGTTGCAACTTGTCCGCCAGATAAATAACTACCTGTCATAAATGCAAATGGATTTTGTTCTATAAAATCCAAAATTGTTTGCTTGTCTTTCTCTTTAAAGTATGAAAAATTATACATTTTTTTGTTTTACAATGACTGCTAACTAGCGCATAACAGAAGTTTTAAATCGGTTATTTGCAAATATATCTATATAAGTTCTACCTCGAAAAAAATAATTGCAAATAAATTTGCGCAACTCAAAAGTTGCATATATATTTGCAACCTGAGAGTTGCACATTAACGATTGAAAAATGAAACAAGACATATTCCAGGCCATAGCTGACCC
>JANWIJ010000031.1 GCA_025449935.1 Chitinophagaceae bacterium
ATGATTACCCGTATGAATAACATCAGGCAACTGAACCCGGAGGACAGGAGCAGCCATTCATGCGTGCTACCCGATACAGATAAACCAGCCTGGCGGATATATTTCAACTTTACCATGATACTTAAAATTTTGGAATGAAAATCAGGCCGCCTGCCAGGAGAGCAGTAATTGCTGCCACCAGTACCGCTGATGCAGCGAGGTCTTTGATCAGTTTGATCTCCGGTTTTCTTTCATCGGAAATAAAGTCCATTGTTTTCTCAATAGTCGTATTAAAAATTTCGGCTACCCAAACAAAGCCGGTCGCCAGGGTAAGCGTGACCCCTTCAATAACAGAAACCGGAAATACAATGGCCATAATTATTACCAACAGGGTGGCCACCAGGTGCAGCAGCATATTGTGCTCACTCCGGAAAAGGGAATACAATCCGTCAATCGCATACTTAAGACTTTCCCCTCTTGCCCTTATCGAGAATTTATTTTTTTCCATTTACTGATTTTTAAATCTTATCCGGCTTAGCAGGAAATGTAACAAAATGCATCCCAGGCTGGCCATCCAACCCAACAAAATCATGCTGGTAAGGTTGCTTACTCTTTTCTCGACTTCAGACA
This sequence comes from Chitinophagaceae bacterium, assembly GCA_025449935.1. GTDB lineage: Bacteria > Bacteroidota > Bacteroidia > Chitinophagales > Chitinophagaceae > JJ008. The sequence continues at coordinate 610 of JANWIJ010000031.1, forward strand.
GGGACCGGCCTACCACCACAAATCCAATCACATCCGACCGGACCGGTTCAACCACGGTTGCCATCCTGACCCCCCGTCTTGGCTGCCATGTTATTACGTCTTCTCCGTGTTTTTTTGTGTAATCAAATACCCCTTTGGGTATTTGTGGAAGCTGACCATCCAGTACACCGGTTGATTGAACAGGGTTTCCGTCAGGATCATAAAGCACCGTAAACGTTGCCAGGGTTTTAGAGATTTCAATAGTCCCCGGTTTCACCAGGTCTGTGACGGGTTGGTTGTTCTCCAGGTTATAGCTGATATCCCTGGCCATTTGCAGTTGGGGATCGTTTGCAGCCGTCCGGTAAGATTGTTGCGTGGTAACATATATCAGACCGCAGAGGATAGTTATTACCGCGGATGCGAGGATGTAAAAAAATAAATTTGCGTTTTTCATGGTTTATTTTCTACAGGCAATTACAATCCGTTTAACTATAATGATCCTGAACTGGAATTGCTCTTTCGTAAAATTCCATTCGGCCGCCAGCACCTGTAAAACTGAAACCGCTAATGCGATCAGCGGGCCAAAAATTATAAACCCGTTAATATTCCAGCCCAAAGTTTCTTTGATCCCCATCTTTTCCAGCCAGGGAGCCACCGTATCATAGGGACCCTGCACGCCTAACTCATACTTTAAAAAAGCTGCCATGATAAAATAGGCTGTAGGTAACAGCATCAGTATTAAAACCATGTTCAGCCAGCGGTAACGCGAAACGGTTGTTTCCATAACAATCATTTTATTAATGATAAAATATTTTAGCCTGAAGCACTTTTGTTTGCTCCGGCAAAACTTCGTTCCATTTCCAGCCATGAATGGAGGGGCTTTCCCTCCCCAGCCGGAAAGCCTTTATCATTTCCCGCCAGTGTTCCGGCATGGTGGCGAACCCGTACACGACTGTGGCAAGAACGGGGAAAGACACCCGGCTGTTTCCAAGCATAAAACACTGCAAACAGGCTTCGCCCCGATCCGTTGTATCATAATTTAAGAGCACATGCTTCAGATCATGCCGCGCATAATGTTTCAGCAGCGGCAGGTTTCTTTTCTGGAGAAAGAGGTGCAGATCATTTCCCAGGCTTCCTGCCGGAAATTGCATCAACTGCTCCCGGTTATAGGTAAAAACACCGGGTCGCCGGATAATTTTTAATAAAGGCAGGGCAATTTTGTGCGTCAGGAAAACGAGGACGAATGTTCTTAATTGAATCAGTATTTTTTTCATGTGCTTTATTTTACTCCCCTGATCATGGTTTCCAGCGCGGTAATATGGTCTGTGAATGCCTTTTCACCGGGCTTTGTAATTGAATAAGTGGTATTTGTTTTTCGACCGATAAATCCTTTGTGGACTTTGATAAAACCGTTTTCTTCCAGGTTCACCAGATGAGTAGCCAGGTTACCATCGGTTACCTCCAGCATTTGCTTCAGGTCATTGAAACTGATCTCCTCGTTCACCATCAGGATACTCATCACCCCGAGGCGAATACGGCTTTCAAATATTTTATTTAAACCTGTTATCGGGTTTTTCATAATTGACCTGGCTTTCTTTCATATTTCCACCACATAATAGCTCCATAGACGATATGTAACACGCCAAAACCTATTGCCCAGAAGTGCAACCCATAACCGATACACCAGCAATTGATGAGACCCAGCAAAATTTCTGCGTATCCCAGGTATCGTATCTCGATCAATGTAAACCGTGAGGCATTTACCAGCGCGAGGCCATAAAAAACAAGACAGCCCGGGGCTACCAGCTCATATTGCTGCAGTTCAGCCAGCCGGTAAAGAAAAACAGCCCCGGCGGCCAGTGGAATAGCCACATTCCACATTAAGCGTCTCGCAACAATTCCCCATACCGGCACTTTTGTCTTTTTACTCCGCAGCCAGGTAAAAAACAGCGCGGAAAAAAAAGCAGCTATAAAAGTGAGAATGGCAATAAGATATAAATCCCGTTGAAGCAATACCTCTTCCCCTGCCGTCAACCGCCCCAATAAACATTCGTTTATTCTCCAGCAACCTGCTTTCTGTGCTACCAGAAAAGCGGCAATAAGGGCGCAGACACCCGCCGCGATACCGCTCCAGCCACTCAAACTGATAAAACGGCTGCTTCGTTCCATCAACTGCTTAATATCTTTTAAGGTGTCTGCCGGTGGTTGGTTGTAATCTTCCATAAAAAGTACTTTGTACTACAAAGTACATAATTCTCTTTCATTTTTCCAAATGGATTTACTGGTTCTTTCCGGCTTAAAATGATTTAACAGCCTGTTTTTTCTAAACGCGCAGTATTTTTACAGGATAATGTCCCTGTTGAAACATCATAAACTCTTCTTTCTCTTAACCTTATTGCTGATTGAGGGACCTGTGTCTTCTGCTCAAAAAAAAATTCTCAGTGGAATTATTAAAGACGCCCACAGTGAAGAAAATATTCCCTTCGCCTCGGTTAGTTTTAAAAACACTACGGTTGGAAAGCTATCAGATTCGGCGGGTTTTTTTTCTTTTTACCTCCAGCAATGGCCTGGTGATACCCTTGAAATAACCTGTGTTGGTTACCAGCCTTTCAGACTGCTGATAAACACTTCCCGTGATTCTGTCCAGGTCACCATCATGATGGAGCGGGGCACATTCTCGGAAGGAGCCACGCTCAAGGTAAAAGTGAACAAGGGTTTGCTGGTCTGGCGGAAAATAGTTGAACACAAACGCGAGAATGACCGGTATCGTTTTGATAACTTTTCCTATGAATTGTATAATAAACTGGAACTGGATATTAAGAACATCAATTTTGAAAAGTTTGGAAGGTTTAAAGCCCTTAAACCTATCAGCGACCTCATCAACCAGAATATTGATACATCTGAAGGACTGCGCTACCTGCCCACTTATCTATCTGAGGCGTTGTCGGACTATTATTACCAGAAAAAACCCCTGAAGAGAAGGGAAGTTATCAAAGCCGTTAATCCCAATGGGGTAAAAAATGAAAGTATCCTGAAATTTCTGGGTGGGATGGACCAGGTGGTAAATGTGTATAATAACTTCATTCCGGTATTTGATAAACAGTTTGTAAGTCCCATCAGCGATAATGGCGATTATTATTATAATTACCGGGTCGCAGATACACAGGTGATAAATAACAGCCGTTTTTTTCACCTGATCTTTACGCCACGGCGTAAAGGAGGCGATACTTTTGAAGGAGATTGCTGGGTACATGTGGGCACATTTGCCATTCAGAAAATGAGCCTCCGGCTGGGCAAAGAAGCCAATATAAATTTCCTGGAAAACCTGAGCCTGATCCAGGAATACAAACTGATCAATGACTCCATTTGGTTCCTGGCCAAAGATAAATTCGTTTTTGACCTTTCCCCGGTCGGTAAGGAAAAACCAGGTTTTATCGGGCGCAAAACCACGACCTACCAGGATGTAGTGGTGAATGATTCATCTGTGCTGCGGGAGCTGGATAAAAATAAACTGCTGGAAGAAATCATTACACTGCCCACTGCCCTGGCCAATGACAAAAGCTTTTGGCTCGGGGCCCGGCACGAACCCCTGAGCAAGACGGAAACCAGCATAATCAGAATGATTGATACGCTGACCAATGCCCCCGTGTTCCAGAAGTTTACCCGTACGCTGACATTTATCGGGACCGGGTATAAAGATATTGGCAATTACCAGATAGGACCCTGGATGAACTGGATAACCTCGAACGGGTGGGAAGGTTTCAGGATGCGGTTTGACCTGGGAACCAACAAATATTTTGACAAGAAATTCAGGTTCCACGGATACCTGGCCTATGGGTTTGGTGATAAGAAACTTAAAGGAATGGGTGAGATTTTTTTTCTGCCCAAAAAAGACCCGCGGCTTTACCTCTACACTTCCTTTACCAATGACCTTGATTTTGGACAAAACTATTATGGTGAAGTAACCCAGGATAACGTCTTTGCCCTGGCAGTCCGTAAAAACAATACTACTGCCAAGTACATTAAAGTGAAGGAGAAACGGTTTGAGTTTTTTTACGAAACGCTTTCCTGGATGTCAAACCGGCTTGCCATAACTCATAAGACCTCCTTACCCCTTCAAAATCTTTTACCGGCAGATTCATTCCCTGCAAGGACCGGCAACCCGCTGACCAGTTTTGAAATATCGCTGCGTATCCGTTTTGCTTACCTGGAAAGATTCCTGGAAAGTCATTTTTTCCGGTCAAGTCTTGGCAGTGCATACCCGATCGGCGAAATAAACATCAGTAAGGGTTTTGCCGGTGTCCTGAAAAGCAGTTATAATTATACTAAAGTCTCTGCCAGTGCATCGGACAATTTTAAAGTTCCGCCATTGGGAAATATTTCCTGGTATCTTTTTGGAGGGAAGACTTTTGGAACACTTCCGTATACACTACTTGACATCGCACCGGGCAATGAATTGTATTATTATAATAAATATGCTTTTAACATGATGAACCGGTGGGAATTTGTTCATGATCAGTACGGGGGGGTGAACATTGAACACAATATCGGCAATGGCATCTTCAGGTTTTTTCCCAAACTCCGTTTCCGGCAGTTCTGGACCGCTAAAACTTTATGGGGAAGTCTCTCCCCGGAAAATAAAAGCCTGAACTTTAAAGCCGGACATAGTTTTCAGTCACTGGATGGAAAAACATACCTTGAACTGGGAACCGGTGTCGATAATATTTTTCATGTATTCCGGGTAGACTTTGTATGGCGGGTTCTTCCATCCACACTTCCCAAAGAAGGTGATAAAGCTTTTGGAATATTCGGCAGTTTCCGGCTGGCCTTTTAGACGCGGCGATGTTCGAACCACTGCGATCAGGCATCCAGCCAGGTTTAATTCTCATCGAAAGTATTAATCTGTAAAGCGATAACGGTACATGTTTTTATTCTAACTTACCCTGCATAAATCTCTCTTATGCCCTCCCATTACATTCTTGCCCTCGACCAGGGCACTACCAGCAGCCGCAGCATTCTATTTGATAAACAAGGGAATATTATCAGTGTGGCACAAAAAGAGTTCAGGCAGATTTTTCCTCAGCCGGGATGGGTAGAGCACGATGCCAATGAAATCTGGAGCACTCAGTACGGCACCATGGCGGAAGCCGTGGCCAAAGCCCATATCACTATGAAAAATGTTGCCGGCATTGGTATTACCAACCAGCGGGAAACTACTGTCGTGTGGGAACGGAGCACCGGGAAGCCCATTTACAATGCAATTGTATGGCAGGACCGGAGAACAGCTGGTTACTGTGACGAGCTGAAATCAGCAGGGCATGCTTCCCAGATCCAGCAAAAAACCGGGTTGATCATTGACGCTTATTTTTCAGCTACTAAACTGAAATGGATACTGGATAATGTTGCGGGTGCAAGGGAAAAAGCCGGGAACGGCGAACTGGCATTTGGTACGATAGACAGCTGGCTTACCTGGAAACTTACCAACGGTGAGGTACATGTAACCGATGTTTCCAATGCATCCAGGACAATGCTTTTGAATATTCATACCGCTGAATGGGATGAAGACCTGTTGAAACTATTCAATATACCCAGGCCTCTTTTACCTGACGTAAAGCCTTCCAGTAAAATTTATGGTGTTACGGGGAATATTGTACCTGATTCCAGGATACCCATTGCCGGAATTGCGGGTGACCAGCAGGCCGCGTTATTTGGCCAAATGTGTACACAACCCGGTATGGTAAAAAATACATACGGAACAGGATGCTTCATGCTGATGAATACCGGTGAAAAGGCAATCACCTCCCGGAATAATTTACTTACCACCATTGCATGGCAACTGGATAATAAAATTGAATATGCCCTGGAAGGAAGTGTTTTTATTGCCGGGGCCGTTGTGCAATGGCTGAGGGATGAATTAAAAATAATCCGTAATTCCGCTGAAATAGAAGCCCTGGCCGGTGAGGTAAAAGAAAGTGGTGATGTGTATATCGTCCCGGCCTTTGCCGGTCTTGGTGCCCCACACTGGAACCAGTATGCCAGGGGAACTATTTTTGGCCTGACCAGAGGCAGTAGTAATGCGCATATTGCGCGGGCGGCCCTGGATAGTATTGCTTACCAGACGTATGATGTATTGAAAGCCATGGAAGCCGATGCCGGTATACAGATAAAAGAATTAAGAGTAGATGGCGGTGCTACGGTTAATGATAAGCTGATGCAATTCCAGAGTGATATCCTTAACTGCAAGGTAATCCGGCCAAAGGTTACTGAAACAACTGCACTGGGCGCTGCCTATTTAGCCGGATTGGCAGTTGGTTACTGGAAAAATATCAGCGAAATACAACAGCAGTGGCAGGCAGATAAATCATTTACCCCGGCTATGACAGTTGAAAAAAGAAATGAGCTTGTGAAGGGATGGCAAAGAGCCGTTAATGCCAGTATTGCCTGGGCAGATTCATCTCTCTGAATTTGACCCCAGGGACAAGTTTGCGAATCGAAAATCTTCAGGCTAAAATCTAAATCAAAATTGAACCGGGATAAAATGATACAGCAATTAGCCGCCCGGGAAGAATGGGATGTCTGTATTATTGGTGGTGGGGCAACGGGGTTGGGAGCTGCTTTAGATGCAGCTTCACGCGGTTTAAAAACAATTTTATTTGAGCAATTTGATTTTGCCAAGGGCACATCTTCGAGGAGTACCAAGCTGATACACGGTGGCGTCCGTTACCTGCAACAGGGCAATATTAAACTGGTAATGGAAGCGCTGAAAGAAAGGGGATTATTATTAAAAAATGCTTCGCACCTGGTACACAACCAGAAATTCGTGGTGCCAAATTATAAATGGTGGGAAAAACCTTTTTATGGAATCGGGTTGAAGATCTACGACAGGATGGCCGGCAAATTGGGCCTCGGACCTTCTGAATTCTTATCGAAGGAAGAAACCCTTGCGATGGCCCCGACCCTTGACCCCGCAGGATTAAAAGGAGGAGTTGTATATCACGACGGGCAATTTGATGATGCCCGGCTGGCCATCAGTATCGCTCAAACGGCTGCGCTGCACGAAGGAGTGTTACTAAACTACTTTCCGGTCCGCGGTCTGTTAAAAATGCAAAACAAAGTCTGTGGTGTTTGGGTGAAAGATTCCATTTCCGGCCTGGAATACGAAGTAAAAAGCAAATCCGTCGTTAATGCGACCGGCGTATTTACCGATGCAGTATTAAATATGGATGATCCGGAACATGAACGTATCATCAGCCCAAGCCAGGGAATACACCTGGTAGTAGACAAAGAATTTTTACCCGGCGATACAGCCATTATGATTCCAAGGACCGACGACGGAAGAGTATTATTTGCTGTGCCCTGGCATAATAAAATTGTCCTCGGTACAACCGATACCCCGGTCGACAATATCGTGGCCGAGCCGGTTCCATTGCAAAAGGAAATAGATTTTATTTTAAAACATATTGGCCGTTACCTGACCAAAGATCCCGGGCTGGGAGATATCAGGAGTATGTTTGCCGGGTTACGGCCACTGGTGAAAGGAAAGGCAAAAAAGACGGCAGCCCTGTCGAGAGATCACCTGGTCACTATTGCTGCATCCGGGCTTATTACCATCACAGGTGGTAAATGGACCACGTACAGGAAAATGGCGGAAGATGTGATTAGCCTGGCAACTGAGCAATACAATTTGCCGGCCCGTACCTGTAGCACAACAGAAATGAAATTATACGGTCATGACAAGCCGCCATTCCCACCCGGAATAAATTCACTCAGCAACGATGAACTAAAAATGCTGGTCAGGCTATCGGTACAGGAAGAGATGTGCATGACGGTGGAGGATTTTTTGTCCCGGCGCACAAGACAGTTGTTGTTAGATGCAAAAGTAGCCGTTGATATTGCGCCCAAAGTGGCGCGGTTCATGGCCGCGGAAATGGTCCTTGATGAAAAATGGGTAACCGGACAAATCAATATCTTTAATGCGATAGCAACAAACTATCTTCCTTCGGCAAATCAAAAACTAAAAATCAAAAACTAATTTTATGTCTCCATTCCTTGGCGAATTTACCGGTACTGCATTATTGATTATCATGGGTGACGGTGTAGTGGCCAATGTAGTTCTGAACAAGACAAAGGGCAATAACAGTGGCTGGATCGTAATTACATTTGGCTGGGCGATGGCCGTTTTCCTGGGTGTGTATGCTTCCACCAAACTGGGAGGGAGCGGTCATTTAAACCCGGCAGTGACGTTAGCGTTAACTGCATTTGGCGACTTCGATTCTTCACAGCTGGTTACTTATATCACAGCCCAGTTTGCAGGCGCCATTACAGGGGCTATCCTGGTATGGCTTGCCTATAAACAACATTTTACAGCGACCGAGGATAAGGATTTAAAGCTGGCTGTGTTTTGTACGGCCCCCGCTATTCGGAATACGACTCATAACCTTATCACAGAGGTTATCGCAACATTTGTCCTGCTGTTTGGTGCTTTGGCCATGTCTCCCGCCGGTTCTTCGTTAGGAACACTGGATGCATTGCCTGTTGCTTTATTAGTTTTGGGAATTGGACTTTCTCTTGGAGGCCCGACAGGATATGCGATTAACCCGGCGAGGGATTTAGGGCCGAGAATCGCTCATTTTATATTGCCCATCAGTGAGAAAAAGGATAGTGACTGGAGTTATAGCTGGATACCCGTGGCCGGACCCATCCTGGGAGCCCTGGCAGCCGCTTACCTGTTTAATCTTTTATAAAATGAAAAAGATATTCTTTCTTATCGCATTCATCTGCCTGTTGAGTCATGTTTCTTTTTCACAGGATGCGGAAACAAGACTTAAAGAAAAAGGTATTGTGCTGACACCGCCTCCAGCCCCCATAGCCAATTATGTGAATGCTGTCCGCGTTGGAAACCTGCTCTTCCTGGCAGGCAAGGGACCCAACAAGCCCGATGGCACCTATATTACCGGCAAAGTGGGAAAGGACCTGAGTATAGAACAGGGATATGAAGCTGCCCGGCTAACAGCCATTAACCATCTTTCTGTTCTGAAAACCGAATTAGGTTCCCTTGATAAAGTGAAACGGATTGTCAAAGTGCTGGGAATGGTCAACTGCACCGATGATTTTAAAAATCAGCCCAAAGTCATCAACGGTTACAGTGACCTGATGGTTGAAATCTTTGGAGAGAAAGGAAAGCATGCCCGCTCCGCCGTAGGAATGAATTCACTACCCATGAATATTGCCGTGGAAGTAGAGGTGATTGTTGAAATTGAAGATTAATAAACTATTCATTACAAGCCTGCAGGATAACTGCGCAAGCCTTTCTTACCTGGTCTTCCGAGATAATCAATGGCGGAGATATACGCAGGCATTCCGGTGCAAACAAAAACCAGTCTGTGAGTACCCCGTTAAGTATACACGAGTCAACGATTTTCCTGACGGTTTCAGCTGAATCAAACTCTACGGCCATCCACAAACCAGAAGAACGGATGGTTTTTATTTTAGGATGTGTCAATAAAGACTTAAATAATTCCTCTTTCTTTTTTACTGTATTCATCCAGCCTTCATCCAGGAGGGCCTTCATCGCCGCCATTCCTGCCGCGCAACAGACAGGGTGCCCACCGAAAGTGGTGATATGACCGAGGACGGGGTTTTCGGTTAATGCATCCATGAGTTTCTTATCTGCAATGAATGCCCCCAGTGGCATGCCGCCTCCCAGGGCTTTTCCAAGCAGCAGTATGTCCGGTATAATTCCAGGATGGTCAAATCCCCAGAGCTTTCCCGTTCTTCCAAACCCTGCCTGGACCTCATCGAGGATCAGCAGGGTTCCGGTTTCATTGCATTTTTCCCTTAAGGCCAGCATCCATTTTTTCGAAGGAACAAGAATCCCTGCTTCTGCCTGCACCGTTTCTGCTATTACACAGGCCGTTTGGTCTGTAATTTCATCCAGCGATTCGAACGCGTTATAAGATAAATGCAAAATACCCGGCAGTAAAGGACGAAATGCATTTCTCCAGTATTCATCCCCAATCAGGCTCAATGCCCCCTGCGTGCTTCCGTGATAAGATTGGTTAAAAGCAATCATCTGTGTCCGGCCGGATAATCTTTTTGCCAGCTTCATGGCCCCCTCCACCGCTTCAGCGCCGGAGTTGGTAAAATAAACCGAGTTGAGCGAATCCGGCAGGTGTTCCGTCAGCATTTTTGCGTATTGGACCTGGGGGGTCTCTACAAATTCTCCATATACCATAATATGGAGATAAGCATCCAGTTGTTTTTGTATAGCTGCAATAACGCTGGGATGGCGGTGTCCCGTATTGGCAACCCCGATGCCACCGATAAGGTCAATATACTCCTTACCCCCGGCATCGTACAGGGTGCAACAATCCGCCTTCACTATTTCCAGGGCTAGCGGGGCGGGAGAAGTCTGTGCCAAATGTTGCAGGAAAAGTTCCCGTTGATTCAAGCGATTTTATTTCAGGCAAAGGACGCAAAGATTGCCCAACGACGCAAAGAAATTCTCTAATTTGCAACAACATGAATCTTCAAACTGTTAATCACTTTAAACTTGCACATGCCCGTCATACTACCCGTAGAAGATAAGTTTCCCAGATTTGGCACCAATTGTTTTATTGCGCCCAACGCGACTATCGTGGGAGATGTAGTGGCAGGTGACGATTGCAGTTTTTGGTTCAATACGGTTGTGCGGGGCGATGTAAATTTCATCCGGCTGGGAAATAAAGTGAATGTGCAGGACGGGGCCTGCCTGCATTGCACCTACCAACGGTATGGAACAACCATTGGCAATAATGTATCCATTGGGCATCATGCCATCGTACATGGCTGCACCATCCACGATAACGTGCTGGTTGGAATGGGCGCGATCGTTATGGATAATTCGGTGGTGCATAGTAACACGATAATAGCCGCGGGTGCGGTCATATTGGAAAACAGTATTTGTGAAGCAGGCAGCATTTATGCCGGTATACCGGCCAAAAAAGTAAAAGATATTTCACAGGAACTCATCAGCGGGGAAATAAACAGGATTGCCGAAAACTATGTCCGGTACGCTGATTGGTTCCGGGGAAACCCTGGAGTTCAGTGACTTGAATGCAAAACGGCCGTCTCGTATCTTTCCTATAGTATAAGCCATTAATTTATTTTAATTTCGATATTCAAGTAAGCTGAAAATAATGAAAAACCTTCGTTTTTTTACCATTGTATTTTGTGTGATGATGTTACTCTCATCCTGCAAAGTGTGGAACAGCGTTTTTAAGTCCAAATCCAAATATGGATGCCCCAGCAACGGGAAGAATGTAGGTGCCGAGAAGATTCTGAGCGGTGATCCCGAAGCAACCAAATCGGTTAAAAAGGCGAAGAAGTTTAAGAATTAATTTTCCTGCTGTGTGCAGCTAAATAATACCGGACCCGGTCTTATTTATACTACGAAAATTTACTACCAGTATAAATAAACCTAAACGCCTAAACAATGAGCCTTACCCTACGAACCACTTTTGGCTGTACCGAAGCCGTGATCGCCGACAGCGGCGGCCTGAAACAATTCTACCACGTGGCAGATGTTCTCAGTAATGATTTTAAAGTGAAATTTTCCAACAAGGAAGATGACTTTGATACGATTGACTGGGAGTTCCGGTTTAAAGGTCACAACCTTACGCTTCATTATAATATTTACAACGGTATTTCCATTTTCCCCACCAAGACGCGCGATGCCCTGAACAAGGATAATAAGGCCGTGGTTGAGCTCGCAGGCATACTGGAAACCCGGCTTTTTAATGAAGACCAGCGCAATATAGCCTGACCTAGTACTTTTTTTCTTCGATCGAATCAAGTATGCTGAGATAGCTCACAAACCTGTCTTCGTGAATTTTCCCTGACCCGACAGCTTCCTTAACGGCACATCCCGGCTCATTTACATGCAGGCAATTATTAAACTGGCAATTGTTCAGCCGCTCCCTCATTTCAGGAAAATAATGCGATAATTCCTGCCGGCTGATGTCCACGAGTCCAAATTCCCGCATACCGGGGGTATCAATAATTCTGCCTCCACCCGGAAGATCATACATTTCAGCAAAAGTAGTGGTGTGCTGGCCCTTACCACTCCAGCCACTCACATCCTGCGTCTTCAACTGCATATCGGGAAAGACCACATTTAACAACGAAGACTTCCCCACCCCGCTATGACCACTGATTAGCGTGGTTTTATCCTTGAGCAAATCCACCACATTTTTTATTCCTTCGTGTTTGACGGTGCTGATCAGTAAAACTTTATACCCTATTTCTTCATACATCTTTTTCCACAGGTTATATTTTTCCAGTTCTTTATTTTTATACAGGTCAGCCTTGTTGAAAACAATAACCGGGACTACATGGTACATTTCAGAAGCCACTAAAAAACGGTCAATAAATCCCTGGGAAGTCCTGGGTTCTTTCAGCGTCGCAATGAGGAGGGACTGATCCAGGTTAGCCGCTACGATATGATGCTGGTACTTGTGCCTGGGTGACTGCCGGTTAATATAATTATGACGTGCAAGAATCTCATTGATTACAGAAGTCTCCGCTTCTCCTGTTTCGATCTCCATTTCGATGGTATCTCCTACTGCCACAGGGTTTGTACTCGTAATGTCATCCAGTTTCATAACCCCTTTCATCCGGGCATTCCAGAATTTACCCGTTTCGTCTTTTACAATGTACCAGCTCCCTGTCGATTTATATACCACTCCCTTCATTCCTGCGAATTTCATTAATAGCGGCTGAATAAACAATAAAAAATATCAGGGGAATTTTTTGAAAACAGTAAACCGCAGCGCTATTTCGAGAAACAACAAGGCCAGTGCCGCCAATACAAAGGGGAGGAATTTTTCCTCGTAGCGCCTGAAAGATGTAATATCCACTTTCGATTTTTCGAGCTTGTCTATCTGGTTGTAAATATTCTGTAACGCATCTTTATCCCTTGCCCGGAAATACCTGCCTCCCGTTTCATTAGCTATTTTACGCAACAGGTCTTCATCAATAAAATCAATAGCCGGGTTTTTGGGACGGGGTTGGTGACCTGTTACTTCAACAATGTTTGATGCGGTGGCGCCCATACCAATAGTATGAACCCTGACCTGCCTGGATTTAGCGATTTCCAGCGCCGTGAGCGGATCGATCAATCTCGTATCCGGGGGGTCTTCCTTACCATCCGTGATCAATATGATTACTTTGCTTTTCCCGTCGCTTTTGGATAACCGGTCAACTGCAGTCGCCAGGCCTTCGCCGATTACGGTGCCATCCTTCAGGTAGCGCCGGCTCTCCAGGGTTTGAATTTGTGTGATCAGTGTATTCCTGTCGGTTGTTATGGGACATTGGGTAAAACTTTCGCCGGAAAATATCACCAGGCCAATCCTGTCAAGTGGACGGCTGCGAACAAATTCCTCAGCAACCTCTTTGGCTACTTCCATACGGGATGGCAGTATATCCTTTGAGCCCATGCTGCCGCTGACATCCATACAAAGAACGATATCGATCCCTTCTCCCTCCATCCGTTCCTCGTTGTTTCCTTTTTGGGGACGGGCGAGTGCCAGGATAAGGCAGCTCAAGGCAAGAAGCCTGACTATAAAAGGCAAATGCCGTAACCTGTTTTTCCAGGAAGTAACAGTGAAAGCATAGGCGGAAGAAACTTTTAATGTTCCCTGCCTGGAATTATATCTTTTTATATACCACAGAATCAAAACAGGTAACAGCACGAAAAGACCAAGCATCCATGGATAGGCAAAATTGATATCTTTTAACCAGTTATACAGCATCAGCTTAGTCTTTCAATTTCTTCAATGGATTGGCGTATGGAATCAAAAACCACCTGGTTGTCCTGGTCCGATGGTATGTATTTGGCAAATTTTACAAAATCCGCTAACCGCAATGATTGAGATAGTTTGTCAAATTGCTCCTTTCCGAGATCAAGGCTTCTTAATTGTATAACAAGATCATCGGTCGTTTTCTGTAAAGAAAGGATATTCTTTTTCCTGAAAACATATAGCCGGAAAATATCTGTCAATCTTGAATAATACTGCTTGACCGGCGGTTTTTCACTTTGTAATTGAGCCAATTGTTTTTTTGCCTCTTCATAAGGATTAACCGGGGGCCCGGGGGTTTGGACCGGCCGGGGTTTTTTTCTCATCAATAAATAAACCAGCAACAGCAGGAGCAATAAACCCCCGGCTGCCATATACCACCAGTCATTTTTCTTTTGGGGCTTAACCTCCAGTATGTCTTTTATATCATGATAGGGTTGGTTAGGATCAAACTCAGAGAAAACCACATCCACCGGGATCGTATCCGTTTTTATCCCCGGCGAAAGAACAAAAGCCGGAATTACCCAATGGCCAGAGTCAAAACTGGTGATCTTATACACTCCCCGGGTGTTTAAGCCATTTTCTCCGCCGGTTGTATCAATTTTTGGTTTTTCAAGAAATTCAAAATGATCGATACTGTCGAGGCTTAGTAATTCTTTAGCGGATCCGGGTGAGGAATAAATTTCGATTGTCAATAAAAGGGGCTCCCCGATGAGGATCCTGTTTTTATCTACCGATGCTTTTACAGAAGCCACCCCCTGCGCTATGACTGCCTGGGCGAAAAACAGGAAAACGGGGGAAAATATTATTTTTTTGAAAATCATTATGCTTAGCGGTTACGGCTCAGGAAGAAACGTTGCAGCACTTTCACATAATCTTCCCCGGTTTTTACATGGAGGAGATCACAACCGGCTTTTTTAAAAGTTTGTGTGCTGTAGGCAGTAACACGGAAAAATTCCTGTTCATAGTTATACCGGACAAAAGAATTGCTGCTGTCCACCCATTTTGTCATGCTGGTTTCTGAATCCTGGACCTGGATCAGGCCCGCATCAGGTAGCGCCATGTCCATTTTATCATAAAGTTTAATTCCTATCACATCGTGTTTTTTGCCGGCAATGCGGAGTGCATCCTCATAATTAGCATCTAAAAAATCGCTGAGTATAAAGGCGATGCTTTTTTGCTTCGTTGAATTATTAAAAAATCGCAATGCTTTGCTGACCTGGGTTCCTTTGCCCTTTGGTTCTTTGCTCAATAATTCACGGACAATGTACAGGGCATGCTGTTTCCCTTTTTTGGGAGGAATATAGGCTTCCACGATATCACTATAGAAAATAACCCCAATTTTGTCGGCATTATTTACAGCCGAAAAACTCAAGACGGCAGCAATCTCTGTGATAATATCTTTTTTTCTTGCATGGACCGTTCCAAACACGGAGCTGGAACTGATATCAACCAATAACATGACGGTTAATTCGCGCTCTTCTTCAAATACTTTGCTGTAGGGATGTCCAAACCGTGCGGATACGTTCCAGTCGATAAAACGTATATCGTCACCGGCCGCATATTCACGCACCTCTTTAAACGACATTCCTTTCCCCTTGAAAGCACTGTGGTATTCCCCGGTAAAAAGGTCGGTGGTGATTTTTTTGCTTTGAATCTCAAGCTCCCGGACTTTTTTTATTATTTCTGCCGTTGTCAGCATCAGGGAACATTGATTTGTTTCAGTATATCTTCAATAACATCTTCAACTTTTACATTCTCGGCTTCGGCCTCGTAGGTTAACCCAATACGGTGACGAAGTACATCTTTGCAAATACTCCGTACATCTTCCGGGATAACAAAACCTCTTTTGTTCAAAAAAGCCTGCGCCTTTGCCGCTAAGGCAAGATTTATACTCCCTCTTGGGGAAGCACCATACGAGATAAGCGGCTTCAGTTTCTCCAGGTTGTATTGCTCAGGTTTCCGGGTGGCAAAAACTATATCAAGTATGTACTGTTCAATTTTCTCATCCATATAGATCTGCCTGGTCAGGTCTTTGGCATTTAATACTTCCTGTGTGGATACAACCTGCCTGGTGCTGGGAAATGCAGCACCCTGCACATTCTGACGGATGATCAGTTGCTCTTCCAGCATTTTCGGATAATCAACTATTACTTTCATAATAAAACGGTCCACCTGCGCCTCGGGTAACGGATAGGTACCCTCCTGTTCCAGCGGATTCTGGGTCGCCAGTACTAAAAATGGTTCATCCAGTTTATAAGTAGCATCGCCGATCGTTACCTGCCTTTCCTGCATCGCTTCGAGCAAAGCACTCTGTACTTTGGCAGGGGCCCGGTTTATTTCATCCGCTAAAATGAAATTGGCAAAGATGGGACCCTTACGCACCACGAATTCATTTTTTTGCTGGTTATAAATCATTGTACCTATTACATCCGCCGGCAACAGGTCGGGGGTAAACTGGATGCGGCTGAATTTAGCATGAATCGCCTGCGACAGTGATTTAATAGCTAAGGTTTTGGCAAGACCGGGGACACCTTCCAGTAATACATGGCCATTACTCAACAGCCCGATCAGCAAGCGGTCAAGCATATGATTTTGCCCTATTATGACATGGCCAATTTCATCCTTTAATTTATCTGTAAACTGCCCGGCTTGAGTAATACGTTCATTAAGCTGCCGGATATCTTCTGCGGTTTTTAGCATGGAAATTATTTATGAGTCACAAAATACAAACTTGCCATTAGCAAAATATCTGCCGGGATAAGGATTGCCGGGAAATCCGGCATTATTTTAGGGTATTTCCCTTTAAATCCCTGAAAAGATTGCTTAAATTGTGAAATAATCCATAGTATATGAAAAAACTACTCCCCATCCTGACCGCAGTCCTGAGCCTTGCTTTTTGTATTTCTTCCTGCAGCAAAGGTGGCGATTCAAACCCTCCAAAAAGCAATACCGAGCTTTTAACCCAAAACAGCTGGAAGTTCAGTGCCGCATCTGCAGGCGGGGTTGATGTTTCGGGCAGTGTTGATCCCTGCTACAAAGACAATGTCATTACGTTTAACGCAAGCGGCGGAGGCGGGAATGTAAATGAAGCGGCTATTGTATGCGCTCCTTCTACAGCGGGAAATTTTACCTGGTCATTCCAAAACAGTGAAACAGATCTGAATATATCGGCAAGTCTTTTTCCGGGTGGATCAGGAACTTTTGATATTATCTCACTCACCGAAACCACGCTTGTTATTGCCCAGGATATGACCATACCGCCTTTCCCAACCACCAATGTGCGTATTACGCTGGTTCACTAAAATTCAGGAAAGGTATTTTCCCACGATGGGCACCCGCCTGCCCACCCCAAAGGCTTTGGGGGAAACCCGGATAATGGGGCAGAACTGGTTTCGCTTATATTCATTCATGTTTACCATCTTCAGCACCCGGTCCACTAGGCTTTTTTCAAAACCCTGTGCTTTTATTTCACCGGGGCCCTGTCTTCTTTCAATATACTGGTACAGAATCCTGTCAAGGACCGCATAATCAGGCAAAGAGTCAGAATCTTTCTGGCCGGGTCTTAATTCAGCGCTCGGTGCTTTATTAATAATGTTAATGGGAATAATCTCCTGTGCCCGGTTAATATATGCAGCCAGTGCATACACCTGCATTTTGTAACAATCTCCCAGCACCCCCAATCCCCCTGCCATATCACCGTACAGAGTGCCATAACCCGTAGCCAGTTCGCTTTTATTGGAGGTGTTTAATAAAATATAACCGAATTTATTGGCGAGTGCCATCAACAGGTTTCCCCTGACCCGGCTTTGAATATTTTCTTCTGCTATGCTGAAAGGTAATTCTTTAAAAATGGGTTCTAATTCAATCAGGAAACTGTCATAAATATTCTTAACCGGGATAATATCAGAGGGGTTGCCGAGGATCTTGCTGAGTTCCTCTGCATCACTCACTGAATGTGAACTGGAATACTGTGAGGGCATAAGCACGGCCCTCACATTTTCTTTCCCCAGCGCAGCACAGGCCAGTACCAGTGTAACGGCGCTGTCTATCCCTCCGCTGCTTCCCAAAATAGCTTTCGTAAAACCCATTTTAGAAAAATAGTCCCGGATACCCATCACAATGGCCTGATATATTTCTGGTATGCATAAGTTATGATCCAGTTCCGCGGGATCGAGTTCGGCATCAGGCAGGTCATTGCTAAAAACAGTTATCCCCTGTTTAAAGGTTCCGTCATCCTTTAGCTCAACAACCTCCATGGCTTCCTTAAATAAAGGAAGTTGCTTTACCAGGTTCGCCTCTTTATCAAAAACGAGGGAGCCCCCGTCAAAGCCGATTTCTGTCTGGCTCCCCACACAATTGCAATAGAGCATGGGAAGTTTGTATTTGTTAACATTCAATTTCACAATGGCCTTGCGATCTTCCACATGTGTATAATCAAAAGGGGAGGCAGATATATTAAGCATCAGGTCCGGTTGCTCTTTCATCAGTTCATCCATCGGGCAGTTTCGGTACAAGGGATTATTGCCAAGGTTCCAGATGTCTTCACAAATGGTAATGGCCAGCTTCTTCCCTTTGAATTCGAGCACTTTCCATTCGTATGCCGGTTCAAAATAACGGTACTCGTCAAAAACATCATAATTGGGCAGGCAAGTTTTATGCGCGATGCCTTTCACTTCTTTATTGTATAAAAGATAGGCTGCATTAAATAAATCCTTTCCTTCTTTTAACGGATTGATATCCGGTGCACCAACAAGCACTCCAATGCTGTCTGCATGCTGCTTAATGATATCAATAGCGCTGTAACACCTGGCGATAAAATCTTTGAATTCGAGGAAATCCCTGGGAGGATAACCACAAACGCATAATTCTGAAAAAATGACCAGGTCGGCCTGTTGCTCCTTTGCCTGGTTGATGCCTTCAATGATCTTCCGGGTGTTTTCTTCAAAATTGCCTATATGATAATTTTGCTGTGCTAAAGCGATTCTCATACTACAAATTTAGGCCAACGGCATACGAATTAACGCTAATTTTTAAAACGGTAATTTAGCCTTTACAACAATTCTGATCCAATAACGTTTATCATTACTATGAAAAAAATCGTCTTTGCTTTATTACTTGCTCTTTGCTTTTCTGGCTGCAAGAAAAAGAATGCGACTCCGGACGTTTCCAGTATAAAAGCAGACATCCGGCTGGATCGATTTGACAGGGAATTTTTTGCCATTGACAGCAACAATGTTTTGCCGGGTCTGAATGCGCTTCATGCCAAATACCCTCTTCTCACTCCTATCTTTCTTCAAAATATACTTGGACTTGACAGTGCTTCCACCCTGCAGGGCGTTAAACGGTTTATCAGCCTCAGCGGGCAATTGCACGACACCATAAATACTGTTTTTAAAAACACCAACAACCTCGAAAATGATTTCAAAAAGGCCTTTCAATTTGTAAAATATTATTTCCCGGAATATAAGCTACCGTCTATTGTTACTATTGCCGGGCCGGTAGATGCACTGGCACAGTCTGAATCGGGTCCCACGCCAGATTTCCTGGGGCCGGGTTTCTTAGGAATCAGCCTTCAATTTTACCTGGGCAGAAATTTCTCCGTATATAAAGACCCGTTTTTTATAGAAAATGTCGCTCCCGGCTACCGGAGCCGGCGTTTCAGCAAAGAATACATTGTCCCGGATGCTATGCAGTTAATTGTAAATGATATTTTCCCCGATCAAAGTGGGGGCAAACCCCTGGTCGAGCAAATGATAGAACGGGGAAAACAACGGTACCTGCTGGATAAATTTTTGCCCGCCACGCATGATTCGCTAAAAACCGGGTATACCCGGCAACAACTGGATTGGTGCAGGGAAAACGAAGGATTGATCTGGAGCTATATTGTGAAAAATGAAGACCTCTACTCGCTGAGCCCCGCTGTCATCCAGGCGTATATCGGCGAAGCCCCTTTTACCCAGGGTTTTTCTCAGGAACTTTCTCCGGGGAATATGGGGCCATGGATTGGCTGGCAGATCATAAAAAAATTTGAAAGTAAACACCCGGAATTAAAACCGCGGGACCTGATGATGACAGATACCAGGAAGATACTCGATGAAGCTAAATATAAACCCAAATAAAAAGTGTTTAATTAATGGTCTTGGCCCCGGCCGTCTCCTGTGAAATATCTTATCCAGTCATGAGTTCTGGCTTATAAATTGTATACATTTACCAATATCATGAAATCGCTGGCCACACTTACAGACCCGGTCTACATACCAAAAGAAAAATTCAACTTTTACGAAAGGTTCTGGCTCCGGATAATGAATGACAAGAGAGATCTGCCTTTCATCTACCTGCTTACCACTATTCATATACTGGTTGTACCGGTAGCTGTGCTTTTATTCACGCCGGTATTGACAGGCTGGTGGTGGTGGGGCGTTGCTATACCCTACTTCTATGTTTCCCAGTTTTATTTTAAAGGGAGGTTTGGGCTGATGTTTCATTGTCTTTGCCATCGGAAAACCTTTAAGACTCCCTACCAGAAGCCATTGCATGCTTATATCACCTGGTTAATTTGCCCTTTATTTGGCCATGCACCGGAAGGTTATTTCAGTCACCACATGGGTATGCACCATATTGAAAATAATATGCCGGATGATACCAGCAGTACCATGGGTTACCAGCGGGACAGCCTGAAAGGATTCCTGGCCTATTTTTTCAAATTTATTTTTGTAGGTGTGATCAACACCATCCGTTATTTATTTAACCGGCGTCGAAAAAAACTTTACCAACGTCTTACCGCAGGTGAATATATTTTTTTGATTTTTTGCGTGGCCATGTGTTTCTTAAACTTTAAGGCCACGATGCTGGTCTTCATTGTACCCCTGTTATTTGCAAGGTTTGTAATGATGCTGGGTAACTGGACACAGCATTCGTTTGTGGATGCAAAGGACCCGGATAATCTTTATACCAGTTCTATCAACTGTATCAATACCGTGTATAACAAAACCTGCTGGAATGACGGCTATCATATTATCCATCACCTGCGGCCGGGTATGCACTATACGGAAATGCCAGGCGAGTTTTTAAAAAGAAAAGATGAGTTTGCCAAAAACAAAGCCATTGTATTTGATGGCATTCATTATCTCCATATTTTTATCTGGCTGCTCACTAAACGATATGATAAACTCGCCGATAACCTGGTAAATATAAACGGAGCCATTTTTCAATCAAGGGAAGAAGCGATTTCGTTAATGAAAGAGCGGACGAAAAAAATTCAAACCCCGCCCCTGTAAACCCGCTCTCCGGGGAATCACTAATTATTTTTCATGGGAACGATCATCTCGAAAGAAGGGATGCTTACGTCAAACATATTTTTACTGTGCAGGTTTTCCATCTGGTAGGTTCCGTACATCCGGCCCATTTCTGTACGAAGATTACACCCGCTGACATATTGATAGTTTTCCCCGGCTTGTAAGGTGGGCTGAACCCCTACCACACCTTCTCCCTCCACCTCGCGGTGACTGCCATTGCTGTCAAAAATGTACCAGTGACGGCGGTGGAGTTTTACCGGGAAGGCGTTATGATTTTCCAGTGTAATCCGGTAAGCAAACATGAACTCTGATTGCAGGGGATTGCTGTAATCTGCCTGGTAAAATGTTTCCACACTCACTTTTACTCCTTCGGAGATCATACTGGTCATAAAGTAAAAATAAACAAAATGTGGCAGAAGCAAACTTGCCGGTGATTTAATGCTGAAATCACGGTTGAGGGTGCTAATTTTGCGGCAACAAAACCAAAATTCTTTTCATATGAAGATAGCGGTCGCAAATGGAGACGGGATCGGTCCGGAGATCATGGAAGCGGTGCTGAAGATTTTTAAAGCGAACAAAGTACCCTTGGAATATGATTTTGTGGAAATGGGGAAATGGGTCTTTGATAAAGGCTTTAATAATGGTATGACGCCCGGAGCCAGGCAAACAATTGAAACACTTGGTTTGCTGTTTAAAGGTCCGATGGAAACACCAAAAGGAAAGGGTGTAAAAAGCATTAATGTTACGGCCCGCAAAACCTGGAATACATTTGCCAATAAAAGAGATTTCAGGACCCTGCATGGCGTAGACACAGTTTTTAGTAAAGCAGGGATACCGATTGATATAACCGTAGTGAGAGAAAATATTGAAGACACTTACGGTGGTATCGAACATATGCTCACCCATGATGTGGCATTAAGCCGTCGTTTCATAACCCGGCCGGGAAGTATGCAGGTTATCCGGTATGCTTTCGAAATAGCCAGGCAAAAAAAAGCGAGCCGGATCACTTGTGTGCACAAAGCCAATATCATGAAAATTACGGATGGCTTATTTCTGGAATGTTTCCAGGAAGTGGCCAAAGATTACCCGGAACTGAAACCGGATGATATTATTGTAGATGATCTCTGCATGAAACTGGTTACCCGGCCCGATACGTTTGACGTCCTGGTGCTTACGAATTTACAGGGAGACATTGTTTCTGACCTTTGCGCCGGATTAGTCGGAGGGCTTGGATTTGCCCCTTCTGCCAACATCGGTGACCATATTTCCATCTTCGAAGCCGTGCATGGCACTGCACCGGATATAGCCGGGAAAAATATCGCTAATCCTACTGCCCTATTGCTGAGCGGGCTCGCCATGCTGCGTCATCTGGGTCTTACAGAAAATGCAGCCATCATTGAAAATGCCCTGTTATACACCCTGGAGAATGGCACGCATACCGGTGACTTTGGAGACAGATCCAGGCCTTCGGTAAACACCACGCAATTTGCCGAAACCATTATCAGCAATTTTGGAAAAAAACCAGAAGTTGGTGCAAGAGAAATTATTGTCAATAAGCCGGGCACGCCGACTCCTTTGCGATTAGAGACCAACCCCATGATGATTTCAAAAGAAGGGGCGGCTGAAATAATTGTCGGTGTGGATCTGTTTATTGAAAGCGGGGAGCAGCCCACGGCGATTGCAGAAAAATGTAAACGCCATGCGGGGGTGAAATTCAATCTAATCAATATCAGCAACCGCGGCACCCAGGTGTGGCCAACAGGTTCGGTTTATACCAACCTGGTCAACCAGTATAATGTTCGTTTTGAAAGTATCGGGGATGAGCCATTGAACCAGCAAGATGTAATTGGACTCTATGTCAGCATGAGCGGCAATTTCAAAATCTGCTCGTTTGAACTCTTAAATATGTGGGAGGGGAAAAAAGGATACAGTCTTGCCCAGGGACAGTAAGAGGTTATCGTATAAATCACGGGGGATAGCATTTAGATCCTTTTAGCTTGTTTGTACCCGTTCTTCAGCAACCACTGGAATACTTTCTCGCGTTGGTCCCCCTGTACAATGATTTCGCGGTCTTTTGCAGATCCACCCGTACCGCAGAATGTTTTTAATTTTTTGCCCAGCTCCCCGAGGTCTTCAGCTTTACCTACAAAACCTTCCACCAGCGTAACTGCCTTGCCTGCGCGGTGTTTACTGTCGAGCCTGATTTTCAGTTTTTGCCGGTCCGGGGGTACCGTATAATCGTTATGGTCCTCTTCCTCAAACTTAAAATGAGGGTCTGTACTGTAAACAAAGCCTTTCGTATCGGGTTTATTTTTTTTTGACATAGCTTATATAATTACTGCCTTCAGGCTTAAGTCCAGGCTTTTGGCCTGGTGGATCAGGGCGCCCACACTTACATAATCCACGCCTGTTTTTGCATATTCCTCAATATTGTCCAGGCTGATACCTCCGCTTGCTTCGGTTTCAAAATCTTCTTTGATCAGCATGACCGCTTCTTTCACCTGTCCCGGTTTAAAGTTATCCAGCATGATGCGGAACACTTTTCCTTTACCGGCATTAATTACTTTTTTTACATCGTCAATACTCCTGGTTTCCACTTCAATTTTTAAACCAGGCCGGGTTGACCTGACATACTCTGCAGCTTTTTCAATGGCTTTTTCTATTCCCCCGCAATAATCAATGTGGTTGTCTTTGAGCATTATCATATCATACAAACCAAAGCGATGATTCACCCCACCGCCAATCCGGACGGCTTCTTTTTCCAGCAGCCGGAAATTGGGAGTGGTTTTCCTTGTATCCAGCAGCCGGGTCTTGTATCCTTCAAGTTTCTTTGTGTATTGTTTTGTCAACGTGGCAATTCCGCTCATACGTTGCATGCAATTCAATACAAGTCTTTCACATTGCAGGATGGTATGGACAGCCGCCATCACTTCAAAGGCTTTTTCACCCACCTTCATAGTCTCCCCATCTTTCTTAAATGCCGAAAAAACTGCTTCCTTGTCTTTATAACTGAAAATCTTTTCTGCCACCCGCATACCCGCCAATATACCATCCTGTTTTATTTTCAGGACCGCTTTGCCCCTCGCGCCGGTTGTGATGCTTGATAAAGTGGAATGGTCCCCGTCTCCGATGTCTTCCTTCAGTGCTTCATCAATTAGGTGTTCCAGTTGTGTAGTAAAGTTCATAACAACAAAAATACTGATTCACACCATGCCTCCGGTTTTCGTGGCAGGGACGAAAAAAAGCCCCGGCAGTAGAGCCAGGGCTTCGGAAAAATTTATGTTTCTGAATTTACTTACTCAATCGCCTGGAAGCGGATTTCTTTTACCACTTCTTTCCCGCTCTTAAGTTTCATAAACACATTTGTACGGAAATTTCCGGCATTTGTTTTAAGCGTACCGATGCAGAAATGCGCTCCCTGTGTATCCCCACCCTTGTGCTTCAATTCAAACCCCTGCACACCGTTATTGGTAAAAAAGTCTTTCACAATGAGCTGGGCCTGGGCCTTGCTGTAACTGTCACTTTTGTCAGGCAGGGTGAGCTCCACGTTATCGTCAAAATAACCCGAAAGCTGGGAGGAGTTCCCGGAACGCAACGCCCCGATTACAGCATCGATGGAGCTGTTCTGTTCAAAGGAAGATAACAGCATCACCGAACCGGCCAGTAAAAATGTAAATAGTGTTTTCATAATAAAAGGTTTCACAGGTGCATTAATCTAAAAACATGCCACAGTAAAACTGGCATTTTAACAGAAACTAAAATACTAAAAACCAGCTTCTTTTCTGTTTTCGCACTGGCAAATAGGTAATTTGAATGTAGTTTTACAGGGTGCGGACTGACATTGTTACCTGTAAATTAATGTAATTATACTAATTATAAACTATTGATAAGAATGTCAAAAATGAAGGCGATTTTGCTCATCATGGACGGCTGGGGATTGGGAAAGGTTGCTTCTGCTGATGCCATCCAAAACGCCAATACCCCCTTTACCAGGGCTTTATATTCCAAATACCCCCATTCGACTTTAACCACCTGCGGTGAGATGGTTGGACTGCCAGATGGGCAAATGGGGAATTCTGAGGTAGGCCACCTCAACCTGGGAGCCGGACGTGTGGTTTACCAGGAATTGCAGCGAATAAATGTGGCTGTCAGGGATGGTGATTTCTACCGGAATGAAAAACTGGTGAATGCCATCAGGTATGCGAAAAAAAATATGAAGCCGCTTCATCTGCTGGGGCTGGTGAGCGATGGCGGAGTGCATTCACATATCAACCACCTGAAAGCCATTCTATCCTTGTGCGTTTCAGAAGAATTTACAGATGTTTATATCCATGCATTTACTGATGGCCGTGACTGCGACCCCAAAAGCGGGCTGGGTTTCATAACAAACCTGCAAAAGTTCTGCAACGAAACAACGGGCAAAATAGCTACAGTCAGTGGCCGGTATTACGCGATGGACCGGGATAAGAGATGGGAAAGGATAAAGCTGGCCTATGATGCCCTTGTACATGGAACAGGTGAAAAAGCCACTGATGCTATACAGGCAGTAGAAAATTCATACAATAAAAATGTCACGGATGAATTCATTCATCCGTCAGTTGTCCTCGATGAAGGACAACAGCCTTTAGCCAGAATTAAAGATGGTGATGTGGCTATTTGTTTCAATTTCAGAACCGACCGGTGCCGGGAAATTACACAGGTGTTAACCCAGAATGATTTTCCGGAATACGGGATGAAAAAGCTTTCGCTTGATTTTACAACCATGACGGAATATGACAGTACGTATAAAAATGTGCACGTGATTTTTGAAACAGATAATCTTAATAATACATTGGGGGAAATCCTGGCCCAACATGGATTGAAACAAATCCGCATGGCGGAAACTGAGAAATACCCGCATGTCTCTTTCTTTTTCAGTGGGGGGCGGGAACAGCCCTTTAAAGGTGAAACACGAATCATGATCCCATCTCCCAAAGTCGCCACTTATGATCTGCAACCGGAAATGAGTGCTTATGAATTAACAGAAGCACTGTTAACGGAAATACATAAAAAAACTGCCGATTTCATTTGCGTGAATTATGCTAATACCGACATGGTAGGGCATACGGGAGTTTGGAGCGCTGCTATTAAAGCGGCGGAAACAGTTGATCAATGTGTAGAAAAAGTGGTAACTGCCGGCCTGGAAAACGGCTATACTATTTTCCTGACAGCCGACCATGGCAATTCTGACTATATGATCAATGAAGATGGTTCACCGAATACAGCCCATACCCTCAACCCGGTGCCTTTCTTTATTATCGATAAAGACTGGAAAGGCAGTATCCGCCCCGGGAAACTCGGGGATATTGCCCCCACCATGCTGACGATGATGGGTATCCCTCTTCCCAAGGAAATGACGGGCGACATCTTAATTTCCAACTCCAACGCATAACTTTATTCAAATACTGATAATATGCTCAAGAAAATTCTTCTTTTCCTGCTGGTCGTTTTAGTAATAATTCAATTCATACATCCCAAAAAGAACAAATCTCCGGGTTCCCAACCCAATTATATCGGGAATGCTTTCCCGGTTCCTGCCAGTGTGAAATCTATTTTAGCAAAAGCCTGCAATGACTGTCATAGCAATAACACTGTTTACCCCTGGTATGCAGAATTGCAACCCGTTCACTGGTGGCTCAATAAACACATCAACAATGGGAAAAGTCACCTGAACCTTGATGATTATACCAACCGGAACCTCCGGTATCAATACCATAAAATGGAAGAAACTATTGAAATGCTAGAAGACAATAAAATGCCACTGAATTCGTATACCTGGATACACAAAGACGCTAACCTTTCCGGAGAAGAAAAAAATACCCTTATTGCCTGGGCGAATAGCATTATGGATAACATGAAAGCCAAATACCCACTTGACAGCCTGGTAAGGAAGAAATAGTAGTATATTTGTTACTTATTATTTTCTGTGAAAACTGCTATCAGAAAGACCACAGCCTTTTTTTTTACACTGCTTGGCTTTACTCCACTGCTGTTTGTTATTATCATCACTATTAAGAAGCACGACGTCCGCCAACGGATGAAAGAAGAGCTCGAAAGTGATCAGCTTCAAACAATCATTTTGCCTGAAAATGAAGTTGCCTGGATGGACAAACATGAAATTTGGGTAAACGACCATATGTTTGATATTCATAGCAGCAAACTGGAAAATGGAGTCTACACATTTACCGGGTTATACGACGAAGAAGAAACACAGCTGGTAGAGCAGGAAAGAAATGCCACCGGGAAAACCAAAGAACAAAACAGGCTGCTGGTGCAGTTCTTTAAGTGTTTGCCCCTTTTTTGCAGCCAGCCAACCGAGATTTTCCGTATTTCCACGCTTGATTTTTATAATTCCTTTATTTCCACACATCCCGTCAACCCCTTCCGGGAAATACTTACGCCACCCCCACAGAGCTTGATTATATCCTGATAGCTGTTATTGATTTTTTATTTTATAATCAAACTTTTAATTATGAGAAAGATTGCATTGCTTTCTGCATTGCTATGCTTGTCCGCTGCTGCCTGGTGCCAAACCGATACGACCGATGATAAGGACCTGGATGAAGCGGTGGTATATTCCAATAAATTTGTTGAAAAGAAAAAAAACCTGGCCCAAAAGATAGATATTCTCGGTGCTAAAACCATAGCCCGTTATAATAGCCAGAATACCGGTGACCTGCTGATCAACAGTGGCAACATATTCGTACAAAAAAGCCAGCAGGGAGGGAGCAGCCCCGTAATCAGGGGATTTGAAGCCAGCCGGGTATTGCTGATTGTAGATGGTGTTCGCCTGAATAACGCGATTTATCGTGCCGGCCATCTCCAGAATGCTATCACCGTTGATCAAAATATGCTGGAAAGAGTGGAAGTGCTTTACGGACCCTCTTCAACCATTTATGGCAGCGATGCGCTTGGTGGCGTTATTCATTTCCGGACGAAGTCACCCGTATTATCCAACAGCCCTAAAATGCTGGTAAAAGGAACCGGGTTTGTTCGGTACAGTACGGCCAACAAAGAAAAAACTGGTCACGCCGATGTTAGTCTTGGCTGGCAAAAATTTGGCTGGCTCCAATCTTACACGTACAGTGATTTTGGAGATATGAAAATGGGCAGTAATTACCGGAATAAATATCCTGATTTTGGGAGGAGGTCTCAATACATAAAAACCGTTGATGGTATCGACTATGTACTGATGAATGATGACGATCGTGTGCAGCTTTTTTCCGGGTACAGTCAATGGGATATCACGCAGAAACTGCTGTTCCGCCAAAATGAGAAGATATCCCATCACCTCAATTTTCAATATTCCAATTCCTCGGATGTACCCCGCTATGACCGTTTGCAGGATATCCGCAATTTCGGGGGTAGTATAGGAACCACCTTACGGTATGCAGAATGGTTTTATGGCCCTCAAACAAGAATTATGGGCGCTTATGAACTGAATATCACCAAGGCCGGTTTCCTTGATGAATTCAAAGTAAATGTAAATTACCAGGACGTTAAAGAAACCAGGCAGCAACGGGAATACCGTCGTTACGACCGGTTTGACAGCCGTAGAGAACACATAAAAGTGATCGGGTTCACCATTGATGGCAGGAAATCCTGGAATAACAATGAATTGAACATGGGCGTTGACGGACAACTCAATGACCTGAAATCAGTGGCTGACAGAACAAATATCAATACCGGTACAGTATCAAAACTGGATAGCCGCTACCCGGATGGCAAGAATAAAATGAATTTCCTTGGTGTCTATGCCCAACACTTACTAAAAATGAAAAAGGGTAAATGGGTTTTAAATGATGGCCTCCGCATCCAGGCCGTTAGCCTGAAATCCAACATCATTGATAATTCCTTTTTTAACCTTCCCGTTACAGAAATCAAACAAACCCCTTTTGCCGTAACAGGCAACCTCGGCCTGGTGTTTATGCCGTCTCCCGGTTTCAGGGTTACCGGTAATTTATCCTCCGGGTTCAGGGCCCCGAATATTGATGACGCGGTCAGGATATTTGAATCAAGCACAGCCACCAAAAGAGTCATTATACCTAACCCTGACATTAATCCTGAATACACGTACAATTTTGACCTGGGTATAACTCATATCATTGCTGACAAAGCACGGTTTGAATTTACCGGTTTTTATACCCTGTTCAGGAATGCAATTGCCACTGCGCCATTTACCCTAAACGGGCAGGACTCGATTGTTTACAATGGCGTTACCTCAGCGGTATATGCCAGCCAGAACGTCAACAAAGCTTATTCCCGGGGTCTCAATGCAAGATTGAAAATTGAGTTAAGCAGGAAAGTGGCCTGGGATAATACGGTAACTCAAACATTCGGCCGTTATAAAAATGCCGATGGAACTAAAAAACCGCTGGACCATGTACCCCCGGTATTTGGTAAATCAAGTCTCAGTTATGCCCATAAAAAATTGACAACAGAACTATATGGGATGTTTAACGGTTGGAAGAAGAAAAAAGATTACAACCCGGATGGTGAAGATAATGGTCAGTATGCCACACCTGATGGAATGCCTTCCTGGTTCACCCTTAATTGGAGAGGCAGTTACAATTTTTCCAATAATATTACGCTGCAGGCAGGCATAGAGAATATTTTCGACAAAAATTACAGGTATTTTGCTTCCGGGTTTTCTGCCCCGGGAAGAAATTTTATACTTGCCTTGAGAGCAGGTTTTTAATTACCAGGGCCTGTTGAAACAAACAGGCCCCTTTTTTATTTTTATGCAAGACACTAAACAACAGGCCAGATGGATTCGCCGGCTCCGCTGGCTTCACCGCAAGATTGCAATTTTCCTGTTTGCATTTTTCCTGGTTATCTCCGTTACCGGTTTATTACTTGGCATTAAAAAACAAACAGGCCTGTTGGCGCCTACACAAAAAGGAATTTCCAGCGACCTGGGAAACTGGCTGCCTATTGACAGCCTTCAAAAAAAAGCTAACCGGTTTTTACGTGATTCCGTTCCCGGCAATCTTTCAGCTTCCATAGACCGGATTGATATAAGACCTGATAAAGGGGTTGTAAAATTTATTTATAAAGATCATTTCAATGGTCTTCAGCTGGATGGTGCTACGGGTGAATTGTTGTCAATCGAAAAAAGAAAAAGCGATTTTATTGAGAAATTACATGACGGATCAATGCTCGATAAAATTTTTGGCACGGGCGGTGACCCTGTCAAAGTCAGTTATACGGTTATTATGGGGCTGAGTCTCCTGCTGCTGGTACTTTCAGGTTTTTGGCTATGGTACGGCCCAAAGAAACTCCGGGAAAGCCGCAAAAACCACTGATGGGTGTTTCCCAAAGTAAAATCCCCGTTTTTTATAAGGAAAACTGCCCGGGATAGCCTGAAATTTTACAAATATGTGCAGCAATTGTACAGGAAAATTGTCTAATTTACAGGCAACCCACGTTAGTTATGACCGAGGAAGCCATATTAAAAGGTTGTGTAAATAATGATGCCACCGCCCAGCGGGAGTTGTACAACAGGTACAGCCCCAAAATGCTGGCTGTTTGTTATCGTTTTGCACACAACCGCGAAGATGCCGAGGATATGCTCCAGGAAGGTTTTATTAAGGTGTTTTTACAGATACACACTTTTGAGAACCGCGGAGCCTTTGAAGGGTGGATCCGGCGGATCGTGGTTCATACCTGCATCAATATCCTGAAGAAGAATAAGAAGTTCAATGAAAGCGTCGATATTATACATGCCACTGGTGTGCAGGTCAGGGAAGAAAGTGTGCCGGCTATCATTCAGGCAAAACAAGTAGTGGAATGCATAAGGCTTTTGCCAATTGGGTACAGAACAGTTTTGAATCTTTATGCCGTGGAGGGATACAGTCACCGGGAAATCGCTCACTTGCTGGACATAGAAGAAAGCACCAGCCGCAGCCAGTATACAAGGGCCAAGGCTATGCTGGAAGATATCCTGGTGAGGAAAAAAATATTACAAAAACCGAAACAGCGTACAGATTGGCTTGCCGCTGTTGGCCAACGATGAATCTAAACGTACCCAAAATGCCGACTGGTTATGGAAGATAGGTTTGACAATAGAGATTTTGAACAGTTTGTAAAGCAAAATGCTGATCAATACCGGATGTTCCCGTCAGAAAAGGTATGGAATAGTATACATCATACACTTCATGCCCGCAGAAGATGGTATGGCATTGGTCTTTCCCTGTTATTGCTGACTACGGCAGTAGTAACCTGGGTTATGTTATTGGGTCCGTCCGGGAAAAAACAAACACTCGCTGTTACTGCTTCCCCATCAACAAAAAATATTATTGAGCAAAAACACGAGCCTGCCGCGATATTAGTGACAGCAAAACCCTCCCGGAATAAACAGGGTACTTCTTCAACAGCATCCCTCCCGCCGCCACAAAACTTGTTTTTTGCGTCGGCCAATAACGAATTGACGGGGGATGATAGTTATTCAGCTATAACCATAACCACCAATAATGACGCGATCCTGGCTACGCAGCAAATCAGCACACAGCCGGCAATTTTAAAAAGATCCTCCCCGGTTCAGTCCAAAGAACTGTTGATTGTTGCTCCTGTGGCCATCACCAGGCAGAAGCCTGAAATATATAACCCGGAACAAAATCCTGTTGAACAGGCATTGAAGAATCCAGGTATTGTTGCAGCTTCGCCGGCCGATCAAAAAAATGCACAGGAAAAAGACAGTTACCCGCTTAGTATTGAAAGTGTGGTTAACTCATACCGGCATACGCGCAACAGGAAAAAATTATCCTGGCAGGTTTATGTAGTTCCTACCATCAGCTACCGCGAGCTTAAGGAAAACATGGCCTTTATCCGGGCTGCCCGTTCCAATGGTACTATTCCTACCAATACCCTAATGCCGGATCTCAACAGCGTAGTTAACCATAAGCCCGATATTGGTTTTGAACTTGGATTTAATACGGGTTATCCTGTTTCGCAGAATTTTAAAATAATTGCCGGTCTTCAATTCAATGTAAGCAAATATGATATCCGTGCTTTTAATTATCAAAGCGAGATAACCACTATTGCTTTAAACAGCGGTGGAGGGGCCAATTCGGTTTCGACTACTTCCAATTACCGCAGTTATGGCGCCAGCAACAAAGCTAACTGGCTTCGCAACTTATATTTTTCCGCTTCTGCGCCCGTTGGTGCTGAAATCGTATTCAACAGCAGCAAGAAAATGTATGCCGGTTTCACCGGTACCATTCAACCCACTTACATGCTGAGCAACAAGACATACCTGCTGTCAACCGATTATAAAAATTACGCCGAAGTGCCTTCTCTTACCCGGAAATGGAACCTTAATACAGGCTTTGAAGTATTTGCCGGCTATGCAACCGGTAAACTTGAATGGAGGGTTGGTCCGCAGGTCCGGTACCAGACTCTTTCAACCTTCAAGGATAAATACCCCGTAAGAGAACATCTTTTTGATTTTGGTTTAAAGGTGGGTGTCATGCTAAAGTAACCGACACTAACTGCCTGCTTTGCTTGAAAATATCCCGTGTCGTTAAAACGATGCGGGATATTTATTTTCAACCCTCAATTCTGCTAATTTTATACCATGAAAAGAATGCTGGTATTATTTTTTGGGATTAGCTTTTTTATGGTATCCTGCAAACCCGGGAGGAAAGAAGCGAATAAAAACTTTATTTCCGTGGTATCGCTGATCGAAAAACAGGTAGCTCACATTGACACGTCCCTGTACTCCATTCAAAAAATAGTGACCGCGGACAGTCTCCACAGCGACACCACCTATATCAGGCGGGAAGAATTCAGGGCCGCAGCGAAAGAATTCCTGGAAATTCCTGACCTGTCCGATAAAAAAGTAGCCAAACGATTTAAAGAAGAGCCAGCCCGTTATGATGAGCTCCTGGGAAGAGTTGTGATCTCGTACATCCCGGTAGACCCGGTAAAAGAGGAATATAAAAACCAGGAACTGGTGGTCACACCGAATATTGCTACCGGCGACAAAGTGAATAATATTATTATCAGCCGGGTCATCAGCAACCGCGATAGTTTTATGCGGAAAAATATGCTGTGGATGCTGGATAAGAGCTTTCTTATCACTACGATCTCCCAAAAACCGGGCGAACCCGAAAAAATCACTACGACCAAAGTAACCTGGAATGAAGAGAATTGATAATGACCACGGCAGAATTTCAACATATTATTTCCACGATCCCAAAACAACCCGGTATTTATAAATATTATGATGCCGCCGACCAGTTGTTGTACGTCGGAAAAGCAAAACACCTCCGGAAAAGGGTCAGTTCTTACTTCACCAAAACTTTTACCAGTTATAAGACACACGAGCTGGTACAGCGGATCAACCGCATTGAGTATACCATTGTGAATTCAGAACAGGATGCTTTCCTCCTTGAAAATACCCTGATTAAACAGTTCCAGCCCCGGTTCAATATTAACCTGAAGGATGATAAAACCTATCCCTATATCGTCATAAAGAATGAGCCGTATCCCAGGGTTTTCCTGACCCGGAAAAAAATCAGCGATGGATCCGATTACCTGGGTCCTTACACCTCTGTAAAAAAAGTAAGGGAGTTGCTGGATTTTATCAAACAAACCATCCAGCTCCGGAACTGCTCGCTCAACCTGACCGAAAATAATATCAAAAAGGGCAAGTTTAAAGTTTGCCTGGAATATCACCTGGGAAACTGTAAAGGACCCTGTGAAAATCTTCAGACCCGGGAAGATTATGATGAGAACCTGGCCCAGCTTAAGAACCTGCTCAAGGGGAACCTTGCTCCCGTTATCCGGCATTTTAAAGAAGAAATGAAAGGGCATGTCTCCGCGCTTGCTTTTGAAAAGGCAGAACTTCTAAAGAAAAAGATAGTTTTCCTTGACAATTATCAATCCCGGTCCGTGGTAGCCAGTGCAAAAACCGGGAATATGGATGTTTTCTCTATCCTGAAAGAAAAAGAGATTGCTTATGTGAACTTCCTCATGATCCGGAACGGCGCCATTATTCAAACCCAGACCAATAAAGTGGAGACACATCTTGATGAAGCTGAGGAAGAAATACTCAGCTTTTCAGTAGCCCAGTTAAGAACAACCTTCAACAGTGATGCGGCCGAAATTGTTCTACCTTTTTCAATCGATTACCCGCAGGAAGGAATAGTGCTGACCATCCCCAAAAGCGGGGATAAGAAAAAACTGCTGGATCTGTCAGAAAAAAATGTTCGTCATTTTATTGAAGAGCTGAAAAGCAAGGAACGTCTTCAGCTGAATATAAAAGATCCCGGTAAATTAATACTGCTCGAACAACTACAGCAGGATCTGCAATTGCCTGTATTGCCGACCCACATTGAGTGTTTCGATAATTCCAATTTCCAGGGAAGTTACCCGGTCTCGGCCATGGTCTGTTTTAAGAACGGTGAGCCAAGCAAGAAGGATTACCGGCATTATAACGTTAAGACCGTGCAGGGCATTAATGATTTTGCTTCGATGAAGGAAGCTGTTTACAGGCGGTACAAAAGGGTTATGGAAGAAGTGCTGCCTTTTCCCCAGCTGGTGATCATTGATGGCGGTAAAGGACAACTCAGTGCAGCGCTTGAAGCAATCCAGGAACTGGGTGCAGGCGGAAAGGCAACATTGATCGGGCTGGCCAAAAATGAAGAAGAGGTTTTCTTTGCCGGTGATTCGGCTTCCTTAAAACTGCCCTATAACAGCAATAGCCTGAAACTGGTTCGACGCATCCGTGATGAAGTACATCGCTTCGGTATCAGTTTTCACCGGCTAAAACGAAGCAAAGGAACTTTTAAGAATGAATTGGAGGACATTCCCGGTATCGGCATTGCGACGGCGGACCTTTTATTGAAAGAATTCAAATCGGTTAAAAAGGTGTCGGAAAAAACGATGGAGGAGCTAAGGGCAGTAATCGGGAAAGAAAAAGCGAGGGTTGTATTTTCCTGGTTTAACGCAAACGATTGACTAATTAAGTTATTAGGCCCTCTTATAGGCAAAAAAATGGGGCCCGGATAGAAATCCAGCCCCGTTTTTAAAATCCAATATCCTATGAAAAACCGAAACGAAAATACGACTTTTATCCAATTTTCCTATAGGAGTTTTACGTTTTTTCAAACTTTTTTTACTGATTTATAATGAAGTGGTTAGCCCATGAAAAAAGCCCCAAAGTGGGGCTTAAATATGATGTTTAAACGATGAGTTTGTAATCCTTAATAAGACCAGAGATCCTGCTCAAAATTGAAGATTTTCTCTTTGATATTGTCTCCTTCCAGGAGGCGTAAAATCGGGTCGTTAATGTAATTCCTGATCATTTTATTACCCGGGTTGTCAAGGGTAGATTTTACAATATAGCTACTGAACATCCGGCTCTCGAAAAGCTCTTCCCAGGTCATCCTGCTCTGGCCCATGTTTTTAGCGTTATACACCTCTGCTTTGGCCAGCATCGGGCGCAGATCGGGATAATAAACCCAGAACAAAGAAGAAGTACCCCTTTCCCTGGTGGTATTAGGGAAATACTCTGTCTTAAGCAATCCTATTCCCAATATCCTTACAAACATCCTGCTGGACTCCCTGTCAAATACCCACTCTTCTTTTAACCGGATCTTTGTAACTGCCTTAGGATCAAAGCTTGAACGTGTTACTACATAACCGATAATCTTGTCAATTTGCTTGATATCGTATTTAGCTACCGTATCATTTTTTCCGGCTGTCAATTGCTGAACGTCATTAATGGCCATCGGGGTGGTGAACCTGTCATCTCCAAAGGCAGTAATTTCCCCGGAATTCACGGCTTTCATCAGCATATTCACAAAAATCTGGCTTCCGTTATCATCCACCGCCTCATACTGGAAAATCTTGTTCATCTTTTCGCGGAGATCAAGTTCTCTCCACACTTTTTCAGCATACAGGGCATCATCCCAGCGAAGGTGTTCATAGATAAGCGGTGTCCTTTGCGTCAGGTTGGTCTTATCAAAAGCGTTATCATTCCTCAATGACTTTTTGATTGAGTTATCCGTGCCGGTTGTATCGTATTCGATAGGCAAATTGGCATAAGGATCATAACCGGAAGGCTGCTGGTTATTATTATTCTGCTGCTGCTCATTTCCTTCAGCAGGATTGGTCGTTGGCTGCGTAGTGCCATCTTTCCGTTTCTTCGGAGCCCGCTGGGCATCGGCATCCCCGGCCAGCAGACCAGCAGCTATCACACATATTCCAAGTTTCAAAAAGTTGATTTTCATAGCACAACTATTTATTTAATGTAATAAACGAGCGAAGGGGCCTTTGTAGTACGTCCGTCCGGTCCTTTTACCCTGATATCGTCAATAGTGACCATTCTGCCGGCCTGAACATGCTGATTCATAGCATTCCTGACAGCTCCTGAGAAGGCCGCTCCCTGCACCGGGATCGAAACAATATCGTCATCCGTATCGCAGGTAAAGGTAAAACTCACCACGTTATAGTCTAATTCAAAGGGGAAATTCTTGATACCGGCTCCAACACCACCCTGGGCCTTAAACGCTCCTGCAGCCAGGTTCTCACCGCTTGGTTTCCCACCTACATAAGCCTGGGCTTCCGGAATCGTACGGACCCGGAACACTGACTGGCCGGCTAATTTCCCGTCTACTGAAACACTTATTTTACAATCATCGCTAACGGAGTTAACCCGGGCAATGTATTTACCATTACCTATCCTGGTCAAACTTCCACCACCGCCTGTGATCACGGCATTCACTTTATCATCACCACCACCGCTGGCAGCAATAGAAACAGGGTTATCTACACCTATATACAGCACATTCATTTTGTCCAGCGCTATAGATGCATTAGACTGCCCAACCATATATTCCACCGGGATCTGTCTTGTTTGAGGATTACCATCCTGGTCCTGGAATGCAACAGTTACATTAATCGTATGTGAACCGATGCCCCCCGCCGCAGTTTTATAGATAGCCATCCCTTTTTCATTCAGGGATACATTGGCACCACCTATTGTCACGGTCGGAAGTTTGGTTTTACTGAAAGCACCAAGGCCGGCAGTAATTTCGATTTCCTGGCCTGGCATAAAATATTTTGAGTTTTGACCAACGATTGCTTCAAAAGAATCGAATCGAAGTTCAACCTTACCCACCTGTTCGTGGCAGAAGGTAACAACTTTGTTTTCGGAGGTCTTAACGTCATTCTGGAATTTACTGAGAATGGTTAAAGCTGCCACGGTTGGCACCATGTGGAAGTAGGATTCTTCCCAGTTCTTCTTCTTATTCCCGGCCTGTGACAAAGGTATTTCCAGGTCTACCTGCAGCGATTTTTCAAACTCTGCACGGATAGTATCATTTATTCCCAGGACATTTTTCTTAAAATCTTCGAGAACTTTATACAGTTGCTTTCCCTTTCCTTGTGTGATCAGCATCCTGGTAGCAATATCCAGGTTATCTTCCTTAAAACTTTGGGCAGGATTTTTAGGATCTCCGCCGGCTGCTTTAAGAATATCATCTTTTAACGTCTGGATAAAATTATACGCTGTAGCTGCATACGTCTGGGTCTGCGTGGCCCGTGGCTGCCATAATTCGGCTTTAGCACGGGTAGCAGGATCTGAAAGTTTATCGGTTAATGATTTAACAACCTGTTCGGACGAGAAATTAACTGCTTTATTCGTTTTTTCCAGGCTATTATTTACGGTTTTAAAGGCATTGAGGATCTCGGATGATACGTTCAGAGCCAACAGTGCTGTAAGCACCAGGTACATGATATTGATCATCTTCTGCCGGGGCTCTTTAGGTAAAGACATGACTCGTTAGTTTAATTTGATTAGTAATGATGACTTGTTTACTATATCGGCATTTTTTAATGAGTGATATAGTTTTAGTTGCGCCCCTGCATAGCAGTTAACATGTTACCATAAATACTGTTCAGGCGGCCCAGGTTCGTGGCAAGGTGTCCAATCTGGTCCTGTACTTTCCTTGCATCTTCAGCACTGTTGAGCATGGAGGCAGACGTTTCAGAAAGTTTACCATAAAAGGCATTCAGGGCTTTCAGGTGGTTATTACTTTCCTGCAACTCCAGTTCATAAATTGTATTCAGCGAAGAAAGATTCTTGGTCAGCACCTGTATCTGCTCATGGAAAACTTTGGCACCTTCAGTCGCCTGATTAAAAGCTCCTACTGATGAAGCAGCTGTTGTATAGGCATCTTTTACTTTCTCTAATTGACCCGTTACTTCTCTTGTCTTTGCATTAAATTCTCCTGTAGCTGCGATGGTGTCTGATATATTGTTCATTCCTGTCACAGTCGTATTCAATTGTTTGAACCCATCACCCAGCCTTTTCATGGTGTCGGGCGTTATGTCAGCTTCCAGCAGCATTTTATCCATAGAGCCAAAGGCAGCTCTTGTTTTTGCGCCGGCAACAGAAAATTGTTCTTCATCATGACTGGCGTCTTTTATAGGCGGGTAGATAGCGTATAAGATACCATACAGGGTGAAGATGATTGCTTCTGTGGTTAGACCTATCCACAGCCAGGTATCAGCGTCCGCTGCGTGTGTAATTTTCCGGAGGGCTCCCCAGATTACTAGTGCTGCGCCGAAAGAAACGCCTACGTCTACCCATTTGCTTACTTTGGAAGGAATAGCTGCTGCCATAATTGGATTTTTTAAGAGTTTAGTGGTTTGAATTTATGCGGGAGAAAAATTGAGAGGACAGATTTTTTACTGCCCTCTCAAGTTCTTTATTTGTTCACTTGGTTAGTTGATGGTTTAATTATTTGCGGCGTCCTTTAGTGGGTGCTGCAGGCAAATCAATTACACAACGGAAACCGATATAAGATTTGGTTGAATCCTGGTACTCATACGTACTTGTTCCGGTTTGCAGGTAGTAGCCAACATCTTTCCAGCTACCGCCACGGATGATTTTACGCTTCATCAGGGGAGGATCATCATCCTTTGCATTCCAGCGAACATCAGGGTTCATATCGTGCTGGAAGTTGTTCCGGCCTTCATAATAAATAGAGGATGTCCATTCTGCCACGTTTCCTGACATACAGTACAGGCCATAATCATTAGGCCAGTATGCATCGGCACGAACAGTATAGAAACCACCGTCTTCCGGGTAATTACCACGGCCTGGTTTAAAGTTGGCCATCAAACATCCTTTCTTATTTCTCAGGTAATAGTTACCCCAGGGGAACATGGATTGTGAACGGCCGCCACGGGCTGCATACTCCCACTGTGCTTCGGTTGGAAGGCGGAAGTCGGATTCCTGTGTTCTTTTCTTTGAATCCAGGTAAGCATTCATAAAGTGGGTTCTCCACTCACAAAACGCAGTAGCCTGTTTCCAGTTAACGCCTACTACAGGATAGTTACCAAAAGCAGGGTGAGAAAAATATCTTTTGGTCATTGGCTCATTATAAGAGTATGCAAAGTCACGTATCCAGGCCAATGTATCGGGATAAATAGGCACGTCTTTTTTGATAATAAAGGCAGATCTTGGCTTGCCGGCATTTTCCCTTTTTGCATTCTCTTTTAAGTCAAATATTTCCGAGTGGAAAACAATTTTAGAGGGATCAACTTCTTTTTTACCAAAGATCCGGTCATCCGGGGGTAAAATAATGTCGGTGCTGCTGAGCTGTTCCATGACCTTAGGATCGCTCCACTTCATGGTTTTCATTTTAGCCCAGTCCACATACTCATTACCATCTGCACCCGCTTTCACATATCCCATTTTACGGGCAACGACAGAATCGCGAACCCAGTATACAAACTGGCGGTATTCGTTGTTGGTAATTTCGGTAGCATCCATCCAGAAGCCACTGATAGAGACGGAGCGGTTACGGGCGCTAAAAGCATAAGCCGGATCCTCATCGCTGGGACCCATGTGGAATGTACCCTGGGGAACATAGACCATGCCGGGAGGCTTCGGAAGCGAATACCTGCTTCCAGGAGAGATCCCGTGGACTTGTCCATCATTAGGCAGGCTTCCACCTTTGCCTTTGTCTTTCTTTCCTCCCAGTATTCCGCAACTGGCCAGCATGGTCATGCAGGCGGCTGCGTACAGGGTGTAGTAAAGGTTTCTCATTTTCATACACTTAAAGGGTATTGGGCAAATATAATGTTTTGAACTGTTCTCTGACACAACGTTAATATTTATTTTTTTGTAATCAAAACGTATTTTACTGGGTAAATTTTCAAACGGAAGCGAAGCTGGTTTTATTGTATTAACTTAAAATTAATTACCCTTTTTGAGCCCTGTTTATCAGGGACATAAGCTCTTTTGCGGAAAATACTGGAGCCTGGCAAGTGTAACTACTACAGTAATAAATTGTTGCCTTAGCGGTCGTTGGTTTGTCAATCAAAAGAGGATAGGCGGTATCGGATTCAGCCGATGCCATCACAACCCGGTGAGGTATATATTCTGCCAATACCTGCAGGTGTACCGAATCAAATTCCTGCCCGAGAATAGCAATTTCATTCGTGCCAATAATCAGCTCCTGCAGCAGGCATCCCCAATTACCAAATGAAGTCGGATAACGGACAATTGCCTGCCCTAAAGAAGAAACCATGTCTGCACTTCTTTTTTTCCAATCCTGGAGATTAAATAAAACAGAAAGAAGCAGGAGGTTATCTGCCATTACCGAATTGCCGGAAGGAACGGCACCGTCATACACTTCTTTTTTCCGGATGATAACATCCTCCTGGTCTTTGGGCGTATAAAAAAAGAAACCTGTTTCGGCTTCGCTGAAATTAGCCATAACAAATTCTGTTACAGACCGGGCTTTAACCAGCCACTGCCTGTCGGCCGTGATTTCCTGCAATTGTATCAGCGCCTCAACCAGGAATGCATAGTCGTCCAAAAAAGCAGGGTATTTTGCTATATCGTTCTTCCAGGTATGATGAAACTCGCCTGTCCTGGCTGCGGCAAATTTTTGCAGCAGGAAATTCATATTATCAACTGCCAACCGCCGGTAAGATTCATTGCCGGTAGCTGCAAAAGCCTTGCTGCAGGCGGTATTCATCAGTGCATTCCAACCGAGAATAATTTTGTCATCGAGCTGAGGCCGTATGCGCCTGTTACGTTCTTCCAGTAATTTTTTCTTTGATTTGTCCAGTGATTTTCTCAATTTTTCTACCGGGATATTTTTTTCTGACGCAAAACTTTCCAACGGCCTTTTAACACGAAGAATGTTTGTTTTTTCCCAGTTCCCGCCGGGCGTTACATCGTAATACGCACAAAAAACAACTGCATCTTCCTGGAGTATTCTGGTAACTTCATCAAAACTCCACACATAAAATTTTCCTTCCACCCCTTCGCTGTCCGCATCCAGTGCCGCATAAAATCCCTGGCCCCCGTAAAGGAATTCACGTTGAATAAATTCCATCGTTTCTTCGATCACTTCGCGGTACCGTTGCTTCCGGGTTAGTTGAAAAGCTTCGCTTAACACGGAAACAAGTAACGCATTATCATAAAGCATTTTTTCAAAATGCGGAGCCAGCCATTCTGTATCTGTAGCATAACGGGCAAAGCCGCCACCGGCCTGGTCATAAATTCCGCCCTCAATCATCCTGTCAAGGCTAAGCATTGCCTGGTCAAGCGATTCTTTGTTGCCGGTAATATGATAATAGCGAAGCAGGAACTGAATGGAAAAAGTTTGCGGGAACTTAGGCGCTTTTCCAAACCCTCCCCATGTTGTATCAGCGGATTTCATAAGCTGCTGAAAAGCCTCATCAAGTTTTTTCCTGTCCGGGAATGCCGCTCCGGTTTTTTGTTGTCCAAATGCATTCGATTGAGTAAGATGTTCAGTGAGATTTTCAGCCTGCGCATCAATTTCATGCCGCCTTTCCTGGAATGCCTTCGATACACCCTCTAATGTTTCCTCCCAGGATGGCCGGTTATAAGCTCTCTCCGGCGGGAAATAGGTGCCCCCGTAAAATGGCTTTGCTTCAGGGGTTAGAAAAACATTCAACGGCCACCCACCGTTACCCACCATGGCTTGCACAGCATCCATATATATATGATCCAGGTCGGGCCTTTCTTCCCGGTCAATTTTAATGTTGACAAAATGCTCATTCATGATCTTCGCAGTGGCTTCATTTTCAAAACTCTCCCTTTCCATCACATGGCACCAATGACAGGCCGAATACCCAATACTTACGAGGATAGGTTTGTTCTCTTTTTTGGCTTTGGCCAGCGCCTCCGTTCCCCAGGGATACCAGTTTACAGGATTATGCGCATGCTGAAGCAGGTATGGACTGGTTTCATGAATAAGTTGATTGGTATAGCTCATGGACAGATAATGGCAGACCCTGCGAAGTTCGCGGGATATTATTTACAAAAGAAAACGGATACCTATGGGTACCCGTTTCTAAGTTAGTTTATTAAGTGTATGCCTATTTTTTTTTCGTGGTGGAAGCAAGAAACTGCTCCAATGCAGCCACCATACTGGGAGCCTGGGGTTGTGGTGCTTTTATTTCCAGTTTCAGACCTGCTTCTTCAATGGCTTTGGAAGTATTGTTGCCAAATGCGCCTATTACAGTTCCGTTCTGTTTGTATTTAGGAAGGTTATCAAAAAGGCTCTTTACACCGCTGGGTGTGAAGAAACAAATCACATCATATTCTGTCCTGGTAAGAATCTCCTTTACATCACTGCTTCTCGTACGGTACATAAAGGCCAGCGCGAAGTCACAGCTGTTCGCCTTCAGCCAGTTCACTATATCATTATCCTGTTGATTCTCAGAACAGACATAAAGAAATTTCTCATTGCCTTTATGTTTGTTGATGACGTCAAACATGCTCTTATTAGTGCCATCCGCCCCGTAAAAAACTTTTCGTTTCCGGTAAAGAATAAATTTTTGCAGGTAAAGCGCCACAGCTTCAGTAATACAGAAATACTTGGTGTCCTGGGAAACGCTGATCTTCAATTCCTCGCAGGTGCGGAAAAAGTGGTCAATGGCATTCCGGCTGGTGAACATCACCCCCGTATAATTCTGAATCTCAATCTTTTGTTTGCGGAAATCTCTTGCAGGTATGCCCTCCAGTTGGATAAAGGGATGAAAATCCAATTCTACGCTGTACTTCCTTGAAAGTTCAAAGTAAGGTGACTTTTCACTTTCGGGTCTGGGCTGGGTAATCAGGATTTTCTGCATCGCTTTGGCCTGAACATTGGCCTTGTTAACACCGTTTTTACTCATGTTCGGTTCGGCTAAAGTTGGCTGCAAAGTTAAGTAGTTATCGTGAAAAATACCAACAAACCCTTGTAAATCAGTAAAAGGGGAGCTATTTCAAAAGCACATAAGTATAAAAAGAAATGAAAAGGATTGACCCTGACCTGATTACGTATAGCAGCAAAGGTCAAAATAAACCGGTACCCCAGCAACCCGGTAAGAAGGCACCAGGATAGTGTCATAGCGACTGTATACAAATTGCCGGTGGTAAAAGCAAGCATAATAAGGAAAGGCAATATGAGGATCCCGATCATTTTATTTACCACAAACACGATGAATATATAAGAATCTGCTCCTTCCTGCATATTGAATACCCAACCGGATACTTTAAGTCCAACAAACTTGATAAAGTATATAACCGATAAACCCATGCAGCAATAAAGAAATAATAGCCAGAAATTGCCCAGCGGGTTTAGTTTAAAATGTTCCAGGATAAAAGTGATGTACAGGCCCGCACTGATGACAAAGAGTGCGTTCAGCAGCAACGAAGGAAGCGGTGTTTGAATTAATTGTTCGCTTATCTGTCTTTGTTTAAGCGTGGTTCTGAAAAAAAGCCTGAAGAGATCATTAAAATATTTGGGAAATGCCAGTCTTAATAGTGCATAAACCATCAATAAAAAAACCAGGATATAAAAAAGCAGGTCCTTGCCTTTAAATTCCCTGACTTCGCCGGTTGCAGAAACGGAAAGATTTGCACTAAATCCGAAGTAAGGATGCTGCTGAAGTATTTGCCAGCTAAGCTCGGGTAATGAAAGAGGGATGGCCGGGTTGATTTTCCACCCGGTATTTTTCAATGGCATAACGCTTACAGAATCGGTGACGCCTGTGACCGGCAAAGGAGCTTTGCGGAGACTATCAGCCAGGGTCAGCGAATCGGTTTGGAGCTTCCCCACTGAGTCGGTAACAGGTTGTGCAACGGCCAGGGCTGCAAGAAATAAAAAGGAGACAAGGAGGGAAAGGGAGCGGTTCAATTAATAAGATTGTAGCGCAAAAGTATTATAAGCGGGTGGAGAGAAAAAGGGCAAATCATATTTCTAAAAATAATTTACAAACCCAAAATGAATTTTTGACTGCCGCAGGTTAAACCCGGTATCGTTTCTTT
Source organism: Chitinophagaceae bacterium (assembly GCA_025449935.1). Classification (GTDB taxonomy): domain Bacteria; phylum Bacteroidota; class Bacteroidia; order Chitinophagales; family Chitinophagaceae; genus JJ008. Next base: position 45,069 of record JANWIJ010000031.1, read on the forward strand.
TTCCAACCGCCCAGGCCAGGTTGAAAACACCGGCCTTTGTTTCGAATGCCAGCCCGAGGCCCGTTCCAAAATAAGTATAATTGATTTGGTTGTAGCGGCTGTGGTTGCGGCCCCATCCCCCGTCCGCCAGCACATAAAAAAAAGAATTCTGCCCCACGAGGTAACGGTATTCCAGGGTCCCTATTAGAAAATGTGAGAGGTACTGGCTTTCTTCATCAAAGCCCCGGAGAAGTTTATAACCGCCCAGCTGGAACAATTCGTTTCGAAAAATATTACCACTCTGGAACATGCCCCCGTTTATAGCCGTCTTTACGGTGCTCCGTTGCCCGCCCAGCGGAAAATACCTGGCCGCAACCGCCCTTACCCGGAACTGGTAGGTCTTCAGTTTTATGGTGTCATACAATGTACCAAAATCAAAACCCGGATCTCCCGGATCTTTTAATTCCAGTATTTCATTGTTCTTATTCAATTTTTTGGTGCCGATCGATGTGACTATCCTGAATTCATTGCCTTTCCTGGGGTTTAAGCGGTAATCGGTATTATTAAATTCATAATCCATACCTATATTAAAGGAGCTTACATCAGCCACATCCGGCAAACGGCGGGTTTGAATAACCAGTGATCCATTCACTCCACCCTGGCTGACGATGGTTTGAATACGCTGGATAAAAAGTTTGCCCGCCTGGTTATTGTTCAATACATATTGAGCGCCGAGTTGAAAATTGATGTTCAAAAAAGTGCTGTCTTTGCGGAACATATCAAATGAAAAATCCAATCCAACCGGTGACCGGAAAAGATAGGGATGCTGGTAGAGCAAATTCAGCCGGGGAGATTTTACCTGGATCTGCTGCCAGTTCAACCCGATAGTCTCCCCGGAACCAAGGGCATTCTTCAGCAGGATATTCGCTTCCCCGGTGATTAATAATTTTTTGGAAGACAACTGATCGTTATTGGGCAAAAAACCAACCAGCACATTGATCTGGCTGCTGCGCTTCTGTTTCAGGTACATATTTAATACAGACCCGGTGCCAAGCATAGTGAGGTTCGCGGGTTGTTCTTCTTCTACATAAGTGAGCTCCCTTATTTTTTTATTAACGCGCTGCAGCTTTTCCTTACTATAAGTGCTTCCATTGGGCATGTCGAGGTACCGTTGCAAATAACTGTTGGATATTTTTGCATTTCCATAAATCCGGATGCTGTCAATTTTATATAAGGGACCTTTATCCGCTTTGAGCAGCGCGGAAACCTGATCCTCCTCCAGTTGCAGGCTGTCAAGATAAATCCGGGCAAATGGGTACCCGTTATTTTCATAATAATTGAGCAGCCTCTCCTGCCAGAGCTGGACCTGCGAAAAATCCATTGGCTTATTAGAAAATGATTTTTCCCGCCACCCCACAGCATCGAGCACCGGGGGTTCAATACCGGTCGCATTTAACTGTACCCAGTTGTATAATTCACCGAGGTATAATTTTATCCAGGCGAAGGAAGAATCATACCTGATACTGTCAACAGATGCGGTAACATATCCTTTTGCCCGCAGGAAGCCGGGTAGCTTTTCAATATAGTCAGAACCGGCAACCCGGGAGGTGAAGCTTGTTTGTATCCCCGTTAGCGAAACAATGGCTGCCGAATCCCTGTCGGCACCCCGGATGTATAAATGATAGTTGCCCTGGCCGGAAACATAAATCGCCGGTAAGAAAATAGCAAGAACCGATATTTGCAGTCTTAATTTTGTCATGGGGCTTTTCGCCAGGATAATCAGTTGTTGCAGTAAAAATATTCATTAAATCCCAAACTCCTTTGGCCGGTATCTACATTCATATCCCTTTTTGCAAACAGGCATGTCACTACTGCAATTTTCATTTCAGCACTTCTCTTCACTATAAAAACGAACTGGTTGCTGCTTTATTGAAAGAAATTGAATTAAGAAAGGGATACCTGGAAAATGAAATCATCGAAACCATCTATTTCGGTGGGGGCACTCCTTCCTTGCTCAGCCCGGAAGAATTGGAATCACTTATACAGGAAGTATACCGCCAATTTGAAATTACCCGGGATCCCGAAATTACCCTGGAGGCTAACCCGGATGATATTACAGAAGAAAAATTGCAGCAATGGAAAAAAGCAGGCATCAACCGCCTGAGTATAGGTGTGCAAAGTTTTTTCGGGGAAGACCTCCAATGGATGAACCGGGCACATACTGCAGAACAGGCCAGGGACAATCTGCAGCTGTCCACAAAATATTTTGAAAATATCACCATTGACCTGATATACGGGACGCCCGGGTTAACCAATGAGAAATGTGAACAAAATATAGCAACAGCTATTTCACTGGGTATCCCACACCTTTCCTGTTATGCCCTGACGGTAGAACCCCGGACCCCGCTGGACAAAATGATCCGGCAGCATAAAACAGAAAATATCAATCCCGATAAACAATCAGAACAGTTTTTGTTACTGATGCAATGGCTGGAAGATGCCGGGTATGAGCACTACGAGATATCCAACTTTGCAAAACTTGCCTGTCCGGCAGGCAGGCCAGGGTGGAGGAGCCGTCATAATTCTTCCTACTGGCAGGGAAAAAAATACCTGGGCATTGGCCCGTCGGCCCATTCATTTAATGGAACGGAAAGGCAATGGAATATCGCCAACAACAAGGTATACCTGGAATCAATTAATAACGAACTGATCCCTTTTGAAAAAGAAAGTTTAACCGATGTTCAGCAACTGAATGAGTATATCATGACTTCGCTCAGAACATCAGAAGGAATAAGACTTGACCGGCCGGGAGAATTACTGGGCAAGGAACTGCAGATTAAGAGCAGGAAGCACATTGACCGTGGTTTATTAAAAATGGAAAACAATGCACTGGTGCTGACAAGAGAAGGTAAACTATTAGCCGACGGTGTTGCGGCTGATTTATTTTTTTAGGCCTTGCTGATCCACGCGGCAATAATATTCAACACACAACCCAGCGCCACTAATGAAGTAAGGATAAAATTGAGCCATTTAATGGGATAAGGCCGGGTGCTTCCTTCCCTGTTGCCTTCCTGCCACTTATTAAAATCAAGAACGTTCAGGATGATCAGTACAACAGCTGCCAGCAAAAAAAGCACCTGGAAAAACTGGATCATGGGGCGTGTATTTATAGCCCGTGAAGTTAAAGTTTTTGCTGATACTGTTTCCAGTAATCGTATAACTGTTTTCCTGCCAGGCAGAGCACCATTATCAAAATGGCGGCGGGTGCGAATCCATGGTACGAAAGTGGCATAGGGTAAAATTTAAACTGTTCATCGCCTTCCTATTTGTCCTTCTCAGACCAACACCTGTTCTATGCGTTTAAATCCGTCGGAAGGTTTAACAGTTTCCCATAGTATTTTGTAGACCGTTTCAGCTATAGGAATAGCTGCATCTATCGACTTATTTATGTTATAAATACAGCGGGATGCATTATAACCCTCTGCCACCATGTTCATTTCCGTTTGTATCGCCCTGACCGTTAGGCCCCGGCCGATCATATTGCCAAATCTCCGGTTGCGGCTATACAGGGAATAACACGTAACGAGCAGGTCTCCCAGGTATACGGAGGCAGCATAGTTGGGGGTTTTACGATGGGTAACAGGATCCTCTCCGTCATGCTCACCCACAGTAATATGTTCCGCCCCGAATTTCTTTAAAAACCCGGCCATCTCATCGGCAGCATTGGCAATATAAACGCTCAAAAAATTATCCCCGTAATCAAGGCCGTGTGCAATACCGGCGCCCAGGGCATAAATGTTTTTCAATACGGCCGCATATTGCACTCCCAGGATATCATGGTTGACGATGGTGCTGATATAATGCGTGGAAAAATGGGAAGCGATTTCAGATGCGGTGGTAATATCTGTTCCGGAGAAAGTGAGATAAGATAATTTTTCTTCTGCCACTTCTTCTGCATGGCAGGGACCCAGTACGGCAAAATAATCTTCCAAAGGCAGGTTGAATTTTTCGGCCAGGTGATAATTGAGGAGGATATTTTTATCCGGTAAAAGCCCCTTGATAGCTGACACAATTTTTTTCCCGGCTAGATCTCCCGGTCGCAAGGGCGACAGGCTTTCTTCGGCATAGGCAGAGGGAACGCCAATGATCAGCACGCCGGACTTTGCAACAACTTCTTTAATGTCGGCTGACATGGAGAGTAACGAAACATCAAAGCGGGCTGAACTTAAATAACGGGGATTATGGTGTTTTTCAGCAATATGCTGGATGACGTCCTTATTTCTAATCCACCAGTTGATAGGATGTTTTTTATCTGTCAGGATTTTTGCCAGTGCTGTCGCCCAACTACCCCCGCCGATAATACCAAATGTCATAGCAGATAAATTATTTTTCGCCTGTTCTTCCATTCCTAAAGGTATGAAACCCGGTTATTCAATGCGGATGCTGAAAAATAAAAAAGGGTACCGGAACCGGCACCCTCCTATTATCTTATTTTTTTTCGAAGAGCTTGTCTTTGGGTACCACTTTTACTTTGGCACCGTCCTTTAATGTTTTGCTGATTGCGTTGTAAGGACCTGTTATTACTTCTTCCCCCGGCTTTAACCCGCTCAGTACTTCAATATAATTGATATCCTGTATCCCTGATTTTACGACCACTTTTTTAACGGTGCCATCCGGCTGTAATACAAAGACCACTTCTTCCAGTTCATCATCAGCTGAATTATTCATTTCATCATTTTCTTCTTCTCCCTTGCTTTCTTTCTCCTCCTTCTTTTTATCGGCCATGCTTTTATCGCTTCCTTTTACCCGTGCGTTCACAGCGGTAATCGGCACGGCGAGCACATTATCAACCCGTTTGGTTTTAATGTCTGCGCTCGCGTTCATACCGGGACGGAATGGAAATGTTTTACCGGCCAGGTCCTGGTAAGATGCTTTGTCGAGCCTGATCCTGACTTCATAGTTGGTCACATCATTTGAAGTTGGCATAGGGGATGAACTTTTGGTGCTGCTGGCAATCTTGGTCACGATCCCTTTAAATTTCCGGTTGTTGTAGGCATCCACCTCCACATCAGCGGAGTCGCCAATATTCACTTTTACAATATCATTTTCCCCAACATCTACCCGCACTTCCAGCACGGACATGTCGGCTACGGTCATCATCTCCGTACCAACATTAAAACTGTTGCCCGCCACACTTTCTCCTTTTTTTACCTTTAAAGATGACACCACCCCGTCCATCGGGGATTGAATGGTGGTACGGCTGAGATCCTTGTTGGCTTTGCTCAAACCGGTTTGGGTAGACTGAACATTCGCTTTTAACCCTTTAATATTCATCTCGGCTGCATTGTAATTGGCCTGTGCTGACCGCAATGTCGTTTCGTACTGTTCGAACTCAGATTTCGAGATCACTTTCTGATCATACAATGTTTTATTCCGGTCAAATGCGAGCCTTGCCTGTTCAAGGTTTGCCTTCAACGCTTCCAGGGCAGCCTTGCTGTTATCCACTGTGGCTACCGACTGGTTTACCCGGGATGCTGCTTCATCCCGCTGCAGCGCATAAATATCTGCATAAATGTGAGCCAGTACTTTTCCTTTAAAAACACTGTCGCCTTCCTCGACATTTAATTCAGTGATTTGTCCGGATATATCCGGGCTGATCTTTACTTCCACTTCCGGGTAAATTTTCCCGCTCGCATTTACGGTTTCTATAATGGTTCTTTTTGATGCTTTTTCAACCGCCACTTTTTCTGTCTTCTTTCCGCCACTCATTGCATTCACCAACACCAGGATACCAATGATCACTGCCCCAATTATCAATCCCCATTTTAATTTCTTATTCATTTAAAAGACGTTTAAAGTTTTATACCCTGGCCCCTGTAAAACTCCAGCAATTTTATTTTGAAGATATAATCATATTGCGCGTATAGCAGGTCTATCCTTGCCCTTTGCAGGTTATTCTGCGTAGTTACCAGGTCATACGTAGATAACAGGGCCAGTTCATATCTTTTCCCGGCAAATTCGTAAGCACGCTGAGAGGTTTCCACGGCTTTTTTGTTGGCATTGAATTTTTGCAGGGCCACGGTTGCATCGTTATAGGCTTTGTAAATATCCTGCTTCAGCGTCATATCATCCAGTTCCCTGGTAAGTTCCCATTGCTTTACCTGTAGCTGTGAGCGTTCCCAGGCTGTCCGTGCCTGCCTGCCATTGAAAATAGGAATGCTTAACCCGATCCCGATATTCTGCCCGAAATTGTTATTGAACTGCGTACCGAGATTACCCGGTTTGAAATAACCTATTATTGTATTGCCCTCCTGTACCTGTGGTATTTCAACCGGGTAGAAAGTTCCACCTACGTTGATGCGTAATCCATCGGTTGTTGAATACCCGGTAACTACCCGGTCATAAATAGCTCTCCTGAAAGAAATGGCATTTGAAAAAAGACTACCAAAGGCGGTGATGCTTGGATACATGCCTCCCCGGGCAGCAGCAACTGTCTTGCGGGCTGACTGTAAGCGCAGGTCATTTACTTTTTGCTGCGGAAGGTTAGACATCGCCAGGGCATACACGGCGTCAGGTTGCAATTCGCCCAACGGTAATACGGGTATGATTTCTACAGGTGGCTGTACCAGGTCAAAAGGAACTGCTGCATCCAGGTTCAGCAAAGCTTTCATCTGCAGAATAAATTGCTGGACGGTTCCTTCTGCGGTCACCAGGGCGGAACTGTCCCTCGCCAACTGCGCTTCGAGTTCTACCGCATTCAGTTCAGGTAATGAGCCGGCATCCACTTTTTTCCGGGTGATACTCAGTAACTCTTTGGATTGCTCAACCTGCACCACGGTCAGCCTCACCTGTTCCCGGCTGAGCAAAACCTGTAAATAAGCAACGGCTACATTCAACGCCACATCGTTTTTGGCTTTTTCTATTTGCTGCTTATCTGCTTCCCAGGATAAGCGGCTGGCCTCCGTAGTGTTTTTCAGCGAGAACCAGTTGAACAGGGTAACCTGTGATTGTAACTGCATGCCCAGGTTCAGGAAATTATTATCCTCCAATACACCGGTGGTGGGATTCTCTGACCGGCCTAGGCGATAGCCAACACTCCCGCTATAATTCAGACTCGGCAGCTGGCCTGCTTTGTTTTGCCTGACCAGCAATTCAGAAAATTTTGCCTGCAGGTCCGATTGCCTGACGGAGATATTATTTTTAAGTGCATAATCAACGCATCGCTGTATATCCCATTTTTCCTGGGCTCCCGCACCGGTAAATACAAACAGCGCAGTCAATAGTATCAGGTACCTGAAAATCATCCGGCAAAAATAAATGAATTGGCCCCGATGCCTGATGATTTTTTAAGAATGGAGATCAAAATTATTTGTCAATGCCAGCCAGTGCCTGTTCCAGGTCACTGATGAGGTATGCAGGTTCTTCCAGGCCAACATACATCCGAATATAGCCATGTTCTTTATTGGCAGGATCAAAATCTGCGGGGAGTATGCCGGCACATTTTGGAATCACGAGGCTTTCATGCCCTCCCCAGCTAACAGCCATCATAATATGCTGCAGGGATTCGCAAAATTGTACAATGGATTGCCTGTTTTTTGTTTTTAGTCTGAACGTAAACAGGCCCCCTGCTCCTTTCATCTGCTGCACGGCCAGCTGGTATTGCGGAAAAGATTCATCAAATGGGAAGAGAACCGATTCAACCACCGGGTGCTGCTTCATGTATTGAACAATTTCTGCCGTGGTCCGGGTGATCCGTTCAATTCTTGCCGGTAAGGTTCTCAATCCCCTGATCAGCAACCAGGCATTAAAAGGCTGGATGCCGCTTCCTATATTGAGGTACTCGCTGTCAAATATTTTTTTCATCATCGCATGGCTGCCGCTTAATACGCCACCCAGCGTATCACTGTGGCCCCCGATATACTTGGTAGCTGTTTGCATTGACATGTCTATTCCCATTTCGATGGGTTTTTGATACAAGGGCGTACAGTAACTGTTATCGGCCAGGGTCGTAATTCCTTTTGATTTTGCCAGTGCTGCTACTTCCCTGATGGGTTGCAAGGCATAGTCCCAGCTATTCGGGGATTCGAGGTAATAAAAGGTAGTGTTGGGGCGGGTGGCTGCGTCCCAGTTGCTGGTGGCGGTGCCGTCAATATAAGTAACGGTTACGCCAAACCGTGGTAATATCACATCGAACATTCTTTGTACCCAGGTATAGGGCTTTGCCACCGAAACAATATGATCTCCTGATTTTATATTCGCAAAGATCCCGGCAAAAATAGCCGCGGCCCCATTATTAAATACCAGGCAGTCCTCCGCCCCGTCCAGCGCTGCCAGTTTTTTCCGGAGAATATCAACGGTTGGGTTCAATCCCCGGCTGTAGAGATAACCGCCCATTTCATCATCGAAAGCCCGGCTGAGATCAGCTACTTTTTTAAAAGCAAAATTACTGGTTTGAATAATGGGTGGGGATACGGCATTGAAATAATTTTCCCGGTCCTCGCCCAGTTCATTGAGTATATAGGAGATATTATCAGGAAGATGCATTTTTTGGCTTATTAATCCTTGTAACAAAGAAATAGATCAGTAAAAAAAGAGCAAACACGGCCGTACCGATTAAAGCAAGGTCCGGTGTATTGAATGCAATAGAAGTGCCGACAAAAATGTACGCGGCAATGAAAATGATGGGTAGCATGGGATAGAGCTTCATCTTGTAAATACCTGTCCCGTCCAGGTGCCGGGTTCTTTTGCGTAAAATAAAAATCGTGGCAGCCGACGTCGCCATCCCAATAGAGTCGAGGAAGATCGTGAAACCCAGTATCTGGTCAAACTCCTTGGCGAAAAATAATACAATGATACCCATGGCAGCAAAAACGGTCAGGCTGATGGTCAGGACATCCTTTTTTTCTTCCCGTTTCTGGAAGGCTTTGGGCAGGATACCATCTTTGCTCATGGCATACATAACCCTTGGGTTGCTCAGCAACAAAACATTTACATAGGCCAGCACGGCGATAAAAAGCAACACGGAGGCAATGCTTTTCCCAGCGGGGCCAAACATTTTTTCTACCACGATGGAAGCAATGCCCCGGGAAGTTTTCAGCTGTTCAAACCCGATAGCATTATAGTATGCATAGCTGACTGCTAGGTAAAGGCTGATAATAATAATAATGCCGATAAAAATACCTTTGGGAATCGTCTTTCGTGGTTCATGAACTTCTTCGCCGAAATTAATCGTTTGCTGGTAACCCCCATAGGTAAAAGAAACCGCGATCAGGGCAATCCCAAATGATTTTATATAATCCATGGAAGTGAATTCCCGGATAGCCTCCGGTGATGCGGAACTTCCGTTACCGGTAATAAAAAAAATCGAACTTATCAGCAATAGGAGCATGCCTATTTTGATGATCATAAGAATATTCTGCGCCATGGAACTCATCCTGAGTCCCAGTAAATTCACAAAATAAAAAAGAATGATCGGGACCATGGCCACAAAGGCCCGGGTAGTATTATCCGGTGTCGTTTTGAAAATGACCTGCGATATGTATTCGCTGCCGATCAAAGCAACTCCCGACATGGAAGCTGCGTTTGAAATCAGGATGATACAATTGATAGCAAAGGCAATGGAAGGGTGATAACATTCCGCGAACACTTTATAATAACCTCCTGTAACCGGGAAACGGGAACCTATTTCGGCATAGGTCAGTGCCCCGCAGAGGGCAACCAAGCCACCTGCGAACCACGCGATAAAAAAAACGGCAGGATTAATGGCAGCATTGGCGGCATCGGAAGAGGTTCTGAATATTCCCATGCCAATAACCAGTCCGACGGTGATCATCGTGAGATCAAACAGCCGCAATTTTGGTTTTCCTGTCATGGCTTGAAGATACAAAGAAAAGGTTCTAACTTTAATCCTGTTCATTCCTCATCTATGAAACAGGTCATTGTCTTTTCTGTCTTCCTTTTCTTTTTTACTCCCTGCTTTTCACAGGATGAACTACCAGACTCATCAAAAACACTCGACGAAGTAACCATCAGGTCCTTTGAACAAAACCGTTCGCTAAGATCAACTGTCACAACAGTAAAAATTATTGAATCGAACAACGGGGACCGGTATAACAAAACCTCGCTGGTTAACGAGTTCAATACAATAGCGGGTGTAAGGATGGAAGAACGCTCTCCCGGCAGTTACCGGATTAATATCCGCGGCAGTTCACTCCGTTCCCCCTTCGGTGTGCGGAATGTAAAAGTATACTGGAACGATATTCCTGTTACTGATCCGGGCGGCAATACCTATTTCAACCAGTTTGCCTGGAATAATTTTTCGCATATTGAAATATTTAAAGGCCCTGCCGGAAGTTTGTATGGCGCCGGTACCGGGGGATTAATCTTAATGAATACTTTATCATCCTGGCAACCCGGCGCAAGTCTTGAATATATTACCGGCAGTTACCAGCTCCAGAATATTTTCGCTTCAGTCCGGTACGGGAAAAAAGAAAACATGAGCCAGCTTTCTTTTGCACACAATAAAACCGATGGTTACCGTACGCAAAGCCAGCTGAGAAGAGATAATTTTTCCTGGGTCACTAAATTAAAAATTTCAGAGAGACAGCAATTTTCAGCTTCCCTCCTGTTCACAGATATGTATTATCAAACCCCCGGGGCCCTGACATTGGCCGAATTTAAAAATGCGCCCAAAGATGCAAGGCCCGCGGCCGGTGCATTTCCGTCCGCCATCGCCGCGAAAGCGGCCATCAACCAAATGAATTTCCTGGCAGGATTCAGTCACACCTACAAAATGACCCGGGACATTGTTAATCAAACCACTTTTTATGGATCGTTTGTGGAAATTAAAAACCCGGCGATCCGCAACTATGAAAGAAGGAGTGAGCCCAGCTTTGGCGGCCGTACGGTTTTCAGCTATGAAAAAAAAGAACCCGGCATTGCCTGGCAATTTGTAGCAGGCAGCGAGTTCCAGCATGGCTTCTTTAATACACTGGTCTCTAAAAACCTGAATGGCAATCCCGACACCCTGCAAACAAATGATGATATTGTTTACAGCGCTACCAGCATTTTTGTACAGGGGGATATCGGGCTGGCGGGTAATTTTTTTATTAACGCCGGCTTCAGCATGAACAAAACAAAAGTGAGTTTCACGCGGATCAACAGTTACCCCATCCTGACACAAACCCGCTCATACCGTAACGAAATAGCGCCCAGAATTTCCGTAAAAAAAGTAATAAATAATGGACTCTTTCTGAAAGCAACTGTTTCCCGGGGTTTTTCCCCGCCAACCGTAGCGGAGCTCTTACCTTCCACCGGAGTGATCAGCACCAGTCTCGAAGCCGAATACGGGTGGAACTATGAAATGACTTTGGGGTATGAACTCTTTAAAAGAAAGCTGCGACTGGAGGCAACAGGTTTTTACTTTAAACTCAATAACGCGCTGGTGCAGCGCAGAGATAGTTCCGGCGCGGATTTTTTTGTAAACGCGGGCGACATCAAACAAAAAGGAATAGAACTGACAGCTGATTTTAGCGGAAGTTCCCGGAAAGGATTTATTGATTATTACACCATACAGGCTGCTTATACCCGCAATGCCTTTCGCTATGGAAGTTTTGTAAGGGGTATCAATGATAATTTTTCCGGCAAAACAGTGCCCTCAGTTCCCGCCAATACTTTTTCTGCCCTGGCAGATATCCAGTCCCGGAAAGGCATTTATTCCAATATAACGTACTACGTCGCTTCAAAAATATTCCTGAATGATGCCAATACCGCCTTGGCGGAAACCTATCATTTACTCGGCTGGCGCATCGGCTGGAAAAAAACCGTACGCAAAAAGTTTAAGTTGAATTTTTATGCCGGGGCTGATAACCTGCTGGACCAGCATTACAGCCTGGGAAATGATATCAATGCGGCCGCCAACCGTTTTTACAATGCAGCCCCGCAAAGAAATTATTATGTGGGATTATCCTTTCAGTGGGTCAAGCTTACAAAAAAATAGACCAGTTCAATACCTGACCACGGGGCAATCCAATACATTCTTTTTGCCGATCCGGTAGATGGCTCCCACGGATATGGTTTGATAATGGTCATACCTCGCAGGATTGGCCGCCTGGCTGAATCCATCAAGGTAATCGGTAAAGGTCCACCGGTATGCGGTCTCTGCAGTAACAGCTATCCGTGGTGTAAGACCATAGCGTATTCCCACACCTGCGGGAATGACCGGTATTACCCGCGGCAAATCATGTGCTTCATCGGCAGCAATCCGGCCGGGCAGGTCAGACCCATCCCCAAAATAAGCCGCATTAAAATCGCTCCAGTCTCTTTTAACTTTCAACAAGCTGATACCGGCGCCCGCAAACAGGTAAGGAGACAACCCTTTGTCATCGTAATTTTTTCCCAGCGGGTTCCAAACCAGCAGGGGCGTAAATTCAAACACCGGGGAACGGAAACGGAAGGCTCTTTCTTTCCTGAACTCCGGGTTGTCATATTTTGCATCATCCCCTTTTAAACCCCCGATGGAAAGATTTGCCCGTACTAAAAAAGACCGGCTTATTATTTTGCTCCCATGAATGCTTACACCAAATCGCATTGTTTCATAAGATCCAAACCGGTTCGGAGTCAGGTCTCCCTGGTAAATAAAGCTGCTGAGCGCTATTCCCAACTCGTATTTCGGGAGGTTAACCTGTGCTGACAGGGAAGTGTTTTGTAATAAAACAAGGAGGAGAATGACAGGTATCTGCTGCAGATTTTTGTGCATGGCATATAATTTTTTGCCTGGAATGCAACCCGCATTCCGGGATAGAACAGAAGTTGTTTTGGTAATAATTTAAAAAGGAAAGGCAAAGGGAAAGATGGCAGCAATTACTCAACGAAAAAAACAGGAATAGATTACATGCCTCTTTGTTAAAATCTCCGTGAAAATTTTTAGAATTGATTCATGGGAATATTTGGCTGTTGACCGTGTAATGGTGGCAAAGTTTATTCCGGGTTTAAAAAATAATAGAGAAGGTTGCTGGTGCCACTCGCCACCCTGTTGAAAACTCTTCTGGCAGGAAATTGTTCTCTCCCTACATTTGCAAAGATTTGGTTCCCGGCTTAATAACCGGGATTAAAAGGGAAGTCAGTCAAAATCTGACGCTATCCCCGTAGCTGTAAGGCCGGGGAATGGAGTATGGCGAGGAGTGGGAATCCCACTTCCTTCTTACCAGGCTCCACTCTCCAGTTGAGTTGAATTATAACCACTGTCCCGCGCCCTGCGTGATGGGAAGGTGCTCAATAAAGGCTAAGCCAGAAGACCTGCCACTTCAGTTAAACAACCTGCCCACTGGTTTACCTCCGGGAGGAGGCAGGCAAACATTCAGCTTTCGGGTGAAAGGCATGAGATGTAAAAGTCGAAGGACATTTATATTTCTATCTCTATTTTCCGGAAGCAGTCACGCAAAAATTTTCATGTATATGAAAAAAAATC
>JANWIJ010000032.1 GCA_025449935.1 Chitinophagaceae bacterium
CTCTTTAGTTTCAACTCTTAACTCTTATCTTAACTCTAAACCCTCTAAACTCTCAACCAAAAACCTCAAACCCTGCTCACGGCTTCCTGATCACAATCAGGTTACTATTAAAATCCTTCAGCTTCCGCGTAAAATTCTTCCAGTTCTCAAAATCGGCCCGGCGGATGCGACCCGTATTAAAAGACAATGTTTTTTTGAAGAGCACTTTATTCTCCTTCCCGCTATACGAGCCGCTTACTTCATAATCGGCGGCTTTCTCATCGATGGCCGATGGGAGGGAAGTGATCTTGTACCCGGAGGGCAAGACCAGCTCGGTTTCATCCTGGGCTACATAACTGGAATGCAGTTCATAATCCTGCTGGCGGTCCTTATCGGGGATATAATTCCGGAGGTCTTCGGGGAAAAAATCAATGCCCACGTATATTTCTTTTTCTTCGGTGATCACATAATTACTGAGGTCAATATCGCCTTCGATGGTGACAGGTATTTCGCGGTTATTAAGATCCGATGTTTTTACATTGGTGGCCACCAGGTTCCGGTTACCAAACTCGAGGAAGCGCTGGATCATTTTTTTCTTTTTGTCCGCCGGGAGGTCGTGGTAGTACTGGTGAAAATTTGTTCGTTGCTCCCCGGTCAGCGTTGCTTTTACATGACCCCGGAGCACATTGTCTTTTAACTGGAAGCTGGTTTGTGTCAGGAGCTTATTTCTTTCCTTGTCGAGCACCGGCACTTTTTTCACATCATATTTATCTCCTTTGCCGATCAATACTTCTTTACCCTGTATGCGCCAGGCATAATCACCAAAAGGGATATATTTTTCAGTGCCGTCCAGGAAATATTCTTTGCCGCCGAGGATGACGGTGCTGATACAGTGATTGTCCACAGCCAGCGAAGGGAGTGTATAGTCGTAAGGAATATGGCGGGTGCCGATCCATGTCATATAAGCTTCCAGTCCCGCCAGCTTCAGCATTTCGGTCATCAGGTTCGCCATGCCTTTGCAGTCGCCATACTTGGCTTTATAAACATCCTGAGCGGTAGCGGGAATAAACCCGGCAAGCCCGTCTTCAAAAGCGATATAGCGGATATTATCCTGCACCCAGTAAAAAATGGATTTTACTTTGTCGGTATCCGTGGCTTTGCCCTTGACCAGGTCGGCAACTTTTGTTTTTAATTCATCGGGCCTGTTCACCGATTTTTTATAGAGATAGCTGTACCAGTTGTAGAGATCGCCCACATCCCCAAATCCTTTTTCCGTTTTACCGTCATTATTGTATGATTTTACCACGAATACCAGGTGCGGCCACTGGTAAGCAGCGCCCGGAGACCGGGATTCATTTTTCATGGCGGCGATGCTTTGCAGTTTAAAGGAATAAATCGTTGTATTCTTTTCCTGTGTTTTCTGCTTCGTGACTTTATAACCCTCAAAATTAAATTCCCTGATATCCAGCTGGAGCCAGTCCGGGACTCTTATGCGTACTATTTTTTCTTTTGCCGGGAACCAGCTGTGAAAATAAACCGTGGTCAGGTACTTGCTGTCCAGGTATTTTTTTTCTGTTTCTACGCGGGTTACATCCCCGTAACCGGTAAACCCGATATTAAAATACTTAACGCGACTGTCGTCGGAAAAAATTTCACTGGAGCTGGCGGAGCGGTCAATCGCAAAACCGACATTGTAGTCTTTTTTGGCACCAAACATCCCCTTCTTCTTTTCCAGTTGTTTGAAGGAAGTGATCTTGCTGAAGGAATTGTAAAAGTCATAATACTGTATGCTGGCTCTTTCCCGCAGGGCCAGGAAATAGATGCTGGTGTTCCGGGTGGCTGTCACCACCGGCAGCCTGTCCTCACTCTTGCCTTTATCGAAATTGAATTCTTCTTCCACAATAGTGGCGGCCACCCGGTCGTCGGGGAATAGTTTTTTCAGGCGGTTGGCCTCAAAAATATCATCATCTCCCTGCGCCAAGGATAAAAGGGGCAAAAAAAGCACCGGCAACAACAGACCACTGAGTCTTTTTAGCATAGTAAAAATTGTAACTGGCAATATAAAAATTGTTGTTGAGAAACCGTAATATGACCAATAATTGAAATTTGATACCAATCAATCACAACTTGTTTTAAATTGCAGGAATAATTTTTTACCGATGACCAGAAAACAGGAGATTCTACATGATGTGGTGATAAAATTTGCCGGGGATAGCGGGGATGGTATGCAGTTAACCGGCAGCCAGTTTACCAACAATACGGCCATGATGGGTATTGACCTGGCGACTTTCCCGGATTTCCCGGCAGAGATCAGGGCTCCGCAGGGCACGTTGCCCGGGGTGAGTGGTTTCCAGCTGCGGTTTTCATCGGACCGGGTTTTTACGCCCGGTGATGCCTGTGATGTGCTGGTGGCGATGAATGCGGCCGCGTTAAAAACAAATCTTACAGTCATCAAAAAAGGGGGGAAGATCATTGTCAATACCGATGGGTTTGATGGAAAAAATCTCCGGCTGGCCAATTATCCCGAAGGGGAAAACCCCTTGGAGAACGGGAGCCTGGATAACTATGAAGTGATTCGGATGGATGTAACGAAGATGACCCGCGAGGCTTTGAAGGATTTTACGATGGGCATGAAAGAAAAGGACAGGGCCAAGAATATGTTTGTGCTTGGCTTTCTTTATTTCATGTACAACCGCAACATGGAAAACACCATTGGGTTCCTGAAAGAGAAATTCGGGAAGAAGCCCGAGATATTTGAAAGCAACGTGAAAGTGCTGCAGGCGGGGTATAATTATGGAGATACCACCGAAACATTCACGACCACTTATTCTGTAGAAAAAGCGAGAATGGATCCGGGTTCTTACCGTTCCATCATGGGTAACCAGGCCGTCACCTACGGGTTGATTGCCGCTTCGCAAAAAAGCGGGCTGCCTATATTCCTCGGTTCCTATCCCATAACTCCCGCATCCGATATTTTGCATGACCTGAGCAAGTATAAAAATTTTGGTGTACGGACTTTCCAGGCAGAAGATGAAATTGCGGCGATCACTTCGGCGATCGGGGCCGCCTACGGGGGCGCATTGGGGGTTACCACATCCAGCGGACCCGGTATTGCCTTGAAAGGAGAGGCCATCGGCCTGGCCGTGATGCTGGAGATCCCACTTATTGTGATCAATATCCAGCGGGGCGGACCCTCCACGGGGCTGCCGACAAAAACGGAGCAAAGTGACCTGATGCAGGCTTATTATGGAAGAAACGGTGAATGTCCAATGCCAATCATTTCTGCTTCCACCCCGGGAGATTGTTTTGACGCGGTATACGAGGCGGTGAGGATTTCTGTACAACATATGACACCCGTAATGTTCTTAAGCGACGGCTATATCGCGAATGGCGCCGAGCCCTGGAAATTCCCCAAGGCTGATGACCTGCCGGCCATTACCGTGAAATTCAAAACAGCGCTGGGGCATGGCGAAGAAAAATTACAACCCTACCTGCGGGATGAAAAGCTGGCCCGGCCCTGGGCCATACCCGGTCATGCCGGTCTTGAACACCGGATCGGTGGGCTGGAAAAACAAAACGTGACGGGGAATATCAGTTATGAGCCCGAAAATCACCAGCTCATGGTAAAGATCAGGCAGGAGAAAGTAGACAAGATCGCTGAATATATTCCCGAACAAAAATTAGACAGTGGTCCTGACAAAGGAAAAATATTGGTGCTGGGCTGGGGCTCCACCTATGGGGCTATTAAATCAGCCGTGGCAGACCTGCAGGCGAAGGGGCATGCGGTCAGTCATGCGCATCTGCGGTATGTGAGGCCTTTCCCCAAAAACCTGGGTGACATCATTAAGAATTTTGAAACGGTATTGATACCGGAGATCAACAACGGGCAATTAATAAAAATTATCCGGGATGTATATTTCACCGATGCGAAGGGATATAATAAAATCATGGGTGTACCCATTACCAAAACAGAACTGGTGATGAAGCTGGAAGAAATGCTGGGCAGCCTGAATTGATAATTATTTCCAGTAATTCTCCACCGTTAACACCACCGGTCTATTTTTAACATTGATTAACGGTCCCCCCGCTTATATTCGTAAAAACTTACGAATATGAGAAAGCTGCTGACACTCCTGTTTGTTTTTCAAACAATCTTTTTACTTACACTGCATGCGCAGGACAATACTATTAAAAAAGAAAAATGGCATTGGGGTAAAGAACAGGATACAACCGCGGGTTATGCCCAGGTAGTGAAAGTGGGTAATGTTTTATACATATCGGGTACGGTTGCCCGGGAGGTTACACCAGAAGGGATAACGGGTATTTACAAGGGGCTGGAAAGATCATTAAAGCAATACGGGGCCAGTTTCCAGAATGTTGTAAAGGAAAATCTTTATACCACCGATATCGAAGCCATGAAAAAATACAATGATGCGCGGAAGGCTTTTTACAAAGGGGATTTCCCGGCGGCAACCTGGGTGCAGATCAGCCGGCTGTTTATGGCTGATGCGAAATTAGAGATCGAGCTGGTAGCGCATTTGCCGGAAAAATAGCCTAGTTGTTGCGGGATTGACCGAAGCTGCCCCTGGTGGTGATGTGACCCGTATACCTTACCAGCCGCAAATAAATCTATCTTTAAAGGCAATAGATTTGCAACGGGTATGATCAGCAAAATCTCTCATAGGATAAAAAAAGGGTGGGCGGAACTGGCGCTGCTTTCCGCAGAGATGATCATTGTGCTGGTGATATTCATTGCTTCCCTGGTCGCGTTTGTTTTTATCTCCCGCAATGTATTCGTGCTGAAAAATGAGGCTTTTGATTACCGAGTATTTAGTTTCCTGGAATCACATGTCACGGAGAAAAAGAACAACCTCATGCTGTTCTTCACTTTCCTGGGTTCGCATCTTTTCCTGATTCCTGCCAATCTTATACTCATCGTTTATTTCCTGTTTGTAAGAAAGCACCGGTGGTATTCTATCAAAATACCGGTTATTGCGCTGAGCAGCCTGGCCCTGATGTTTTTGCTAAAAAACCTGTTTGGCCGGCAAAGACCCGATATACCCCTGCTGCGGGAAGCACACGGACTCAGTTTCCCGAGTGGCCATGCGCTGATGAGTGTTACCTTCTATGGCCTGCTGATCCATATTGTGTGGAACTCGGTCACTTCGAAATGGCTGAAATGGCTGCTGATCACTTTGCTGCTCCTGCTGATCTTTATCATTGGTTTCACCCGTATCTATTTGCGGGTGCATTATCCCAGCGATGTTTTTGCCGGTTTCGCAATCGGCTTCTTATGGCTGGTGATATCTATCTGGATCGTGAAGAAGGTAGAAACATTCAGTAAACGCAAAGTAGTCCCGGTCAATCAATAAAACCAGCTGCAACAAAAAAAATATGTACCGCCAGGCAATGCCATTTTGGGAAAAAGCAGCTTTCCTGTCGGCCGTGATGCTGGTGTCACTGATCCTGGTTGCTGCCGGTATCTCCGTGCTGGTTTTTCTCACCCGTAAATCTTTACGCCGTTACAAACCTGTGGACCTTGCCGTATTTGACTGGTTAGGAAAGCACACTTCACCTTCGCGTAACCGGTTAATGTTATTCATTACCCTGCTGGGCAAACACCAGTTCCTGATCCCCGCCAACCTTGTACTTATTTTTTATTTTCTTTTTGTAAGCCGGCAGTGGTTTTCCGTGCGGGTGGCCGCCATCGCTTTGAGCAGCCTGGGGCTGATGTTACTTTTAAAATTCCTGTTCAGGCGTAAACGACCTTTATCACCATTACTCCAGGCGGTGAAAGGATTGAGTTTTCCAAGCGGTCACGCAATCATGGCGGTTACTTTTTACGGGCTTATCATTTATATCCTGTTCCACCTTCCCGTGCCGGAACCGGTAAAATGGATTCTCACCGTTTGCCTGGTGGTGCTGATCTTTTTGATTGGCTTCAGCCGCGTTTACCTCCGTGTTCATTATGCAAGCGATGTACTGGCCGGGTTTATCATTGGTCTTTTATGGCTATATGTTTCCTTAGCCGTATTGAACAGGACTGAAGCCTGGTTTAAAGAAAAAGGAATTCCCGTTGCGGCGGTTGTAATGAACAGCCAGGATGCGTTTACCCGGGAGAATACACTTCTATGGGCGCCGGCATAGCGAAAGCCAGGGCAAAAGCGATCATGGTGACAATTAAACCATACATGAAAATATTATAGGCAATGCGGAGTAAGCGGTACTTTTTAGCCAGCACCACGCCCAGGAAATAATTATCCTTGACGATACTGCTGTATAAATAATTCTTATCATTCAGCATTTCATTCATCGCCCAGTCATAGTCCGGGAGGGTCATCTTAAAAAAATTCCCAAAGAATAAGAGGTTTGTTCTTTTGTTAACGATATCGTCCTCGGTGAATTTGCCATGGTTTACATTGGGGCGGGTGGCCAGGATCGAAAAGATAATAACCGTGACACAAACGGTCACCAGCAGGATAACCGGGATCTGTAAATTCTGGTTGGCATCCAGTTTGGTAAAGAGGGTTGAAATAACAATGGACAGGATAATGGCGTTTACAGAAATAAGGATATTCGCTTTCGAGTCCGCCATCTGGCTCAGGTTGTTCTGGGTCTGCGCCATGATCCGGAATACGGTGGCAACACCCCGCTCCGTCTGGTTATCCTTGGTTTTTTTGGCTTTGGCATCTGCAATAGCCTGGTCAGGAGCTACCAGGGTTTTGTCTTTTTCCTTGTCTTTTTCTTTTGCGTGGTCTTTATTTTTCTTATCCGGTTTTGCCATATCGTCCGGTTTTTTTTCTTTTAAAGCTAACAGGTTTTTTTCTTTTGCGGGTTGCAGCTTTTCCTGGCCGTAAGCTGTAAAGTACTTATGTGCTTCCAGGAAAGCTATATTAATCTTCCGCCATTCTTTTTTTGAAACATCTTCTCCGCCAAATTTACTTAACTCCTCCCTCAGCATCCGGCTTTTTTCTTTAAAGGTGTCGGTTCCGAGATGAAAGAGATCGGCATCGCATATGATCTTTTCGATGGTATTGGTGGGGTTTTGCGGCATACGGGTAGCGTTGATGCAGCCCGTTACCTTATTTTTCAATTCTTCTCCCCCATTATTAGCGTTTAAAAAGTCGGTGGCCCACTGGATACTTACCGATTCATGATTTTTGGCCTGACCTGTGCTATAGCCTGTATCATGAAACCATGCGGCTATGACCAGTGCTACCCGGTCTTCGTCGGGTAGTTGTTGCTGTTCAGCTAATCTTTCACAGGCAGCCACCACTTCCTGCGTATGCTGAAGTGTATGAAACGCTGCAGTTTTGCTAACTTTGGTCAGCAACACGTTAGTGGCAAATTCCTGCGCCTTGGTTAAAAGAGTAAGCTGGTTTTCCGTCATGCTATAAAGGTAAGTTTTGATAAATTTAAACAAAATAAGAAGAATGAATTTTTTAAATTTCCCGGTTAAACTTGTTACTGCTGTTTTCTTGCTGGGTTTAACAGGAAGTGCCTGCCGCACCAAAGTGATAAAACTGAAATCCCCGCCCAATTATAATTTTTCCGAGGCCGCGGAATACAAGCTTGATATGAAGCTGAGAGAAATATCGGGTATTGCCTGGGAACCGAAAACCAAAACATTCCTGGCGATCAATGACGAAAAAGGCACCCTTTATTACCTGGATAAGGACATGATGATACCACCGACAGAATACGCTTTTGCCGGGAAAGGAGATTACGAGGACCTGGCGATCATGAATGACATTCCTTACATCCTGCGCAGCGATGGTTTGATCACTAAATTTGTCAAAGCGGATAGTGCCAAGATTTATGGCGTAGAAGCCGGGGAGATCAAACTCCCGGGTACGAATGATTTTGAAAGCATGTATTATGATCCGGGAAGGAATGGCCTGGTGGTGCTCTGTAAAAACTGTTCCGGTGATGATAAAAATTCTGTCAGTGCCTATGCTTTTTATCCCGATTCGCTGGGCTTTGTCCGCGACCCGCTATATGTTATCGACGCGGAGGAGGTAAACAGGATGTCGCCACACAAAACGTCCAAATTTCAGCCATCGGCAGCGTCCATACATCCAATATTGCAAAAGCTTTTTATTCTTTCTTCAGCCAGCAGTCAGCTGGTGATTACCGACCTGAGCGGAAACGTGGAGGGCGTTTACCAGCTCTCTAAAAAAATGTTCCCCCAGCCTGAAGGCATTACGTTCGAACAGGATGGTGACATGTATATTTCCAACGAGGGCATCAGCAGCAAGGGGAATGTCATGAAATTTGATTATACCGAGACGCAATTGGATAAATCAGATATTCAACGAATAGGATATAATTTTTCACAACCCGATGAAACGATGGAGCTGGGGAAAAAGCTGCACGAGATTTCAGGAATGGGATTTATCCCGGGCAAAAACCTGCTGGTGGCACAAAACGATGAAAAGGGAGACATCTTTACAGTCGATTTTAAAAATAAAAGCAGTGAGTTTGGACAGGTTAGATTTTCAGGGAAAGGAGATTATGAAGATATTGTTCATACCGATTCGGCTGAGTATCTCCTGGTAAGCACAGGTGGCGTCATCAAAGTGCTGACAGAAGACAGTGTCATACTTCCGAAGGAATATACGCTGGGTATTGAAGGCAAGAATGAATTTGAAGCACTTTACCGGGATGCGGACGGATCCCTGGTTTTGCTTTGCAAGGAATGTGATCATGAAAAAGACAAAATAAGGGCCGCTTACCGGTTTGATCCGCGGACTGGCGTCTTCGATACAAAACCGATTTACCAGATCGATATCCCGGCTATCCAGCAATTATTAAATGATGACCGGGCCGAATTCAAACCCTCAGCGGCCTGCATTAACCCGGTGAATGGGAAGCTTTTTATCATAGCTTCCGTTGGAAAATTACTGGTCATACTTGGAAAAGATGGAAAACTGGAAGAGGTATTCCGGCTGGATGCTTTATTATATAACCAGCCCGAAGGACTCACGTTCGCGCCAAACGGGGATCTCTATATTTCCAATGAAGGGGGGGAGGGCGTGGCTAAAATTTATAAGTTTAACTATAAAAGAAAATGAGCCTTATGTCGGCGGGCCTTTAAATTTTCAGGGCAAATAATTCTATCTCTTCGTTTTTCCCTTTCAGGTCCACCATGCCCATGCTTTCGGTTTGCCAGTCTTTCATTTCCAGCAGGTCGATCATTTCTTTAGACACCAGGAATTTCTGGTTCAATTCGGTGCAGGCGCTCCGGATGCGGGCAGCAGTATTGATCGTGTCACCGCTCATCACCAGGTCCTTCTTGGTGATTCCTACCTGCCCCACCGTTACATTACCGGCATGCACACCCACTTTGTATTCGGGTAAGATGTCATGACCTCTTTTAAAAACCTCCGCATTTTTATTCAGGATCTTTCTTCCTTCAATGATCGCATTGACGGCTTTCCGGGCATTGGCCTTTGTACTGGGCCACCAGGCCACTACCTCATCCCCGACATACTGGTAAATGCGACCATCATATTCAGCGATACCGGCCGACAGGCAATAAATGACATCCCGGATAAATTTAAAGTAATCCTTATGACCCAACTTTTCCGCGATTGGCGTAGAGTTCTTCAGGTCAATAAACATTATGATCCGGTTCTCTTCCTGGGGGTGCAGGTATTTGCCGACAATAATATTAAAGAAAACACCTTGCGAATATTTATGATTGATCTCGAGGGCAAGTTGTGTCATCACAAATAATAAAACCCATTCCGGCATTTTTTCCAGCAGCCATTTCCTGCCGAAAGTGTTTTCTACAAACCGGTGGAAAGCTTCCGCCAGCGGGCGTTGCTCAATGAGAAGACTATAGGTGAAATAAATGAAAAAATTCATCAGGATGGCGATGGCGACCAGCAACAGGGTTTTGGCTGTAAGATTGATCCAGGGGGATTTGTTCCGCCAGAAATTGCGGAGCACCATGATCAGGAAATACCCGAGGATGAGGCTGAAAATAAAGACATTCAGTTCCCGCAGTAAGATCGTTTTGGTGGCACCCGAAGCGGTGGATTCATATTTTGGCGTATAGGTTTGGGTGGCAAGGCGGAAAAGGTAAAAAAGAAAATCGATGATCGTCCAGGATATGGCGATGGCCAGGATAAGTCTTAATTCACGTTTTTTTACCGCGGATCGCCGGGGTAACACAATACCGGTGGGTTTCATATTTTTTAATCTTTATCACGGGCCCCTCCTGCCTGGAGTATGCCTTAAGAATCATGCCGTATTAATAAGTAAGATTGAATTTGGTGCCGAGTGAAATGTTGAACATCCTTTCATTCCTGGAAAATCCCGCCGTGGCAGAAATGATAAAGAGATTGAAAGGAACAAAGTAAACACCTCCTCCGAATGCCCCGCGGAAGTTCTTTGATGTCTCATCACTATACCGGACCCGTCCTGCATTATAAAAGGCGGAAAGACCTAAAGGACCAGGCAATATATAGGAGTTGATATCGAATAATTTTATTCTCATCTCCAGGCCACCGTAGATGGCGGATTTTCCCATATACCTGTACTTCCTGAAACCCGGCAGATCATTTTGAGCCCCGAAACCAACAGCCTGGAAAAATTCATAGTTTTTGCTCAGCACCCGGGCACCACCCAGCCTCAGCACCGTTACTAACCGGGCGGGTTCATTCATACTGGCATATATGACCATGTCCGATCTGAAAGCGGTATAGGCACTACCATTCTTAATCCCTGCCAAAGAAATAAAATCATTTTGCCATCTTACGCCGCGGGTGGGGAGAAAGGTATTGTTCCTGTTATCCAGCAGGAAGCTGAGTTTGCCCCCGAGGTAAGACTTCTTACTAAAGATGTCGGCCGAATCAAGCCGGTACTGCGAAAACTTACCGAGTATATTATCCGCGTTATCGCTGTACCTGGCCCGGTAGCTCTCGAAATGCGGCCCGATCATAAAATGGAATTTTTCAAAGAGTCGTTTCCGGAAAAGAAGATCCAGGTCGGTGAATTTATAACGGGCCTGGTAAAAACTGCTGCCAAGGGAACGGTCAATCCTGGAATTGTTTCCCAGGCCAAAAAAACTCCGTAAGGCCGGGCCGGAATATTCCGCATTGATCAGCAGGTCATATTCGCGTGTTATATGGTTGATCTCTCCTTTATAGCTAAGCTTGATCGCCTTCCGGTCAATTGCATACAAAGCACTTAATTTCTGATCGGATGCGTAAGGGAGGTTCCGGAAACCATAGGTCCTGGAAGAGATACCCCCGCCCACCATCCATTTGTCATCGGTGTTGTAACCAAATGTAAACAGCGGGTAATTTTTGGTGTTGTAATTAAAACCAAGGATGCTCCGGTCATTGAGTGGAGGATCCGTAGAGAAACGGTTTTTTGATTTGTTGCCGTTCTTAATGTAATTAATGTCATCGTTCAGGTCATAGAGCAGGTTCTCCACGTTGCCTTTGATATCAAATGTATCGTTACCTCTTCCCCCGATGATCCGGAGTTTTATGCGGGAAGATGTGTTTTCCTGTATATCAAAAAGATCATCTTCATTCAGGCCATACAGCCGGATCTCCTTGGTGACCGAAGGATCAAAGATCCTGTTATACATGATAAAGCTTGTATCATTTCCTTTTTCGCGGGCATATACCCTTACCTGCAGGCCTTTACCGGCATTGCTTACTTTGAAGTATTCCTTCAGGTTGCTCCCGACAACATTTACTTTTTTAGAAACGAATGCATAATAATCCATGGCTTCCGGCGCAAGAATATTCCGGCGGCTTATCATTTTATCCGCAAGGGTTTTACCATTGAACGCGTATACTTCCGGGGGTAATGCCTTTACCGCGTTTACGATCACCGAATCAGTCAGCTTCTCCTGTACAAATGCAATGGCTTTTTTCCATTGCTCCGCATCCAGCTCGGTAATGAAGAAGCGGTCAAAGTCCCGGGCGCGGTATCCCATCCAGTTAATCCGGGGAATATCTTTCCTGAATCCTTTCAAAAAAGGAAGCCGGCCGCTGATTATTTTTAAAATGAGCCCGTCCGAATAAAAGAAAGCCTGGTCCCTGTCCCTGGCGATCGGGTAGTAATTCCTCCCTTTGCCGGTATCCACTTTCTGGCCCCAGCGCCATTGATCAAAATGTCGGTCATAATCACCGGTGATAACATCCAATAGTCGCGCCTGTAATACCAGTTGCTGGTCGGGACGGTGATCATTTTCATCCAGCATTTTGGCAAATAACTTCGCCGTTGTTTTTGTTTCTTTCCCATCAAAGGAAGGGTCCCGTTCTTCCAGCATGCAAACCGTGTTGGCAAAAAGTTTCCGGTACACCCCAAACCCGGGATCATCCGGCACAAAGAACAATTCAGGTTTTGGAACCGGGATATTCAGGGATTCGGCCAGTTTGGGAAAAACCAGGGCTGCATAAGGATAGGTAGCTGAGATCAGTTCTTTGGAGAGGGCGGTACCAACATTTCCCGGAAGATTTTCGTTTAAAAATCCCGTTGGTTTTTTAGATACGCTCCGGAGCACCCACTCTTTTTTATTTTTATCTACCAGCCGCAGGGATATGGTCTGCCGGCCCCCACCCAGCGTATAATTGGTAAAGCCTCCTTTTACCTGTCCGATTTTAAAGACTTTCATGTTCACCGGCACCGACCATTCATGGCGGTAGTTCTGTCCCATAAAAAATTTCTTCAGGCCGTTTACAGGAGGAAATTTATCGCTGGCAGAAATACTGAGCGTATCCCGGTATTTGGCATAAGGGTCCTCCACTACCCGGGGGGTAAGTTCAGGATCAGCTTCCACAGGCGCTTTGAAATTTAAAATGGTTGTGTCGTATACCTTACGCACCGTATCCTTTACCGTATAGAAAGCCAGCGAGACATTATAATTCCTGGAAACTTCCAGGACACCAAATCCCTGGGAGGTTTCATTAAACAAGGTTGTTTTACTTTTTGATGTCCGCTGCTGTTTACAACCGCCACCACTGACGATATAGTTGAAGCTGCTGTCTTTTATGTGTTGTAAATTATGGTCATGACCTGATACAAAAATTACATTGGGGCAGGAAGATTTAACCGCTTCTGACACTTCTTCGATCATTTGCGCATAATTCGGGTGTTTAAGATCCTGGGGAGTTCCAAAAACACTGCGGGCTATCGGGTAGA
>JANWIJ010000033.1 GCA_025449935.1 Chitinophagaceae bacterium
AATTCATCTGGGCAAAAATGTCAAACGTGTTATTCTGTAAAGGGGTACCGCTCATACAGAGGCGGTGTTTTGAATTCAATAACCCGGCGGCCTTGGTGACCTTGCTGGAAGGGTTCTTAATGGCCTGTGATTCATCCAGTATTACGTAATCAAAATCCACACCCACCAGGAGTTTAATATCACTCCGCAGGGTTCCATAGGTAGTTATGGTCACATCATGATCAGTCAGTTCTTCCTTTATTCTTGTGCGGATACTCCCGTGGTGAATCCGGTAAGTAAGTTTTGGCGTAAACTTTTTTATTTCATTCTCCCAGTTATAGATCAGCGTAGTGGGACAGACAACGAGTGCCTTTAGTTTCCCGGTCTCTGCTTTATAATACTCCAGGAATGATAAAGCCTGCACGGTTTTTCCCAAACCCATATCATCAGCCAGGATGCCACCCCACTTAATATCCTTTAAATAGTTGAGCCACTGATAACCCGCCACCTGGTAAGGCCGCAGGATCATCCGCAGGTTATAGGGCGGCTCAATCTCTTTAATATTATTATACTCTTTTAGCTTCCCGTATTTCTCTTCCAGTTGCACGGCCAGTTCCTCTTCATCACGGGTTTCATATAGCTCATCCACCACGCTCAGGTGATAGCGGGACAATTTAAGTGAATCCGTTTTCCCTTCTCCCACCCTGAAAAGCAGGGAATATTTTTTTAACCATTCTTCCGGTAAAATACCCAGCGTACCATCATTTAGCTGTACAAACTGTTGCTTATTTGCCAGGGCCCGTTTTACTTCTGCCACAGTTACTTTCTGGTCGCCAAAAATAATATCCACCTTGGCGTCAAACCAGTCCGTGTTGCTGCTGATAAAAATCTTTGTCTGGGGTTTAGCCGTGTTGAACCGGAAATTCTTCAATGCTTCAAATCCGAAGACAGGCGTCTTCATATCTTTCATCGCATCCACAAATAAAAAGAACCAGTTGTTCTTCAGCACATCAGATCCTTTCAGTGCCA
The DNA here is from genome assembly GCA_025449935.1 of Chitinophagaceae bacterium. GTDB lineage: Bacteria > Bacteroidota > Bacteroidia > Chitinophagales > Chitinophagaceae > JJ008. Next base: position 1,009 of record JANWIJ010000033.1, read on the forward strand.
GGGAAGCTGAATCTTCATTATAAATAAAGCCGGAATGAAGATTTTGCATTTTTTGAATGAATTCATTCTCCTTATTCCGGTTACGATGGACCACCAGGACCTTGTCACCCTGCGGTACGATCATCTCATCCCGGTCTTTGGTTCTTGTTTCGTATCCCTTGTAAGAGAAGGAGGGCTGGAAAACAAGGTAGTCGCCTTTCTCCAGCAAGTACAATTTTATGTCCGGGTTGCCGTCTTTTATTTCCTGTACCAGCGATTTGTCAAAATCAACTTTATGCTCTTTCGCCAGCGGAAGAATGAATTCATTCAGGGCTTTGGTCCACTCTTCGGCAGGGATGGTTATTTTACCCGATGGCAAGAATTTTTCTGCCAGGTGTATCACATCATTATTCTTCCATAAAAATATCTGGTGATTATACAGGAAGAAAAGAGGGCTTGGGCTTTCATTGTCCCCGAGGTTATATTCTATGCCACCGGCTTTTACCCGGCACTGAACAGTATAATGAGAATTCTTGCGGACGATAAAATGAGGTTTTGCTTCTTCTGCCTGCAGTTGCAATGATTCCAGGTTACTTGTTTTGAACGTTTTGTTCTCCGGCAGCAGGTATACAAATGGGTTGTCGGCTGACTCCGTAAATATTTTCTTAAGCTTCGGAAGCAGGTATTCAGCCATCAGCTCTTTGGTTTCATCAGGCAGGTCATCATCCTCGTGGTGAATGATATTTTCCCAGATACCGGAAAAGGGTGAATTGCGGCTGATATATTTATTGATCTCCGATTCCTGGAATTTTCGCAGGATCGTCAGCAACTCCCTGTCGCTCTCCGAAAGCTGGTCGGCATTGACATACCGGCTGATATCTAATTTTTCAACCTTACCGGTAAAAGCATCGTTGTTTTCATTGGGTTCCCCAATCACTACATCCACCGTAAAATGCGGGTAGCTTTTTTTACCAAAATTGAAAACCACGCCCAGCTTTTGCGACAAGCGGTTAACATCTTTTTCGATCACTTCAGTGACTTCTTCCTCTTTTTCTTTCTGGGGTATAAGAACAGGTCTTGCCGATGAGGCCACCAGCGCTACCCGTTTAATGCTGCTGTCAAGCACCCGTAAAAAGGGCTTTCCTTCTTTATAGGCAAATTCGAATTTCCCTTTCAGATCATCGCTGAGTGAATAACCGTAGGCCTCGAGCAATTTATTTTTTTCTTTATCCCAGTTACGGATGCTGTCGAAATAGTTCCCGCCATGATTATTCACTAACTGCAGTAATACAATTACTTTAGGCAGGCACAGGGGGTGTTCCGTATCCTCGTAGTCGCAACTGGTGTCAAAATTCCGTTCCTCGTTCTTCCGGATGATCACTTTATACGTTTCGCCCTGGAGATTAACGGAGGCTTTAACAGTTTCATTCTCGGCCTGTTCAATTTTGGCTTTATTTGTTCGCAGGAATTTTTCAGCCTCGGTAAAGGTTTCCGGCGAAGAAAGCAGCCGGAGTGTTTTCAGGTCAATCGTTTTCATTTTCGCCACGGTATGGCGCTGGTCGTATTTAACTTCTTCAGCCTGCAGGTGCCCGCGGTCAATCATCTCCTGAAGCTGGAATAAGGCAGCTGCTTCATGCCGGCAAATATCGCCCAGGTTATAGGGACAGGCACAGCGCAACGACGTGGATTTGGCATCCTTGAATTTCTGAATATAAACTTTGTAATAAGTAGAATAACTGTCGTCCTTTACCCGGAATACGGCGGAACCAAACAGGTCGTCATATTCCACCAATTCTACAAAACCAATCGCATGAATTTTTTTTCCTCGGCGGATCACTTCATCGGTTCCATGGGTATAAACATACTTGATAAGGTGCGGTAATGCCATAAATAGTACATCAATTACAACAGGCAACTGGCAAAATATCCTGGAAATTGCCCCGCCAATCGCTTATTGCATATTGCTTATTTGAGTAAAGGGCAACCGGCAAATGTAAAAGAATGTGCGGCGGATTTCCTTGTAAAAACAGATAAATAAAAAATAATTTTTCCGCACCAGATGTACAAAAAAAATGAAGTATCTTTAGGGATTTTTTTTACCGGACCGACAGCTTCCCGGCTGCATAAACCGGCAACACATTCGCCACATCCGCGGTCAGGCAATATTTAATATCTTCTATCAAACCAAACCGCTCTACCAGGCGGTGGTAGTGGGTGAGTTTCGGCGCAAAATCAACCAGGCTGTTTTTATTCTTTACATACATCGTTTCGGCCATCAGGGAGCTGTCGCAATGAATGTTGAACTGTTTTTTTACGCGGTTAATTATGGCTCCCGCAAATAAGGTATCCTCCAGGTTAAACCGGTCTTTCCACCCTGCACAGCCCAATACAACATGCTTCTTTTCAGTGGTTAAAAAATCACAGACCGCTGAAAGATTCGGGAAGGAACCGGAAATAATGGTGTCGGCATTTTTATCCAGTGCCATTTGCAGCAAACGGGTTCCGTTCGTGGTGGTGAGCACCAGTGTTTTGTTCTCAATAAAATCCCGGCCATATTCCAGGGGTGAATTACCGTGTTCAAGACCCTCCGCGATCTTTCCATCCCGTTCACCCGCGGCGATGCCACCAATGCTTTTGCTGATTTCGATGGCCTTGGGAACCGAATCAACCGGTATCACACATTTTGCCCCGTTATATAAAGCCGATGCGATCGTGGAAGTGGCCCGGAAAACATCGATGATTACAATCACACTGCTGCTGAGATCATACAGGTGTAAAAGGGCCGGCGATAACGAAGTATGCAAAGAGGGCTTGTTACTCATAACTGTCAAAGCTCAAAAATAACGGAACAGGCGTTAACGGCGAAGCTTAACCTTATTGGATCAGGAGTTTTTTCCATTTATCACTCTCCGCGTATTCTTTAATCGTGCTATTCCGATGCTCCAGCAACCGGCGCAGGTATTTGGTGAGGTATAGATTATTGAACCATTCCCCGAGTACGCCATAGGGAGATTCATAGTGAAAAAGATCGATCAGGATGGTGCCATTATCACAAGGCTTAAAATAATGTTCATGCTTCATCATCTTAAAATCCCCCTGCGACTGCTCATCGGTAAACATTTCAGGTTTTTTCATTTCCGTGATCCTCACCCGTAATAACCTGGTTTTAAAAAAATGCCGGGCACGCCAGGTAATGGTATCTTCCTTTTCTATCAACCCGAATCTTGTTCCGGCAACTGCTTCTTCCTTGTGCGAGGCCATGGACATTTTGTGAAGCCCTACATGACGGGTAAGGTCAAATACTACATTTGTGGGGGCTGCGATGAAGGTGGTAAGATGGATAGTTGGCATTAATTAGAATTTTGGATACGGAATACAAAATAAAATGTATTTCTTAAAAACAAAAATCAGGCCTTAGTCTTCTTTCAGCATTACACCAGCAGCCTGGACCTGCGCCTCAGGAAAATGGGATCTTCACCACTTTTGCCTGCAGCAGTTTATCCCGCACTTTGATGTAAATATTCGTATCGATTGCTGAAAAAACGGTTCGTACATACCCCATCCCGATCGCTTTACCCAGGCTTGGCGATTGTGTCCCCGATGTAACATGGCCAATGGTGCTGCCACTAAAATCTTTTATTTCATACCCGTGCCGGGGAATTCCTTTTTCAATCATCTCGAATCCTACCAGTTTTCTTTCTGCTCCACCTGCCTTTTGGCTGGCAAAAATTTCTTTGGACGTAAATTCCTTGGTGAATTTGGTTATCCATCCCAGTCCCGCCTCTATCGGGGATGTGGTATCATCAATATCGTTCCCGTATAAACAAAATCCCATTTCCAGGCGCAACGTATCCCTTGCTCCCAGTCCAACCGGCTTGATGCCGAGCGGGGCCCCGGCTTTGAAAATAGCATCCCAGATAATATTGGCTGCATCCTCTTTGTCTTCAAAATAAATCTCCACGCCACCGGCCCCGGTATAACCGGTGGCGCTAACCACCACATTATCCACCCCGGCAAATTTTCCTTTTACAAATGTGTAATACTTCAGGTTCAGGATGTCCATGTCTGTCAATGACTGCAGAATTTTTGTTGCGTTCGGACCCTGGATGGCCAGCAAACATGTTTTATCAGAAACGTTGTGCGCCTCCACAGTACCATTGCCTGCCTCTCCGGCAGGCGGGTTGTGTTTTTGTATCCAGTTCCAGTCTTTTTCAATGTTCGAGGCATTAACCACCAGCATATAAACTTTGTTCTCTTCAATACAATAAACCAGCAGGTCATCAATGATACCTCCCTGCTCATTAGGAAGACAACTGTACTGGGCCTGTCCCGCTTTTAATTTGGAAGCATCGTTGCTGGTCACGCGCTGAATAAGGTCCAGCGCTTTCTCTCCCTTCAGAATAAATTCACCCATATGGCTTACATCAAAAACGCCGGCATTTTTTCTAACCGCCGCATGTTCATCGTTGATACCGGTATAGGAAATTGGCATATTATACCCGGCAAATTCAGCCATTTTAGCACCAAGGGCAATATGTTTTGCTGTAAACGGAGTACTTTTCATATACGCAAAATTGTGAGCAAATGTAGAGCAAAATCATTTGAGAATTTTTCCCATGCGTAAATAAACAGGGAAGTGGACGGGCATCTTTTGCCCTGCCCAGTAAGGCCTGATCTGCCTGATTAAATCCTTCGCGGGATTGTGTTTATTTTTTTCCATGAATTTTTGAAGTGCAGACCAGGTTTCCAGGTATCCTTCCAGCTCTTCAAGGGTCCAGTCATACCTGATTTGAAAAAGGGGGGAAACTATTTCTTCAAAAGGGAAGGGTATAGTCGTGTAATTCTCATCAACATGATTTCTTTCGGGATCCCAGTATCCCTGTAATGTTTCTGAATGATAATGGTGAATCATTTCATCAATATCCCGGGATATTCTGATTCCGGCATACATCCAGGCGGCCAGCCAGGCACCTGGTTTCGACACTCTTTTTACTTCTGCATAAAATGGTTCGAATTTCAGCCAGTGCAGTGCCTGCGATACCGTAATAAGGTCAAAGCTGTTATCGGAAAAATTGGTTTGTTCGGCCGGTTGAACCGAATAAACAATATTTACAGCCTACTGAGCCTGGTCAAGTTGTTTCCGGCTGATATCAGTTGCATAGACTTTTTCGAAAAGACCTGCCAGGACTATTGCCGTTTGCCCGTTGCCGGTAGCGCAATCCCAGGCAATGGTTCTTTCTTTTACATAGCTTAATATGAAGTCAAACAGTTCCGGGGGATAGGATGGCCTGTACCTGGCATACCCGGCAGCCTGTCGTGAAAAGTTATCTTTCATATCATAAAGATAAATTAGAAAAGCCCCTCTTATTTAACACAAGACGGAGCTTTTCCTGTCCCGCCGGGGGCGGGACGGCTTCAACCTAGCTTTCATTAAAACCATTCTGTCATGGAAGATACCGGGGAAGGTCCTCTTGCCAGTAAACTTCTTTGATGCTTGCTTTTAATAGTGCTTTTGAATATTCCTGTAGTTGGTTTTGACTGGTTTTCTTTTTGCTTTTTTTCAAGGTCCCGGATTCGCTGCTCACTTTCTTCCCGCTTTCTTTTTTCCGTTTCTATTTGTTTCTGAATATCATTCGCCTGGTTATTAACCTGGCTGTCGGAATTCCGGTAACGATAATCATTATTTGTGCGGGTCACCGTTGTGCCGGTCGGGTCGGTTAACTGGCCATCGGCTCCCATGCTGTAATCTGTATTCGTCTTATACTCGAAATAATAATCCATGTCAAAATCCCAGTCGCGGTCCCAGCGGTTACGCTTACGGTTATCCCCGAGCCTGATATTAAAAGAATGTACTTTGGTTATTGTTTCATCAAACCTGATCTTTTTCCCAACCGGAACTTTAATGATTACAATAGCTTCCTGCCCCCTGAATTTTGTTTCCTTACTTACAGCAATACCGCTGCCCACATCCAGCACACTATCGTTATATGAAATGTTGAATTTTGTCTGTTCAGCTTTCAGTTCAGCATCTGCGGGTGTTCTTCCCCGGCTATATTTCTTTAATTCAACATGGTAGCTACTATCGGAGCTGGGTTCAACTCTTACTTTCACATTGGCCAGCCTGAATGTATCCCGGGTAATATCTACGCCTCTGCCATCAATATCCACCCAGGGTATGGAACCATTATATTCGATTTCGGGTTCGCTGATTTTTACAATCATTTTTCCGTCAATGGGCTGAGTAACCGGAATTTCAGTGGCGGGCCTGCGGTAATTACTCATCCGGAAATCACTGACCATACTGGCTACAAAAAGACTCACGCTTACCCATCCAAGTGTCCAAAGTGCGCCAAAGGTCCATCCCAGGTAATTGCTTTGGGATTTCACCCGCATGATCCTGCGAAGCAACCAGACGATAAAACCTACCAAAGGAACTCCCAGGAATAAGATCAAGGTGCCCCAAGCAAATGTATTTTGCCAGAAACCGTCAAGAACAAAGTTTTTGAGCGGCCATATGCTTATCCCGCCAATTAAAATACCAATGAGCCCGATAAACAATGCAAAAGCAATTGAACCGGCAATAAACAAAAAGAATGCTTTGAAAAGGACACCGATAATATGTCCTAACCCGCGGCCGCCCCTGGAGGCCGCTTCACTGACTTCAGAAGAAAAGGCTTTTCCTCTTGTCCCCGCAAATTCCTTTGCCCGGTTACTGAAGTTTTGGGCCGACTCTTTTACTTCCCCTGACCAGCCCTTCATTCTTTCCTTCATATTATCCACACCTTCCTTTACATTCTGGCGAATACGGTTTACGTCAACCTTTTCACCCCTCATTTCCATTTTCTGGTAATCACTGTTTGCTTCGGGTAATACAATCCATAAAACTATATAGGCGAGAATAAAGGTGCCGGTCAGTGAACCAAACACGATGTTCGGGACAAACGACCCTTCATGGAAAAAAGGCCAGCTAAGAATACCGAATATGATATTTAATAATAAGGGTGCCGCAAATAATAAACGTATAGTCGATGCGCTTCTGCCAAAATAAGCAGCTAAACCACCGGCCACGCCACCAATAACTTTGTCATCGGGGTTGCGGTATAATCTTTTCCCGGAAAATCCATCCAGGTCCCGTGGCGGAAGAACGATCCATAATATGATATAGGCAATAAATCCTAAACCAAAACCACCAAAGGTTACAATGGCAAACAGTATCCGTACAATAGCAGGATCAATGTTCAGGTAATTGGCAATACCGGAACAAACACCGCCGATCATTTTATCACTGCTGTCGCGGTATAACCTGTTTCGCTGCTTCCTGGTATAGGTGTCACCGGTATTGGCATTGTTCTGCCCTGCAGCGGAGGACGCGGATGCTGTATTTTCATTTTCCACGGCTTCGAAATCCTCAATCGTACCCATGGAAGATATGATCTCACTCATATCATTCTCTGTTACGGCGGAAGCCCCTTTCCGGATTTTTTCATTCATCAACTCTGCAATGCGGCTTTCGATATCATTGATGATCTCGTCCCGGCCGTCCTCGTGGGCAAAATAGCGGCGAAGGCTTTCAATATAAGCCTGCAACTTTTCATATGCAGAGTCTTCAATCGGGATTACCCGGCCGCTTAAGTTGATATTAATAATCTTTTTCATGTTCCTTTATTTGGTTGAAGCGAATTGATTAATTGTTGAGTGGTTCATCTGCTTTTTTACTGGCAAGCGCATTAACACCATTGGAAAGTTCATTCCAGGTCTGCTCGAGCTCTTTATAAAAACTTTCTCCTTTCTCAGTCAGTGAAAAATATTTTCGGGGCGGTCCCGAATTACTTTCCACCCACCGGTAGGTTAACATGTCGGCATTCTTTAACCTGGTCAATAACGGGTACAAAGTGCCTTCAAGGATATTCAGGTTGGCGTTCCGCATTTCTTCCACGATGTCACTGGGATAAGCCTCGCCCCGGCGGATAATGGAGAGGATACAATATTCCAATATCCCTTTGCGCATCTGGCTTTGTGTATTTTCAATATTCATAACCCTTCATTTTTTCAATTACAAAACAAAGATAGGGTGATATTTGGTACTGTGCAACACAAAGTACCATATATTTTAAGGTAATGGCTTATAGGTTGTAGCAATTTTATTTATAACTATATGAATATCAACACAAAAATGGAATGATTTAAGGGAAAAAATATTTTCCGCTGTTTGGATAGATGGTATTATGACTTGATAAAACAGCCCTTTAAGAAGGTTTTCAATTACTTTGTTTTATGAAGAGACTATTATTTTATTCCATTCTGTCGCTGCTTCTTCTTTCTTCCTGTGCTGACAAGTACGAGGTTTACAGAACCCGGTACCAGTTTAAAAGCGCCGATGGCAACCCGGATTACGCATCACTTGATTATTGGGCAGCACATCCGTGGAAATGGGATCCGTCAGATAGTATACCAGCACCTCTTCAAAACGAAAGGAGGGATACAACAGCAGATGTTTTTTTCCTTCATCCTACTACCTACACAAGAAAAAAGAATTTAAAAAATCCGAATGCGCTCATTGATAATGATTACATCAATGCAAAAACGGACTACTCTTCCATCCTGTACCAGGCGAGTGTGTTCAACCAGCAATGCCGGGTATTCGCCCCCCGGTACCGGCAGGCGCATATAAAAAATTTTTTTACAAAAGATAAGGAAACAGCCCAACAGGCTTTTGAACTGGCTTATGAAGATGTAAAAAAATCGTTTGAATATTATTTACAGCACTGGAACAAAGGAAGACCCATTATTATTGCTGCCCACAGCCAGGGAAGCCTGCTCGCTGAAAAACTACTCAAAGAATTTTTTGAAGACAGGCCATTATACAACCGGCTTGTTGTCGCCTATATCATCGGGTGGCCTGTTCCGAAAGATTATTTTTCTTCTTTAAAAATGTGTGCCGATTCTTTTCAAACCGCTTGCATTTGCAGCTGGCGGACTTTTCGCAAAGGATACGTTCCATTCTACCTGAAAAAGAAAAATGATTCTTCCTTTGTCACCAACCCGCTTACCTGGACCACCGGTAATGAGTATGCCTCCAAAAAACTTAATAAAGGAAGCATTCTTTTTAAATTCAACAAACTATACCCGGAAACAACGGATGCCCGGGTTAGCAATGGGCTGTTATATGTTAACAAACCAAGGTTTCCCTGGAGTTTCTTATATTTTACCCGTAATTATCATGTTGCGGATATTAACCTGTATTACATGAATATCCGGGAAAACGTCCGGCAGCGGATAGCCGTGTTCCAGGCGAAATAACTTACCCGGCGGGTTTTAACTTTCTCACTTCCAGGCATTGATACCCGGGTATTCTGTCAGAAAGTTTTGCGCGTAAAATTATTTCCAGCGCTGGTAAGGGACGACCCAACAAAAAAACTTTTTCATCCTCAACCAGGGCCCGCGTAAAATCAGTAATTCCAAACCGCGCCAGCGTCTGCACCCATGTGTGGGTCAACAGCCTGTCCTTGTATAACAGGTTCGAAACAGGATACTGTGAGGGCAGATCCCAGATATAAAAATTACCCAGCGGGAAAGAGTCATCCGTTGCAACAAACAGCTTTTGCCGGTCTTTATTAATTTCACTGACCATACACTTAAACCGCTGCCGGTGCTGTTCGTTCAGGCTACTCTCCCGGGCGACCCGTAAACCCATCCAGCCAAACAATAACAGGATGGAAACGCCCATTATGGCCCGGTATATTTTGTTGGCCGGGAAAAGAGCATCTTTTTTTGTGTACTGACCACTAAGACAAATCCATAAAAACAAAAGCAAACCCAGGTGTATGGGCGTTGTTATTTTCATGAAAATAAAAAGATAGGTGTAGATGGCCCCAACTGCAAAAAATGAAACCAGCCAGTTTCTCAGTGCTTTATATTTTTTCTGAAGCAGTAAGCCTGTAAGCATTAAAGCAAACAACAGAATATAGATCCGCAATTCCATAAAGAACCAGTATAAGCCGTGGCGATCCTCTTTTTCATCCAGCCACCTTTGCCGGGTTAGCTGGCTGCTGATCAGCTTCACTTTCCCGGTTGAAAATTTAGTGGTATCGTAAAGAAACCCGGAAAAAAATAATTGGTATTCCATACTGTCTGTAAA
>JANWIJ010000034.1 GCA_025449935.1 Chitinophagaceae bacterium
CCCATGCTGTTTACCTGAACCTGTTCGGCGATAAAATCCAGGCAAAAATTCCGTTGACGGACATGGGTAAGGACCCGGTAAAAGAAGGCGATGCTGTCCAGGTTATCATTACGCATCTTACCAATACCCGTATCGCCGTTAAACGGGCTGGTAGTTAGTAATTGCCGGTTATTCATTCACCTTTGAATATTGTTCGTTTACCGAATTCAGGTATTTTGCCAGTTACCGGGTCAGTAATTTGCACCAGAAAAATGATTTTAGCATGTCCTTAAAAATTACCGGCAAGCTTCCTTCGGGGAAACACCTGCAACGCTTACAACAATCTGCTAATTATAAAAACGGGGCTTTTCAAAACCTCTCCCTGACACCTATGAAACCTGAAGGGGTTTCATACTGGAAAATGACAAGAGAGTTTTTTAAAAAGCACCCGGAAACCGTACCACAAGGCAAGCTGCCTTTTGTAAAGACAGACCTGAAGAAATTGCTTTCACCGGAACCGGTTGTCATTTGGTTTGGGCACTCCTCTTATTTCATGCGGGTTGAAAACAAGAATTTCCTGGTAGATCCTGTATTCAGCGGTAATGCAGCCCCGGTATCATTTATGGTGAAAGCGTTCCCGGGAAGCAATGAATACAATGCAGAAGATATGCCTGGGGTAGATTACCTGATCTTAACACATGATCACTATGACCACCTGGATTTTAAAACGATCAGGAAATTAAGGAATAACGTAAAGTGGATATATTGTTCCCTCGGCATTAGTGCTCATTTAAAATATTGGGGCATTGATGAAAAAAAGATCATTGAATTGGACTGGTGGCAATCCGAAGAACTGGAAGACAATATGCAATTAACCGCGGCGCCATCCCGTCATTTTTCGGGGAGAGGAATAAAAAGAGGGCAGACACTATGGTCATCTTTTATTTTAAAGACCCCGTCACATAATTTTTACCTGGGCGGTGATTCCGGGTATGACATCCATTTCAAAGAAATAGGAAATAAATACGGTCCGTTTGACCTGGCCATCCTGGAAGCCGGCCAGTACAATACCATGTGGCCGCTCATACACATGATGCCGGAAGAAACGGTCCAGGCGGCCGTGGATTTGCAGGCCAAAACACTTTTGCCGGTTCACTGGGGCAAGTTCATGCTTGGTATGCATCCCTGGAATGAACCCGTGAGGAGGGTTTTAATTAAGGCCGGGGAACTAAAGGTAAATGTAGCCACACCAAGAATCGGAGAGCCGCTAATTATAGGCGATGGCTTTAAAAACACCAGCTGGTGGGACATGCAAAGCTGACCTATGTATATTATCAGTCAAAATATTTATTGAAAATCAGTCTATTGCAAAGGTCTGATAGAAATTACTGTCCCAATTCTTAGGTTTGAATTTCTCCCAAACCTATCTTTGCACCCCTTTTAATAACAGTTAGCTATTAACGACTAGCTGTTACAGGGGGCAGAAAGGGGGATAGCCCTGGCTGTATATTATTTAACTGCTGAAAGCAACCAGGCTAAAAGCCCGGGGCCAACAGCTAAAAGCTTTTCTCAAAATGAGCAAATTACATTTCACTACCAAACATGCGAACGAGGCTACCGTAAAACGCAACTGGTATGTTGTGGACGGTACTAATCAAACCGTTGGTCGTATGTGTGCAAAAATTGCCGCGATACTCCGTGGTAAGAATAAAGCATACTACACCCCCCATGTTGACACAGGTGATTATATCATTGTGATCAACTGCGAAAAAGTTGTATTAACCGGCAACAAGCTTGATCAGAAAATTTATGACCATTTTACCGGTTACCCGGGCGGTCGTAAAGAAGAAGTGGCAAGAAATCTTATCAACCGCAGACCCGAAGTGGTTATTGAAAGAGCGGTAAAAGGAATGTTGCCTAAAAACCGGTTGGGCCGCAAGATGTACAAGAAATTATTTGTGTACGCTGGCACTAACCACCCGCATACAGCACAACAACCAAAAGAATTAAAATTTTAAAACAGCCGTTAGCTGTTAGCCATTAGCCTCGGGCTAAATGCTAATAGCCAGAAGCTAAAAGCTAAAAATAAAATGGAAAAGCAAAAAAACGGAATTGGTCGTCGTAAAGCCGCTGTCACCAGGGTGTTTCTCTCCAAAGGAGAAGGCACTATCACGGTAAACGATAAGGATTACAAAACTTATTTCCCCCTGGTGTATTTACAAAACCAGGTAGAGCGTCCGCTGAAAACGGTAGACGTAGTAAATAAATTTGATGTGAAAATCAATGCTACCGGTGGTGGTGTTAAAGGACAGGCAGAAGCTGCCATGCTGGGTATCGCCAGGGTGTTACTGGAGATCAATCCGGATTTTCGTCCTGCATTAAAAGCGGCCGGCTTACTGAAACGGGACCCCCGTTCTGTAGAACGTAAGAAATTCGGGCATAAGAAAGCACGAAGAAGCTACCAGTTCTCTAAACGTTAATCGCCGCAAACAAATTTTAAAAACGATCATTCAAATACAATGGAAAATAATACATCCTTACAACAGCAACTTCTGGACGCAGGTGTTCATTTTGGTCACCTGAAGAAGAAGTGGAACCCCAAGATGTTGCCTTACATCTTTGCTGAGAAGAAAGGTATTCATATCATCGACCTGAACAAAACGGTGGAATGCCTGCAGGAAACAGCCGCTGTAATGAAGCAGATTGCCCGCAGTGGCAAGAAAATCCTGTTTGTAGGAACTAAAAAACAGGCAAAGGATATTGTCAATGAATCCGCCAAAAGAGTAAACATGCCTTTTGTTACTGAAAGATGGCTGGGTGGAATGCTGACCAACTTCAACACTGTTCGCAAAAGTGTGAAGAAAATGCAGAGTATCGACAAAATGCTTGGCGACGGTTCTTTTGACAGCATCACCAAGAAAGAGCGTTTAACACTGAGCCGCGATAAAGACAAGATGGAAAAAGTATTGGGTGGTATAGCCCAGCTGGGTCGTGTACCTGCTGCGTTGTTTATTGTTGATATTGGTCACGAGCATATTGCACTGGCTGAAGCAAAGCGGTTGGGTATCTCAACATTTGGCGTGGTTGATACCAACTGCGATCCCAATAAAGTTGATTTTGCTATTCCTGCCAATGACGATGCGACCAAATCTATTGCCATCATCGTAAATTATATTACGGCGGCGATCGCAGAAGGACTGGCGGAAAGACAAGCTGCAAAAGATGAAGAAGTGGATGAAATGACGGATGATGAAAAAGAAAGAAAAGCAGCTAAAATGCAGGCGGAAGCTGAAGCAGAAGGTGGTCGTGGTGGAAGAGGCCGTGGACCTGCTGGTGCAGGTGGCGGGCAAAGACGCCGTACACCGGGCGGTAGCGCCGGAAGAGGACCAGGTGGCGGAAGGAGATAAGAAAGTTTTGCAGCCTGCCTGCCGGGAGGCAGGGTTATTGTCTTAGGTTATTGACCAGCCTGCATACTAAATTCCTAATTCTTAATTATTAATTATCTATGAGTACAGTAACTATAAGTGCACAGGACATAAATAAACTTCGCCAGGCTACTGGTGCAGGTATGATGGATTGCCGCAAGGCGTTAACAGAAACCAATGGCGATTTTGAAGCCGCGATTGACTGGTTGCGTAAACAGGGCCAGAAAGTAGCTGCGAAAAGAAGCGACCGGGAAGCAAAGGAAGGGGTGGTCATTGCCCAAACAACAGCTGATCATAAGACAGGCATTGTTGTTTGTGTAAGCTGTGAAACAGACTTCGTTTCCAAGAATGCCGACTTTGTTGCCTTTGGACAGAGTATAGCTGATGCAGCTATTGCCGGCAATGTAAAGAACCTTGATGAATTAATGAATGTAAAAGCCGGGAATGCTACTGTAGCAGAACTGGTTAATGATAAACTGGCTTCTATCGGGGAGAAGATTGGCGTTACGAAGTTTGAGCGGGTGGATGCTCCTTATGTGGCTTCCTATATTCATGGTGCCTACCGCATCGGTGTACTGGTTGGATTGAGCAAGGAAGCAGCAGATGCCGGCAAAGATGTGGCGATGCAGATCGCTGCGCTGAATCCTGTAGCGGTGGATGCTGCATCTGTTCCCCAGGCTGTAATTGACCGGGAAAAAGACATCATCATGGAACTGATGAAGCAGGATCCCAAAATGGCGGGCAAACCTGAAGAAATGCTGGCCAAGATTGCTGATGGCAAAATGGGTGCTTTTTTTAAAGAACAAACCTTAACGGCCCAGGCCTTCGTGAAAGATGCAGGCAAAACAGTCGCAGATTACCTCAAAGAGAGCGGGGATGTAAAAGTGACGGAATTCAAACGGGTGGCCCTGGGATAATTTACCGGAATAAATTTTATACCAAAGGGAGCCATGACGGCTCCCTTTTTTAATTTTAGACATGGAAAATCACAACCAGTATTTCGAAGCAAACAAAGATCTCTGGAACCAGCGGACGGCTGTTCATAAGGATTCAGCATTCTATAATCTTGCGGGGTTTAAAGCCGGGGAGCAGGTATTGACGCCGATTGAATTAAATGAAGTAGGTGATGTGCAGGGAAAGAAAATGCTTCACCTGCAATGCCATTTTGGAATGGACAGCCTTAACTGGGCAAGACTTGGGGCAACAGTAACCGGCGTGGATCTTTCCGATAAAGCGATTGATGAAGCGAGGCAACTAAATAGTGAAATGGGGCTCAACGCCAAATTCATTTGTTGCAATATCTATGACCTGAAAGATCACCTGGATGAAAAATTTGATATTGTATTTACTTCCTATGGCACCATCGGATGGCTGCCGGATCTTACCCACTGGGCAGCATTGATCAGTTACTACCTGAAGCCCGGCGGTATATTCTATATGGCTGATTTTCATCCGGTGGTTTGGATGTTTGATGATGAGTTTACCCGGATTCAATACTCTTACGAAAACCGGGAGCTGATTGTTACGGAAAATTATGGCACGTATACTGACCGGAAAGCGGA
The DNA here is from genome assembly GCA_025449935.1 of Chitinophagaceae bacterium. Classification (GTDB taxonomy): domain Bacteria; phylum Bacteroidota; class Bacteroidia; order Chitinophagales; family Chitinophagaceae; genus JJ008. Next base: position 4,967 of record JANWIJ010000034.1, read on the forward strand.
TATAAAAGGAAAGGAATACAGTTGGAACCACAGCACCAGCGAACTGCTGAATGCACTGATAAAGCAGGGTTTACAGCTACAGCATTATAATGAGTTTATGTATTCGCCCTATGCAAACTTTACCAATTCCATAGAGACCTCGAAGGGGCAGTGGCAGATAAAAGGCCTGGAAGGAAAGATACCGATGCTGTATAGCATCAGGGCGGTTAAACAATAGGCAAAACCCTTATCTTCGCCCCGAAAAATTAAGCTCCAATGTTACCCAAATACAAACGAATTCTTCTCAAACTTTCCGGTGAAGCTTTAATGGGGGATAAAAGTTTTGGGTTTGATACAGATGTGATTGCCCAGTATGCCCAGGACATAAAATTAATTACAGAATTAGGCGTCCAGGTAGCCATTGTTATAGGCGGAGGAAATATTTACCGGGGGATGAATGAGGCTGAAACAGGTATCGAACGGGCGCATGGTGATTACATGGGCATGCTCGCAACGGTTATCAATGGCATGGCACTGCAGGCAGGCCTGGAAAGAGTGGGTGTGTACACCAGGTTGCAGAGTGCCATTAAGATGGAGCAGATCGCCGAACCGTATATCCGCCGCCGGGCCATCCGGCATGTCGAAAAAGGCAGGGTGGTTATTTTCGGTGCGGGAACCGGTAACCCTTATTTTACTACTGACACGGCCGGCTCCCTGAGGGCAATAGAGATCAATGCAGATGTTATTCTAAAAGGTACACGGGTTGACGGGATCTATACCGCAGACCCTGAAAAAGACCCCAGCGCCACCAAGTTCAACGTGATTACCTTCCAGGAATGTCTCACTAATAACCTGCGGGTGATGGATATGACCGCCTTTACCCTTTGTATGGAAAATAATCTCCCGATCATTGTCTTTAACATGAATAAAGAAGGAAATCTTCGCCGTGTAGTCACCGGCGAAAAGGTAGGGACGCTTGTCAGGGGATAGAACCAGCAGATTATTCCATTCCTAGTACATTTACTATTTGTTATTTAAGCACAGCGACTATCTTGCAGGTTCTTCCAATGTATCGCCTGTGAAAAATTATTGACGAAAATTTGGTAATTTTTCAATAGTTTACAAACCTGCAAATCTGTTTATGGCGAGCCTCACTCTTTCCCTGGTAGAGATTATTGTGCTGATGCTGGGTGCGATCACGCTGGGTATTACTATACATTTTTTTATCGCCAGCCGGAAATCCTTCCGGGACGTTACGTCGGATGCGGCGGGTAAAACCGGCAAAGAACTGGAAAGCTGGAAACTCCGTTATTTCAACGATATCGAAGCAAGGGATAAAGAAATGGATTTACTCCGGCAACGATTTTCAGAAACAGAAGAGAATAACAGCATCAATACGATTGAGGCGGAAGAAATGCGCAAGCTGAATAAAAAATTACAGGCAGAAATTGACTCCCTGCGCAAATCGCATTCACCGGTTGTAACAGAAGCACCTGCCTATATCGAACAATTGCGCCAGGCACAGAGCAGCCTGCTGGAGCACAATGAAAAAATCAACCAGCTATTGGGCCAGATTGATATGGTGAAAGAGACGGAAGAGAAACAACAGGAAATAATCAAATTCAACGAGGAACTGAGTAACCAGGTAGATGATCTGAAGCGGATGTTGTCACAAAAAGATAAAGAAGTGACTAATATTCAGCAAAAAGCCCACCTGACAAAAGAAATGACATCCATGCTTGATAATGCCTACAGCGAGTTCAGTATTTTACAGGATAAAATACACAAGCTGGAAAGCCAGGTAGCTGCATCCAAAAAAATAAGCCTCGAATATGAGGATATAAAAGAAGACTATTATAAAATCACAAAAGATTTTGATGAGTATAAAGCAAAATACCACGCTGCTGTAACGGAAAACCAGGAACTGCAGCGGGTATTGACTGAAACGGAAGACAAACTGCGGGATACCAGTTTCCAGCGGCAACAACTTCAGAAAAGAGTTGCCTACCTCGAAGAGCTTAATAATGATATCCAGTCGGTTGCTGACACCAATGCAAAATTGCAGGGCCAGTTAAAAAGGCTGGGTGAGCTGGAGAGTATGCTGAATGTTGTGGCTGAAGAACGGGATGAGCTCGCTAAAAAGCAATTTAAAAACTCCTGAAGCGCCCGGGTATAAAAAGTTCAACCTGCGGGGCCTTTTTCATTTACTCCACTTTGTTAATGATTAACTTTAAGCCTTAAACGGGCATGAGTATGAATAACCGCATTGCTGATATCAGGAAAAATTATTCACAGAAGAAATTATCGGAAGAAAAAGCTGCCACTGATCCCATCAAACAATTCAGGAAATGGTGGAAGCAGGCGATAGCCTCCGAAATAGGGGAAGTAAATGCCATGACACTGGCTACGGCGTCGCCGGATGGAGTTCCTTCTGCCCGGATTGTTCTATTAAAGGACTTTGACCGGGAAGGGTTTACTTTTTTTACCAATTACAACAGCTTCAAAGGGCGGCAAATCGGCGAAAATCCAAAGGGTTGCCTTGTTTTCTTCTGGAAGGAACTGGAAAGACAGGTGCGCATTACCGGGTTAATTCAAAAAATAGAGCCAGGGGCAAGTGACATTTATTTCAACTCCAGGCCGGAAAACAGCCAGATCGGCGCCATCGCTTCCCCCCAAAGCGAGGTTATTGAAAACCGAGGTTGGCTGGATGAGGAATACAAAAAGCAGAAACAGCAATTAAAGGGCACAAAAAAAATTCAACGACCTCCCCACTGGGGCGGGTTCCTGTTAAAGCCTGTAATTATTGAATTCTGGCAGGGAAGACCCAGCCGCCTGCATGACCGGCTTCAATATTCCCTCCAGGACAATGGCGACTGGAAAATCGAACGCTTAGCGCCTTAAGTGCCGGAACGGGCAATAGTATATAAGGGAAATAAAGTATCCGGGTGGTGAACTTACCTTATAATATTATTTACTCTTTTTTTCCGCTGCTTTTTTGGCTGCCGCTTTTTTAGCCGGGCTTTTTGTAACCGGCCTGCTTTTACCAAATGATCCTTTAAAGCGTTTGCCTTTTGCGGTTTTTTTATCTCCTCTTCCCATAGTATTTTTTATTTAGTTAGGTGAAAATATTCATCAGAATAAAAAACTCCGCCCCGTACAGGGATGGAGTTTTTTAGTAATGTAATAGGGCATCACAATTTACCAGCAAGTTCTTTACCAGCTTTGAAGCGGGCAACTTTTCTAGCTTTAATTTTAATTACTTCTCCCGTTTGGGGGTTACGGCCATTACGGGCAGCTCTTTTTGAAACAGAGAAAGTGCCAAATCCCACGAGTGTTACCTTACCACCGCCCTTTAACGATTTGGTCACTGCTTCTATAAAAGAGTCGAGTGCAGCGTTTGCCTGGGTTTTAGTGATTCCGGTATCATCGGACACCTTTGCGATCAATTCAGCTTTGTTCATGATATTTTATTTTAGAAGTTTAGTACACCGACAAATTTAGAGGCTTTTTCATTCCAACAAAATATTTTTATTGCAACCAAATGCCGTACAATCCGTCCGAAGCCGCATGGGGCAAGGATTTTAACCAGGCAGGAGAATTGAACGGCTTGATAAGTATAGTTATTATTACCTGGAAGCCTTGCCAGGAGTGGCTTTGGTGGATTTCGATGAAATCCTTACCGGTAGCGGGTTTGAGGAATATTACGGAACTCCGGGATAAGCCAGATCAATAAATTTTCTTTTGCACACTCAATTCACAGGCTCCATAATAGTCCGGAATGCAATAAACCTGTTGCCCCAGCGATTGAATGCTTTTTCACGAAGCGCCGGTGCCGTATCTTTTATATAGCAGTCGAAGTTTTCCCGCGAACGAGCAAAATACTGGACAATATAGGTGACACCATCATTTTCAGCATCCAGCAAACGGTAGAATTTATAATCCGTGAATTGGCAGGAGGCCATCACATCGGGAATATGTTCCTGTTTTTGCCATTGAACCCATTCTTCCTCTATTTCGGGTAATATTTTTATCGTGATATTGTATACGATCATTGATTATATATTAATATCAAGATAAACAGGACAATGATCACTGTGTCTTACATCCGGGAAAATCTCGGCGTCCTTAATTTGTTTTTTTAATGGCGCTGTCACATTGATATAATCTATTCTCCAGCCCTTATTATTCAGCCGGACAGCAGGAAAGCGCTGGCTCCACCAGCTGTAGCGGTGCGGATCAGGACGGAAATGCCGGAAAGTGTCAATCCAGTCATTGTCGAGGAACCGGGTCATCCATTCCCTTTCTTCGGGTAAAAAACCGGAGGATTTCTTATTGCCTTTCGGATCATGAATGTCAATTTCTTTATGGGCTATATTATAATCCCCGCAAAGTATCAGCCTGGGATATTTCTTTTTCAATTTATCCAGGTAATTGTTGAATTCATCCAGCCACAAGTATTTGAAACTTTGCCGTTCCTCCCCGCTGGTACCGGAAGGAAAATAGGCATTGATAAGCCTTGTATCACCAAAATTCATCTGGATGACGCGGCCTTCATCATCACTTACTTTATGACCCGTGCCATATTCCACGTGGTCTGGTTTTATTTTGGTGAATACCGCTACGCCACTGTATCCTTTTTTCTGCGCACTGTACCAGTAATCATGGTAACCCAGGTCATTAAACGCTTTATGATCCACATCATCTTTTGCCGCTTTTGTTTCCTGGATACATAGTACATCAGCCGGGTTGGTTTTCAACCAATCCATAAATCCTTTTTTGATGGCGGCCCGGATGCCATTAACATTATAACTGATAATACGCATTGCTTTATTGTTTAAATTGGAAAGCAATTTACAGTTTACTATGGAAGCAACCACAAAACCAAAAAGCCCGGAAATCATTCCTTCCAAAGAGCATGTTTACCTGGATGGCCCCAAAAGCAGGGGATATGAACTTGCCTTTGCCTGGCGGGTGTTCCGGCAATTCATCAAGGGATTCAGGGAACTTCACTTTATCGGGCCCTGCATTACTGTTTTTGGGTCAGCAAGATTTAAAAACGATCATCCTTATTATAAAAAAGCAGAAGAATTCGGAAAACGTATCGCGGAACTGGGTTTTACCACTATGACAGGAGGGGGCCCGGGAATAATGGAAGCGGCCAATAAGGGTGCTTTTGAGCAGGGGGGAAAATCAGTGGGTTGCAATATACAGTTGCCGTTTGAACAACAGGCAAACCCGTATATGAACAAGTCCGTAACCTTTGAACACTTCTTTGTCCGGAAAGTATTGCTGGTAAAATATTCCTATGCTTTTATCATCATGCCCGGCGGGTTTGGCACCATGGACGAACTTTTTGAAACACTGACCCTGGTGCAAACAAAAAGTATCAGCCAGTTTCCTGTTGTTCTTTTTGGTAAAGAATACCACGAACCCTTATTGAAGAATATCGAGTGGATGGCCCGGCAGGGTACCATCCACAAGGAGGATATGAACCTTGTTCTGATCACTGATGATGTGGATGAAGCGATGGACCATATCAGTAATTACATCAGTACCAATTATAGAGTAAAACCGCGAAAACGCTACTGGTGGCTGTTTGAGAAGCGCTAACCGAAATGTGTACTATTTACACAAAAACTCTAACTTTACCATAAACTGAAAAGTATGCTCAGAAAGTTATTGCCTGCCATCGCATGTTTTTTTCTTGCACAAATATGTTTTGGTAACCTGATAGAAACGGTATCCTCACCGGATGGAAATATAAGGCTCAGGATTGTCACAGTGGGAGCAAATGCCACCGGTGATAAGTTAGCATATGAAATTGATTACAAATCGAACGGCGTCATCAGCACCTCCCAACTGGGGTTTGTTTTGAAAGAACCTGCTGCCCGGCTGGAATATTTTACCGTTACAGGCAAAGAACAAAACACCGTGAATGAAACCTGGCAACCTGTCTGGGGAGAAGTCAGGGAAATACGAAATAATTATAACCAGCTCCGGTTAAAACTGAAAGGTGAAAAGGGCATATTGGTTGAGCTGATCCTGCGTGTATTCAATGATGGCGTCGGGTTTCGTTATGCTTTCCCGGTACAACCCAACCTCAATCATTTTATCATAGCGGATGAATTAACGCAGTTCGCCTTAACAGGAGATCATAAAGCATTTTGGATACCGGGGGATTACGATACCAATGAATATGGATACTATACCAGTAAATTAAGCGGGGTAGATGCATCCGGGGGCGGCTTTGCCCAGGAAATACATGCAAAAACTTCTTTTGATAAAAACGCGGTGCAGACTCCGCTGATGATGAAGTCGGAAAAAGGTCTTTATATCAATATTCATGAAGCAGCACTGGTCAATTACCCGGCAATGAACCTGGTGGTTGATAAAACCACGTTCACACTGGATGCTCATCTTGTGCCGGATGCGGTGGGCAACAAAGCTTACTTACAAGCACCGGCGGTAACACCCTGGAGAACGATTGTCATATCCGATAAAGCCACAGAGATTCTTGCATCCAAACTTGTTTTGAACCTGAATGAACCTTCCAGAATAACGGATGTATCGTGGATAAAACCCCAGAAAATGGTTGGTGTATGGTGGGAAATGCATGTAGGCAAAAGCAGCTGGGATTTCAGCGGCGGGCAGGTAGGTTCCCAGCAATCCAGCAAAGTTCCTCATGGAGCAAATACGCCCAATGTAAAAAGATATATAGATTTTGCTGCGAAGCATGGAATTGAAGGAGTACTGGTGGAAGGATGGAATACGGGCTGGGAAGATTGGTTCGGCCAGTGGAAAGAAGATGTCTTTGATTTTGTAACTCCCTATCCTGATTTTGATGTAAAAGAATTACAGCAGTATGCCGCTTCCAAAGGTGTTAAACTGATCATGCACCACGAAACCTCGGCCTCGGTTACCAATTATGAACGATGGATGGATACCGCCTATCGTTTCATGAACCGGTTTGGGTATGCCGCTGTTAAGACAGGCTATGTCGGGCGAATTATTCCCAGGGGAGAACATCATGACGGGCAGTGGATGGTCCGGCATTATGAGCGTGTCATGCAAAAAACAGCTGCGTATAAAATAATGGTGGATATGCATGAGCCCGTACGTCCAACGGGCCTTCACCGCAGCTATCCTAACTTTCTCGCCTGCGAGGCCGCCAGGGGAAATGAATTCAATGCATGGAGTGTAGGCAACCAGCCTGAACATGAAACCATTTTACCTTTTACCAGGCTGATGGGAGGGCCGATGGATTATACACCGGGTATATTTAAAATAAAAATGAATCATTACAACCCGGACAAAAAAGAACAGGTGCACACAACGCTAACCAAACAGCTTGCTTTATATATTACGATGTACAGCCCGCTGCAAATGGCCGCTGACCTTCCTGAAAATTATGAAGCGCGGATGGATGCCTTCCAGTTTATAAAAGATGTGGCCGTGGATTGGGATGATACCCGCATACTGGATGCGGAACCGGGTGATTATGTCATCATCGCCCGGAAATCGAAAGGAAAAGAAAGCTGGTTCCTGGGAGCAATTACTGACGAAACTGCCAGGAATTTCACAACCTCATTGAATTTCCTGGATGCGGGGAAAAAATATGCCGCCACCATTTACCGGGATGGGGACAATGCTGACTGGAAGGCTAACCCGGAGGCCTACGTGATTGAAAAATTCCTCGTGGACAATAAAACCAGCCTGAAATTGAAATTGGCACCCGGGGGTGGAACAGCAATAAGTTTCAATCCCGCGTCGCCGGAAGAGATTAAACAAATTAAAAAGTATAAATAAATGACAGGTGTTGATCTGCTTGGTTATGCTGCCGGGGCCATCACTTCACTGACGTTTTTACCCCAGGTAATCAAAACCTGGAAAGAAAAATCTGCGAAAGATGTTTCGCTGCTGATGTTCATCATTGCAGCTATCAACGAAGTCATGTGGATCCTCTACGGGGCATTACTGGATAACTGGGTCATTATACTCACCAATGCGATCGTGCTGGCGATGTCGTGCACGATGATTTTCCTTAAGTTGAGGTATAGGTAAGTTGCCAGCTGGTAGCCGTTAGCTAATAGCTGCTAGCCGATCCTTTAGGAACACCTGCTTTACCGCGCCTTCACTTCCGCTTAAGCGGAAAGTCTTAAACCTTAGACTTTATACGTTAAACGTTAAACTTTAAACCCTAAACCCAAAAAACAAATGCCAATAAACACGATCATCTTCGACCTCGGCGGTGTGCTGATTGACTGGAACCCCAAATACGTTTTTGATGAACATTATTTTGATTCCCTGGAGAAAAGGGATTTTTTTCTCCACCATATTTGTACCAACGACTGGAATGAAAAACAGGATGAAGGCAGATCCATCGTGGACGCTACCCAGGAATTGATCCGGCAATTCCCCGAATGGGAAGAACCGATCCGGGATTATTACGGCCGCTGGACGGATATGCTGAAAAGCCCTATTTACGAAACCGTGGAAATTTTCCGGCAATTGAAGGAGAGGGATAAATATAAAATATACGCATTGACCAACTGGCAGGCTAATCTTTTTGATATAGCTCTTGTGCGGTACAACTTCCTGCATTGGTTTGACGGCCGGGTGGTAAGCGGCGAAGAAAAAACAAGAAAACCCTTTGTTGAATTTTACCAGCGGCTGCTGGACCGCTACAGCATTGATCCCGCGGATGCCTTGTTTATCGATGATAATTTACGGAACATAAGGGCCGCGGAAGACATGGGGATAGAGAGTATTCATTTTCAATCGCCGGAACAGCTTAACAGCCAGTTACAGCAACTTGGTGTTTTATTCCAGCACAGGTCTTAACCATTTCTCCGCTTCTTCCAAACTCATGCCTTTCCGTTGCGCATAATCAGCCAATTGATCTTTATCTATTTTACCCAAACCAAAATAATGACTTTGGGGATGTGCGATATACCATCCGCAAACAGAAGCCGGCGGGCTCATGGCAAGACTTTCGGTTAATTCAATACCGATATTCTTCGTAACACTGAGCAGTTCAAATAATTTTATTTTCTCGGTATGATCGGGGCAGGCGGGGTAACCGGGTGCCGGGCGAATGCCTTTATATTCTTCCCGGATCATCTGTTCATTGGAAAGATTTTCCGTTTTTTCATAACCCCAGTATTCCTTCCTGGTTTTTTCATGGAGACATTCTGCAAAGGCCTCCACAAAACGATCGGCCAGTATCTGTACAAGGATTTTGTTATAGTCATCATGGTCAGCGGCAAACTGCTCAATATACTTTTTTGCCCCATGAATGGTTACGGCGAAAGCTCCCATGTAGTCGGTCCCATTCTCACCATCGCCCAATGGGGAACTGTTTTGTACGGGTTTAATAAAATCAGCCAGCGAAAAGCTGGGTTGACCCGCTGCTTTTTTTAACTGCTGCCGCAGGGATTCCAGTTTTACTTCTCCTTTACCGGTTTGTAATGTCACCGTGTCTGCATTGTTACTCACGGCCGGCCAGAATCCAATTACCCCATCAGCCCTAAACCATTTTTCACTCACTAATTGCTTCACCATCTTTTGCGCATCATTGTAAAGCCGTGTGGCTTCGGTGCCAAAAATCTTATCGGTGAGCACATCCGGGAAACGACCCGGCATTTCCCAGGCAATAAAAAACGGTCCCCAGTCAATATAGCGTGCAATGTCAGCCAGGTCATAATCCTTCAGCACTTTTACACCGTTCACCGCGGGTTTGACCGGGCTGTAGTTTTTCCAGTCGAAATATTGCTTGGTGATCACGGCTTCTCCGTAGGGGATCAGTGTTTTTTTATTTTTGTTCAAAAACTGGTTCCGCAATCCCTCATATTCCGCCTGTGTTTTTTCGAGCAGGCTGTTTTTCTGTTCTTTATTCAATAAAGTGCTGACGGCAGTTACACTCCTGGATGCATCCAGGATATGCAGCACGCCATTGTCATATTGCGGGGCAATCTTTACAGCCGTATGTGTACGGGAAGTGGTAGCGCCGCCGATCAGCAGGGGTTGCTTCATATTGCGCCGCTTCATTTCATGTGCCACATGCACCATCTCATCCAGGGATGGAGTGATAAGACCGCTTAATCCAATGATATCAACCTGTTGTTTTTCGGCCGTATCTAAAATTTTGTCGGCGGGAACCATGACGCCGAGATCGATAATATCATAACCGTTACAACCCAAAACGACCCCCACGATATTTTTCCCGATATCATGCACATCGCCTTTGACCGTTGCCAGCAAAACCTTTGCAGCGCCTGCGCCTTCTTCATTAACTGTTCCCGCGGCCAGGTGGGCCTGTTTTCGTATTTCTTTTTCTGCCTCTATAAAAGGAGTAAGCACGGCGACACTTTTTTTCATGACCCGCGCACTTTTTACCACCTGGGGTA